>NZ_NEIQ01000006.1:0-380533 GCF_002112765.1 Pseudomonas sp. B6(2017) | reverse complement strand
GTCGACCTGGGCCGGGTCGATGCCGGTCTGGGCCAGCAGTTGGCGGATCACCGCGGCGCCGAGGTCGACGGCGGGAATGGCCGCCAGCGAGCCCTGGAAGGTGCCCACGGCGGTGCGGGTAGCGGCAACGATTACGACGTCTTGCATGATGGGCTCCTCAGGCGAACTGCATTTCGGGAACGTGGTCCGGCACGATCAGCTTGCCGGCGGTCTTGCTGACGATTTCCTCGACGCTGACCCCGGGGGCGCGCTCCTTGAGGATGAAGGCGCCATCCTCGATTTCGAGGTAGGCCAGGTCGGTGAGCACGCGCTTGATGCATTGCGCGCCGGTCAGCGGCAGGCTGCAGCGGCTGAGCAGCTTGGACTCGCCGTCCTTGGACGCGTGGGTCATGGTGACGATGATGTTGTCGGCACCGGCCACCAGGTCCATGGCGCCGCCCATGCCCTTGACCAGCTTGCCGGGGATCATCCACGAGGCGATGTTGCCCTGCACGTCCACTTCGAAGGCGCCGAGCACGGTGAGGTCGATGTGGCCGCCGCGGATCATCGCGAAGGATTCGGCGGAGGAGAAGATCGATGCGCCGATGCGTGCGGTCACGGTCTGCTTGCCGGCGTTGATCATGTCGGCGTCGATCTGGTCCTCGGTGGGGAAGGCGCCCATGCCCAGGAGGCCGTTTTCCGATTGCAGCATGACTTCCATGCCGTCGGGGATGTAGTTGGCCACCAGGGTCGGGATACCGATGCCCAGGTTCACGTAGTAGCCGTCCTGCAGTTCGCGGGCGACGCGCTGAGCCATTTGTTCGCGGGTAAGAGCCATGTTTATTGTCCTTTTAGTCGGGCTGGGGAAGGGCGATCACTTGCGCACGGTGCGCTGTTCGATGCGCTTCTCGAAGGTGCCGCAGATGACCCGGTCGACGTAGATGCCCGGGGTGTGGATCTGCGCCGGGTCCAGTTCGCCCGGCTCGACGATTTCTTCCACCTCGACCACGGTGATCTTGCCGGCGGTGGCCGCCAGGGGGTTGAAGTTCTGTGCGGTATGGCGATAGATCACGTTGCCGAAGTGGTCGGCCTTCCAGCCCTTGACGATGGCGAAGTCACCGGTGATGGACTCTTCCATCAGGTAGGTGCGGCCATTGAACTGGCGGGTTTCCTTGCCTTCGGCCACTGGAGTACCGACGCCGGTGGCGGTGAAGAAGGCCGGGATGCCGGCGCCGCCTGCGCGCATTTTTTCCGCCAGGGTGCCCTGGGGGGTCAGTACCACCTCGATCTCGCCGCTGAGCAGTTGCTGCTCGAACAGGGCGTTCTCGCCGACATAGGAGGCCACCACCTTGCTGATCTGGCGGTCTTCGAGCAGCACGCCCAGGCCGAAGCCGTCGACGCCGCAGTTGTTGGATACCACGGTCAGGTCGCGGGTCCCCCGGCGCTTGATCTCGGCGATCAGGTTCTCGGGAATGCCGCACAGGCCGAAGCCCCCGGCGATCACGGTCATGCCGTCTTGCAGACCTTCCAGGGCTTCCTCGTAGGACGCCACGCGCTTATCGAAACCTGCCATATGCACCATCCTCTTTCTTGTTCGTTGGCGGCTGGCCAGCCGTTGTGGGATCAGTGTTGCGCCATGGGATTGATTTGTTAAGTTGATTTTTAAGGTTGATTGATTTGAAAAACAGCATAATGAGCTGCAAGCTGCAAGCTGCAAGCTGCAAGCTGCAAGCTGCAAGCTGCAAGCTGCAAGCTTATAGCTTGTGGCCTGTCGCTGCGCCTCCTGAGGATGATGGATGACGGTCAAACAGATAAGGGCCTTCCTGGCGGTGGCCCACAGCATGAGTTTCGCCCTGGCCTGTGAGCGCCTGCACCTCTCGCAGTCGGCGCTGAGCCTGACCATCAAGGCCCTGGAAGAGGGCCTGGGCGGACGCTTGTTCACCCGCAATACGCGCAACGTCGCCCTGACGCCCGAGGGCGAGGCGCTGTTGCCCCTGGCCCGGCGCCTGATCGCCGACTGGGACAACGCCGAGGACGAAATGCGCCAGCGCTTCACCCTGCAACGCGGTCGGGTGACCCTGGCGGCCATGCCGTCCTTCGCCGGCAACCTGCTGCCGCCGATCCTCAAGCAGTTCCGGGCCCGCTACCCGCAGGTCAACGTCACGGTCAACGATGTGATCAACGAGCAGGTGCTGGAGATGGTCCGCGACCGCGAAGTCGAGCTGGGGGTGGCCTTCGAACCCCAGGACAGCACTTCGCTGGCGTTCACCCCGCTGTATGTCGATCGCTTCGTCGCCGTGGTGTCCCGGGAGTCGCCCCTGGCACAGCGCAGCGAGATCGACTGGCAGACGCTGTTGCAGGAGCCCTTCATCACCCTGCAGCGCCCCTCCACGGTGCGGGTCATGCTCGAGGAGCATCTGCGGGCCCAGGGCGTGCAGTTGCCGGTGGAGTTCGAGAGCCACCAGTTGGCGACCGTGGGCCGCATGGTCGCCAGCGGTCTTGGGGTGAGCGCGGTACCGGCCTTGTGTGCCGGGCAGATGCGTGAACTGGGTGGGCACTGCATCACCCTCGGCGAGCCGGTAGTGGAGCGGGCCATCGGGGTACTGACCAAGCCGGGAGAAGAGCTGTCCACCGCGGCCCAGGCCTTGTTCGACATCCTGCGCGAGGCCAGCCTCGGCCAGCGCCTGCCTGCCTGATTCAACTGCCCAGGCGTTCGGCGAGCCAGGGCAGGGCCTGGTCGCAGGGCTGCTCCAGCTTGAGGTCCAGCAACGCATCGGCGCGGGTCTTGCCGAAATTGATGGCCAGCAGCGGCTTGCCTTGCTCGACCACCGCCCGGCACAGGCGAAAGGCCGAGTAGGCCATCAGCGACGATCCCACCACCAGCAGGCCGCCGGCTTCATGTACCGCACTCCAGGCCTCGGCGGCCGTGGGCGGGGCCACGTTCTCGCCGAAGAACACCACGTCGGGCTTGAGCCGCGCGCCCTGGCAGTGGGGGCAGTGTGGCACCTGGAAGCGTGCCTCGAAGGCCGGGTCCAGCAGGGTATCGCCATCGGGCGCCTGTACTGCGTCGACGCCGGCCAGGTACGGGTTCTGTGCCTCCAACTGTTGCTGGATGGCGTCGCGCTCGCTGCGCTGGTTGCAGTCCAGGCACAGTACCCAGTGCAAGCTGCCGTGGAGTTCGATGACCCCGGGGCTGCCAGCCTGGTCGTGCAGGGTGTCGACGTTCTGGGTGATCACCCCGGCGATCCGCCCCTTGGCCTGCAACTGCGCCAGGGCCAGGTGCGCGGCGTTCGGCCGGGCCTGGCGGATGCGCGGCCAGCCGAGCATGGCCCGGGCCCAGTAGCGCCGGCGGGCTTCGCTCTGGTTGAGGAATTCCTGGTACATCATCGGTTGCCGCCCACGGCGCACACCTTCGTTGTCGCGGTAGTCGGGGATGCCCGAAGGGGTGCTGATACCGGCTCCGGTCAAGACCATGAAAGGCTGGGTGTCCAGGGCGGCGGCGAGTCGTTCCAGGGAGGGCGCGGCGGGTTGGTTCATGCTCGGGGCTCGTTCAGGCAGGCCTGGTAGAAATAGCCGCAAAGCCGGCGTTGCGCCAGCGCCCGTCAGCAGGTGGCGGAACCCGGGCCAGGTTACGGATTGCCGTGGGGCCTGCCGCAGGGCATCGGCAGGCCCGCCCGGGGATCAACTGGAATGCTCGCTGTCGTCCTCCAGGGGCATGTCCACGTTGTTGTCTTCCTGGCCCGGCAGTTCGGTGATCACGCTGAAGTCGCTGACCTCCACGGCGCCCAGGCCATAGCCCAGCAGGTGGAAGGAGAATGCCTTGCGGGTCTGCGGGTTGTCGAAGCGGAAATCCATCTGCAGGGGCTGGTCCGGGGTCACCAGCATTTCTTCCGGCAGGCCCAGGGGCACGTCCTGTTCCAGTTCCTTGCCCTTGAGCAGGATGTAGGCGTTCTGCTGCGGATCGGCCGAGCGCACGGTGAAGCGCACGCGGGTCTGGGTCCCCTTGGGCATCTCCAGGTATTGGGCGCCGATCAGGTTGTCGGCCCAGTCGTCCTTGATCTGCGCCTGCAGCGGGATGATCGCCGGGCTGCCGAACTGGTAGTGCTGGTTCAGTGGCGATTGCAGCAGGCTGCGGTCCAGGTTCGCCGCCCGGGCGCTGACCAGGCGAGCCCGCTGGCCACCGTACTGGCCCAGGAAGCTGGCGCTGTCGGCGATGAAGCCGGGGCTGGCGTAGTTGCGGCAGCGCTGCTGGAAATCACACTCGGTGAAGGTGCCCTGGCCATCGTGGTAGCGCAGCTTGCCGTTGGTGTAGGACATGATTTCCCGGCCCCCGGCATAGTCGCGGAACAACGAGCGGCCGCTGAGGCTGGCGGGTACCGGCAGGGCGAAGTAGTCCAGCACCGAGGCGCTGAGGTCGACATGGCCATAGGTGCCGGACTTGATGTGCGGCAACAGTTGCTGGTCCGGGGCCAGCATCAGGTTGAAGCCCCAGGACGAGGCCAGGCGCACGCCATCGATGCCGTGGGACTCATCGGACGTGATGATCACCAGGGTGTCCTTGAGCACGCCCTTGCGCTCCAGGCCCTCGAGGAAGTTGCCGATGGCGTCGTCCAGGTAACCGACCGCAGCCTGCTTGGGCGTGTCATAGCGTTCCAGATACTCCTCGGGGGCCGAATAGGGCTGGTGGGTGCCGACGGTCAGCAGGGTGAGCATCCACGGCTGCTTGTTCTTCTTCAGCTGGTCGATGTAGCCCAGGGCGCCTTCGAAGAACGCCTTGTCATCCTTGCCCCAGGGAAATTCCAGGTAATTGGGGTTGTTGAACCATTCCAGGCCATGGGTCGAATCGAAGCCGATGTGCGGCATGATCTTGTCCTTGGCCATGAAGCGCAGGCCGGCACCCTGCAAGTAGTGGGTCTGGAAGCCGAACTTGTGCATCTGCGCCGGCAGGCAGGCCTTGTTGCGCTGGTTCTGGGTCAGCATCTCCACGCCCTTGGGCGTGCCGTTGTCCAGCTTGTCGTAGTCGCCGCAGAGCATGGCGTACAGGCCACGGATGGTCTGGTGGCTGTGCAGTACGTAGTCGGGGGTGTTCATCCCGCGTTCGGCCCAGGCGCTGAGCTTGGGCATCAGGTTTTCCTGGTAGCGGCTATGCAGCGCTTCGCGGTTGGTCTTGATATAGGCGCCGGGAATGCCTTCCAGGGCGATCAGCAGCACGTTGCGCGCCCGGCCGGCGCTGGGCAGCAGCGGCTGGCCCGCAAGATCCAGGTTGGTCAGGCCGGCCATCTGCACTGGCGCGTCTGGGGCGTCACCATCGAGCCAGTCTTCGACGCGGATCTGCGCCTGGCCCACGGCAGTGGCCAGGGCCTGGTGCGGCAGGTTGAACAACTGCCATTGGTCAGCCTCGCTGGGCTTGAGGTACTGGATGCCACCGTGGGCCAGCAGCAGCACCGCCGGCAGGCTCCAGGCGTGGCGAGGCAGCGCCGGCAGCGATACCCCGCGACTGCTGCGCTGCACCACCAGCCACAGCACCAGGCCCAGCAACAGCGCCAGGCCCAGTTCGGGGTGGGCCTGGCCGCCGCCAGTGGAGTTCTCGACGAATTGCGGGTCCACCAGGTAGTGCAGGTCGGCGACGTTGGGCATGCGGCCCACGGCGCTGACCAGCTCGGCGCTGACCAGGGTCAGCAGGGCCCAGATCACCAGCACCGACAAGGCCAGCCACCAGCGTCGGCGGTACAGCAGCACGGTGAGCAGGCTGGCGCTGGCCAGGTCGGAAAGGTAGCCCAGCGGGTTCGACCAGCCCAGGGCCAGGCGCGCGCCCATGGGGATCAGCAGCAGAAGGCCGAACAGGGTGCACAGGGGGGCAAGGGGGTGTTGTAGGCAACGACGGATAAAATTCACAGATAACCTGCCTGTCATCAAAGCTTCACGCAAATGTGCGCAATGGTAACAAGACCCGACGGCAAGTCCTGCCATAAATTGCCGGCGCGATGCTGATCCAGGGGTTGTTGCTGAACGCCCCAGTGCGCCACCAGGGAGCTGCCGGGCCCTGGAACAGGGGCTCGCAGGATGCATAGGGGCCGGGTGTGCAGGCTGGATTTACTATTGCAGGTTGTTAAAAAACGCGTGGCCAGTGGCGGCGCTGCCGGCCAGCGAGGCAGGAGCATCACCCGTGCCAGGCAATCTGCGTCGTATGCCTGGGCCCGGGCTTGGCGAGTTCCGGGCAGGCAGATATCCCCGCTGCCCATGGCGTTGTCCGTGATTGGCAGGAGTGGCCAAGGCCTGCGCTGGTCCTCGGGGTGGTGGGAGGAGCCGAAGGTCCGGCCCCTGGAAAGCATCATTCGCCGCGGATGTACTGCTCCAGCTGGCGGATCAGGTCGGCCTGTTCGGCGATCGCTTCCTTGACCAGGTCGCCGATGGACAGCAGGCCCAGCAACTGGCCGTTCTCCACCACGGGCAGGTGGCGCAGGTGGTTGTCGGTCATGATGCTCATGCAGGTCTCGACATTCTGGTGCGAGTCCACGGTGATCACCGGCGAGCTCATGATCGCGCTCACCGGCGTGCCTACCGAGGAGCGCCCGTGCAGCACCAGCTTGCGCGCATAGTCGCGTTCGCTGATGACCCCGACCACTGCGCCGTTTTCCAGGACCGGCAAGGCGCCGACGTTTTTCTCGGCCATCAGCATCAGGGCTTCCAGCACCATCTGCTGCGGGGCGATGGTGTGCACTTGCTGATGGTGCTTGGCCTTGAGTTTCAGCAGTTCTGCGACGCTCTTCATTGGGGGCGCTCCGGTTGTTCTGCAGGGGGCGGCGCCGGCCGCCCCAAGGTGGGTTTCTACAGAATCGTAGAGACTGGGCCGGCCGGCAAGGCTGAAAGCGGCAGATAGACGGCGAAAAACGTCAATCGGCAGGATTTTTCTGCTGCCTTGCCAGGAAAAGTCCCGCCTGGCCTTGGCATCGGGCGCTCCAATCCTGGGCGCAGCGGTTCAGCAGCGGTTGATATTGGCCAGGGTCATGGGCGCGATGATCCGGTGAAAGGGCGCCACCGGCAGCATGTACAGGCGCCCCAGCAGGTTGTGCGGGTGCACCACGGTGGACAGCACCACCGGGCGTTGCCCGTCGTCGTTCAGGGCCAGGCGATTCAGGGACAGGTACACGTCCAGGTGCTTGTCGCGGTCCACCACTAGCACCTCGTCGGGCGTCTGCGACACCAGGGTGAAGATGCCGACCCGCTGGCCTGGCTGGTAGTCCTCATCGGCTCGTGCCAGGTCGATGCGGGTCAGGCGGCCCAGGTCCTTGAGGCCGACCAGCTGCACCACGCGATTACGCAGGGCCATCATCCGGTCGATCCAGGCCGGCGTCCGGCTCATCAGGCCCAGCAGGTGGCGCATGGCGCTGCGCTCGGGGTCGTCGGCCAGCACCTGACGGCAATCGATGAAGCTTGCCCCGACGGCCAGGTTGGCGATGCTGGATGGGCTGGGCACTGGGCAAGGCTGGACGGCGGTATGCATCGATACGATTCCCTGTAGGTCATGACGGCGCTTGGTGGCGCGCGGCAAAAATACCATTGTGCTATGGCCGCTGCCGAGCCTGCGAGGTTGCGACAAGGTCGAGCCTCGGCGGCCGCTGTGCGCCCGTACGCAGCCTGCGGCAGCGGCTACACGAAGCGACCTCGAGGCCTCCACTGCACGCGTCAATGGCCGCAACGCCCAGCAAGACCTGGGCAGTGGCTATGCGCAGAAGGTGGCAGGCAGCATGAAAAAAGGCGCCCGCAGGCGCCAAGGATTCACCCCAACCGAGGGAGCCGGGTGAAGCCGTTCGCAGGAGTGTCGCGGTGGTAAGGCGCGACGTGAACGGAAGAGGGAGGGCGCCGGCGGGAGCACGGGCGCCGGAACATCACTTGCCCAGCTTGATCCGGGTCCAGCCGCGGTTCATCACGCGCTGGATCGGGATCGGCTGGTCGGGCACCGCATACAGGGTGGCCAGCACGTCCTGGGGCGGGTAGGAGGCCGGATCGTTGCGGATCGCCTCGTCCACCAGCGGTGTGGCGGCGGCATTGGCGTTGCTGTAGCCCAGGCTGTTGGTGACCTCGGCGATGATGTCCGCGCGCATCAGGAAGTTCATGAACAGGTAGGCGTTGTCGACGTTGGTGGCGTCCTTGGGGATGGCCATCATGTCGTAGAAACTGCCGGCGCCTTCCTTGGGAATGCTGAACGCGACTTTCTCCTTGTTGCCCGCTTCTTCGGCGCGCGAGCGGGCCTGCAGCACGTCGCCGGAGTAACCCACGGCCACGCAGATGTTGCCGTTGGCCAGGTCCGAGATGTACTTGGAGGAATGGAAGTAGGTCACCGACGGGCGGATCTTCATGAACAGCGCCTCGGCCTCGAGGATCTGCGCCTTGTCCTTGCTGGCCGCCGGGTAGCCCAGGTAGTGCAGGGCGGCCGGGAGCATCTCGGTGGGCGAGTCGAGGAAGCTGATGCCGCAGGCCTTGAGCTTCTCGGCGTTCTCGGGCTTGAACAGCAGGTCCCAGGAGTTGACCGGTGCGTCGCTGCCCAGGGCCGCCTTGACCTTGTCCGGGTTGTAGCCGATGCCGATCGAACCCCACATGTAGGGGAAGGCATGGGCATTGCCCGGGTCGCTGGCGGAAGCGTTCTTGAGCAGCACCGGGTTGAGGTTCTGCCAGTTGGGCAGCTTGGACTTGTCCAGTTCCTGGTAGACCCCGGCCTTGATCTGCTTGGCCAGGAAGCTGTTGGACGGCACCACGATGTCGTAGCCCGACTTGCCGGTCAGCAGTCGCGCTTCCAGGGTCTCGTTGCTGTCGAAGACGTCGTAGGTCACGTGGATGCCGGTCTCGGCCTCGAACTTCTTCAGGGTGTCCGGGGCGATGTAGTCCGACCAGTTATAGACGCGCAGCACTTTGTCGCCAGCTTGGGCGCCGGCGACCAGGGCGCCGGTCAGGGACAGTGTCAGCAGCAGTTTGGCGGACCATATCCTGCCAGGCATTTTCATCACGACAACTCCATTCTTATTCTCAAAACGGCCGCCGGGGCGGCCTTGTCACGCAAGGGTTCAAGCCGTTGCCGGCTGCCGCTTGGCCTGGGGCCTGGCGGGTGTGGGGTTCCACGCTTCGTTGGCCGTGAACTCCATGGCCTCCTGGATCGCCCGCTTGCGGGCTTCCTCGGCGCGTCGGCCGAAGTACCAGACCAGGAAGGTCACCAGCGATACCGCCAGCAAAATCAGGCTGGCCACCGCGTTGATCTCCGGCTTGACCCCCAGGCGCACCGCCGAGAAGACTTCCATCGGCAAGGTGGTGGAGCCCGGGCCGGACACGAAGCTGGCCAGCACCAGGTCGTCCAGCGACAGGGCGAAGGACATCATGCCGCCCGCCGCCAGGGAGGGCGCGATCATCGGGATGGTAATCAGGAAGAACACCTTGAAGGGCCGCGCTCCCAAGTCCATGGCCGCTTCTTCGATGGACAGGTCCAGTTCACGCAGGCGCGCGGAGACTACCACGGCTACGTAGGCTGCGCAGAATGTCGTGTGGGCGATCCAGATGGTGGCGATCCCACGCTCCATGGGCCAGCCGATCAATTGCGCCATGGCCACGAACAGCAGCAACAGCGACAGGCCGGTGATCACCTCGGGCATCACCAGCGGCGCGGTGACCAGGCCGCCGAACAGGGTGCGGCCCTTGAAGCGGGTGACCCGGGTCAGCACGAAGGCCGCCAGGGTGCCCAGGGCCACCGCCGCCACGGCGGTGTAGCAGGCGATTTCCAGGGAGCGCAGTACCGAGCCCATCAGTTGCTGGTTGTCCAGCAGGCCCACGTACCATTTCACCGACCAGCCGCCCCACACCGTCACCAGCTTGGAGGCGTTGAACGAATAGATCACCAGGATCAGCATCGGCAGGTAGATGAACGACAAGCCGAGCACCAGCATCAGTTTGGAAAATTCAAAGCGTTTCATGCCCGTCCCTCCATCTCTTTGGCCTGGCTGCGGTTGAACAGCAGGATCGGCACGATCAGGATCGCCAGCATCACCACCGCCAGGGCCGAGGCCACCGGCCAGTCACGGTTGTTGAAGAACTCCTGCCACAGCACGCGGCCGATCATCAGGGTTTCCGGGCCACCCAGCAGTTCCGGGATCACGAATTCGCCCACCACCGGGATGAACACCAGCATGCAGCCGGCGATGATGCCGTTCTTGGCCAGGGGCACGGTGATCTTCCAGAAGCTGTTGAAGTTGCTCGAACCCAGGTCGGCGGCGGCTTCCAGCAGGCTCTGGTCATGCTTGACCAGGTTGGCGTACAGCGGCAGCACCATGAACGGCAGGTAGGCGTAGACCACGCCGATGTACACCGCGAGGTTGGTGTTGAGGATCTCCAGCGGCTGGCTGATCAGCCCGGTCCACAGCAGGAAGCTGTTGAGCAGGCCGTTGTTGCTCAGGATGCCCATCCAGGCATAGACGCGGATCAGGATCGCGGTCCAGGTCGGCATCATGATCAGCAGCACCAGCACGTTCTGGGTTTCCTTGCTGGCCCGGGAGATGGCGTAGGCCATGGGGAACCCCACGGCCAGGCACAGCAGGGTGCTGATCAGCGCCACCTTCAGCGAGCCCAGGTAGGCCGAGAGGTACAGCTCGTCGCTGGCGAGCATGGCGTAGTTGCCCAGGTTCAGCAGCAGCTGGAATTTCTGTTCGGCGTAGGCATAGATCTCGGTGTAGGGCGGGATCGCCAGGGCTGCTTCGGAGAAGCTGATCTTCATCACCAGGAAGAACGGCAGCATGAAGAACAGGAACAGCCAGAGGAAGGGAATGCCGATCACCAGCTTGCGGCCAGAGGGCAACATGCGCAGCAGTTTGCGGTCCAGGGTCATGGTCGAGGTCCTCATGCGCGCAGTACCACGCCGCTGTCGTCTTCCCACCAGACGTAGACTTCGTCATCCCAGGTCGGCCGGGCGCCGCGGCGTTCGGCGTTGGCCATGAACGACTGGACGATCTTGCCGCCGGGCAGCTCGACGTAGAACACCGAGTGGCCGCCCAGGTAGGCGATGTCGTGGACCTTGCCCCGGGACCAGTTGTAGCGCGACTCCGGCTTGAGGGTGGTGACCAGCATCTTCTCCGGGCGGATGGCGTAGGTCACCGACTTGTCCTGGACCGAGGTGCTGACCCCATGGCCGACGTAGATCTGCTGCGCCAGGTCCGGGCAGTCGATGATGGCGTAGCCTTCCAGGTCTTCGGTGACGGTGCCTTCGAAGGCGTTGACGTTGCCGATGAACTCGCACACCAGGCGGCTCACCGGGGCCTCGTAGATGTCCACCGGGCTGCCGGTCTGGGCGATCCAGCCCAGGTGCATGATGGCGATGCGCTGGGCCATGGTCATGGCTTCTTCCTGGTCGTGGGTCACCATCACGCAGGTCACGCCTACGCGCTCGATGATCTCCACCAGCTCCAGTTGCATCTGCGAGCGCAGCTTCTTGTCCAGGGCGCCCATGGGCTCGTCGAGCAACAGCAGCTTCGGCCGCTTGGCCAGGGAGCGGGCCAGGGCCACGCGCTGGCGCTGGCCACCGGAGAGCTGGTGCGGCTTGCGCTTGGCGTACTGGGTCATGTGCACCAGCTTGAGCATCTCGCCGACCCGGGCGTCGATCTCGTCTGCCGGCAAACGGTCCTGCTTGAGGCCGAAGGCGATGTTCTGGGCCACGGTCATGTGGGGGAACAAGGCATAGGACTGGAACATCATGTTGATCGGCCGCTCGTAGGGCGGCATGTCGGTGATGTCCACGCCATCCAGCAAGATGCGTCCCTCGGTGGGCCGCTCGAACCCGGCGAGCATGCGCAGCAGGGTAGACTTGCCGGAGCCGGAACCGCCCAGCAGGGCGAAGATCTCGCCTTGGTGGATCTCCAGGGACACATCGTCCACGGCCACGGTTTCATCGAACTTCTTGGTCACGCGGTCGATCTTCACCAGAACCTTCTGCGGGCTCGGGTGGCCTTCGAGGGCCTTCCGGTAAGTGCTGGAGGCGTTTGCCATGTGAAACTCCCAACAGATATCAGCGGCCCGGCCAATTCGGCCCGGCCTAAAGGTTGATTGCCAGCCCGGGGGCGGGCTGATTCGGCGCCGCCTCCCTGGCGGCCTGACGCTATTTGTTGTTGTGGTCTTGCCGTTTGCCGCTCACGCCGAATGTGGGGCGCGCACGAGGGCACGCGCCATGGGGCAGGGCGTGTTGTTACAGGTGCAAATGCGCGACGCGCAGGGCTTAGCGGCGCTGTGCGGCTCGTTGCCGGCAGGCGTCGCCGAAGGCCTGGAAGATCCGCAGGTAGGCCGGGTTCGACAGCACCTGCCATTCCGGGTGCCACTGCACGCCGAAGGCGAAGGCCTTGCTGTGTTCCACCGATACCGCCTCGATCAGGCCGTCCGGCGCCACGGCCTCGACCCGCAGACCCGGAGCCAGGCGATCGATGCCTTGGCTGTGGATCGAGTTGACCTGGATCTCGCCATCCAGGCCCATGGCCGCGAAGACCCCGCCGGGCTGGATCGCCACCGGGTGCGCGGGGGCGTACTGCACCTCGATACGCGGATCGTCGGCTTCGCGGTGATCGAGAAAGCCCGGCAGCTCGTGGACCTTCTGGTGCAGGCTGCCACCGAAGGCCACGTTCATTTCCTGGAAGCCGCGGCAGATACCGAGCACCGGCACGCCGGCGGCGACGGCCGCACGCAGCAGGGGCAGGGTGGTGGCATCGCGTTGCGGATCATGGGCGGTACCCGGTTCGCTGGGCGGGCCCTGATAGTGGAAGGGTTCGACATTGGATGGCGAGCCGGTGAACAACAGCCCGTCCAGGTTGTGCAGCAGATCCTGGATATCGACCAGGTCCGCCAGGGAAGGAATGACCAGGGGCAGGCCTTCGGCCGCGACGCTGACCGCACGCAAGTACTTGTCGCCGCTGACGTGGTAGGGATGCAGACCGATCTCTTTGACGCACGCAGTAACGCCGATCAATGGCTTGAATGCCATTTTTATCACCTCGAAATTCACGCTGGAACGAGTTTTTCCAGAGCTTATCCTCGTTGATTTTAATTAACAACTTCCATGTAAAAAATTCTAAACGCATTTCATCTGAAAGCCTTGAGTGGCGCAGGTGCTGAGGCTTATTTGGTTTTTATGGGGCAAAATAATTAACGAATCGGCGCCCTGCGGGGCTATTGACTTCGGTTTTTCTTTCGGATTGACTGCTGATGCGTCACCGCAGTGAACATAATAATTAACACGATAGGTGCATCATGTCGGTCCCCCCGCGTGCCATTCAGCTCAATGAAGCCAACGCCTTCCTGAAAAAACATCCCGAGGTTCTCTACGTCGATCTGCTGATTGCGGACATGAACGGTGTGGTGCGCGGCAAGCGCATCGAGCGTACCGCCCTGCACAAGGTCTATGAGAAGGGCATCAACCTGCCGGCCTCGCTGTTTGCCCTGGATATCAACGGCTCCACGGTGGAAAGCACCGGCCTGGGCCTGGACATCGGCGACGCCGACCGCATCTGCTACCCGATCCCCGGCACCCTGAGCGTCGAGCCCTGGCAGAAGCGCCCCACCGCGCAGTTGCTGATGACCATGCACGAGATCGAGGGCCAGCCGTTCTTCGCCGACCCCCGCGAAGTGCTGCGCCAGGTGGTGAGCAAGTTCGACGAGCTGGGCCTGACCATCTGCGCCGCCTTCGAGCTGGAGTTCTACCTGATCGACCAGGACAACGTGAACGGCCGGCCGCAATCGCCGCGTTCGCCGATCTCCGGCAAGCGCCCGCAATCGACCCAGGTCTACCTGATCGACGATCTGGACGAATACGTCGACTGCCTGCAGGACATCCTCGAAGGCGCGAAAGAGCAGGGCATCCCCGCCGACGCCATCGTCAAGGAAAGCGCCCCGGCGCAGTTCGAAGTCAACCTGCACCATGTGTCCGACCCGATCAAGGCCTGCGACTACGCGGTGCTGCTCAAGCGCCTGGTGAAGAACATCGCCTACGACCATGAGATGGACACCACCTTCATGGCCAAGCCTTACCCGGGCCAGGCGGGCAACGGCCTGCACGTGCACATCTCGATCCTCGACAAGCAGGGCAACAACATCTTCGCCAGTGAAGACCCCGAGACCAATGCGGCCCTGCGCCATGCCATCGGCGGCGTACTGGATACCCTGCCGGAGCAGATGGCCTTCCTGTGCCCCAACGTCAACTCCTACCGCCGTTTCGGCGCCCAGTTCTACGTGCCGAACTCGCCGACCTGGGGCATCGACAACCGCACCGTGGCCGTGCGCGTGCCCACCGGTTCGCCGGACGCGGTGCGTATCGAACACCGGGTGGCCGGTGCCGACGCCAACCCCTACCTGCTGATGGCCTCGGTGCTGTCGGGCATCCACCACGGCCTGACCAACCAGATCGAACCCGGCCCAGCCATGGAGGGCAACGCCTACGAGCAGAGCGAGCCGAGCTTGCCGAGCAACCTGCGCGACGCCCTGCGCGTGCTGGACGACAGCGAGGTGATGGCCAGGTACATCGACCCGATGTACATCGACGTGTTCGTGGCTTGCAAGGAAAGCGAGCTGGCGGAGTTCGAGAACTCCATCTCAGACCTGGAATACAACTGGTACCTGCACACGGTCTGACGGCCGTGTGTCCTCGCGCGTTGAGTATTCGCCATGACTAGATCCCGCAGCGATTGGGAGCAGCGCTTCCAATCCCTCACCCTGGAAGGTCGCGCCTTCATCGACGGCCAGTACTGCGCTGCCCAGGGCGGCGCCACTTTCGAATGCCTGAGCCCGGTGGACGGGCGCTTCCTGGCCAATGTCGCCAGTACCGACCAGGCCGATGCCGATCATGCCGTGGCCGTGGCGCGCCAGGCCTTCGCCAGCGGCGTGTGGTCGGGCAAGGCCCCGGCCGAGCGCAAGCGCATCCTGATCCGCTTTGCCGAGCTGATCCTCGAGCACCAGGAAGAACTGGCGCTCCTGGAGACCCTGGACATGGGCAAGCCCATCAGCGATTCCCTGGCCATCGACATCCCGGCCACGGCCAACGCCATCCGCTGGAATGCCGAAGCCATCGACAAGCTCTACGACGAAGTGGCGGCCACGCCCCACGACCAGTTGGGCCTGGTGACCCGCGAGCCTTCGGGGGTGGTGGCGGCCATCGTGCCGTGGAATTTCCCGCTGATCATGGCCAGCTGGAAGTTCGCCCCGGCCCTGGCGGTGGGCAACTCGTTCATCCTCAAGCCTTCGGAAAAGTCGCCGCTGACCGCGATCCGCATCGCCCAGCTGGCCCTGGACGCCGGCATTCCCAAGGGCGTGTTCAACGTCCTGCCGGGCTACGGCCACACTGTGGGCAAGGCCCTGGCCCTGCATATGGACGTGGACGTGCTGGCCTTCACCGGCTCCACCGCGGTGGGCAAGCAACTGCTGCAGTACTCCGGCCAGAGCAATATGAAGCGGGTATGGCTGGAGGCCGGCGGCAAGAGCGCCAACGTGGTGTTCGCCGATGCACCGGACCTGGGCGAAGCGGCCCGAGCGGCGGCTGCGGCGATCGCCTTCAACCAGGGCGAAGTCTGTACTGCCGGCTCGCGGCTGCTGGTGCAGGCGTCGATCCGCGAGCAGTTCCTGCCGTTGCTGGTGGAGGCGCTCAAGGCCTGGCAGCCCGGGCATGCGCTGGACCCGGCCAGCCGCGTCGGCGCCGTGGTGGATGAGCGCCAGCTGGACAACGTGCTGCGCTACATCGGCATCGGCCGGGAGCAGGGCGGGCGACTGTTGGCCGGTGGTGCGCGCACCCTGCAAGGCACCGGCGGCCTGTATGTCGAGCCGACCGTCTTCGACGGGGTGACCAACGCCATGACCATCGCCCGCGAGGAGATCTTCGGCCCGGTGCTGGCGGTGATCGAGTTCGACAGCGAGGAACAGGCGCTGCAGATCGCCAACGACAGCATCTTCGGCCTGGCTGCTGCCGTATGGACCCGCGACCTCAGCCGCGCCCATCGCTTCGCCCGGGGCCTGCGCGCCGGCAGCGTATGGGTCAACCAGTACGACGGCGGCGACATGACCGCGCCGTTCGGTGGCTTCAAGCAGTCGGGCAATGGCCGCGACAAGTCGCTGCATGCCTTCGACAAGTACACCGAGCTCAAGGCGACCTGGATCAAGCTCTAAGACCTATAACAACGGCAGGGCGGTCGAGCCGCACCTGCTGGGGAACTACGACATGCAAACCTACGTGAACAGCTATTACGCGGCGACCCGCAACCGGACCGTCGACTACCCCGAGCTCGACCAGTTGGTGGAGTGCGATGTCTGTGTGATCGGCGCCGGCTATACCGGCCTGTCCTCGGCGCTCTTCCTGGCCGAGGCCGGCTACAGCGTCACCGTGCTCGAGTCGGCCAAGGTCGGCTTTGGCGCCAGCGGGCGCAACGGCGGGCAACTGGTCAACTCTTACAGCCGCGATGTGGATGTGATCGAAGAGCGCTACGGGGAAAAGAGCGCCGAGGTGCTCGGCAGCATGATCTTCGAAGGCGCGGACATCATCCGCCAGCGCATCCAGCACTACGATATCCAGTGCGACTACCGTCCTGGTGGCATCTTCGCCGCCCTGAACCCCAAGCAGCTCAAGGGCCTGGCCGAGCAGAAGCGCAACTGGGAACGGCTGGGCAACCACAACCTCAAGCTGCTGGACAAGGCGCAGATCGACCGCGAAGTCGGTACCCGCAACTACGTCGGCGGCTTGCTGGACATGCAGGGCGGGCATATCCACCCGCTGAACCTGGCCCTGGGCGAGGCCAACGCCATCATCGGCCTGGGCGGCAAGATCTTCGAGCAGTCGGCGGCCCTGGAAATCACCTACGGCGAGCCCAACGTGGTGCGCACCGCCAAGGGCGTGGTCCGCGCCAAGTACCTGCTGATCGCCGGCAACGCCTACCTGCAGCAGGACCTGGACCCGCGCGTGACCCGCAAGAGCATGCCCTGCGGCTCGCAGATCGTGGTCACCGAACAGCTGCCGGAACCACTGGCCCGCAGCCTGATCACTAACAACTATTGCGTGGAAGACTGCAACTACCTGCTGGACTACTTCCGTCTAACCGGTGACAACCGCCTGCTGTACGGCGGCGGGGTGGTCTACGGTGCCCGCGAGCCCAACGACATCGAGCAACTGATCCGGCCGAAGATCCTCAAGACCTTCCCCCAGCTCAAGGACGTGAAGATCGACTACCGCTGGACCGGCAACTTCCTGCTGACCATGTCGCGCATGCCGCAATTCGGCCGGATCGAGAAGAACGCCTACTACATGCAAGGCTACAGCGGCCATGGCGTGACCTGCTCGCACCTGGCCGGCAAGCTGATCGCCGAGATGATTCGTGGCGATGCCGAGCGCTTCAACGCCTTCGCCTCGCTGCCGCACATGCCGATGATCGGCGGCCGCACCTTCCAGGCGCCGCTGACCGCCATGGGCGCCGCCTATTACGCCCTGCGTGACTGTTTCGGCATCTAATCCGAAAGGACGCCCGCGCTCCTGTTCTATGCAGGAGCGCAGCTTGCTCGCGATGAACGATGACGCTGTTTGCCAAGCACCAAGCGTCGATAGGCTTGGTGCCCGCTTCGCGGTCGAGCGCATTACCTCCCAGGCCCCCGAAAATCCACCGTAAAATCCCCGTAAACCCCTTGTCGCCAGCCTTTACAGCACCGCCGTCAAACATGTTTAAATAGCCGCCTTTCCGGCTCCAGGGGCAGCCAGATCGCGATTTTCGCGACCCAACCGCCACACGATTCCCTCCAGTTCCTCTCACATAAGGCTGTTATGGACACGGGCACACGACTCAAACTCGTTCGCGAAAGCTACAACCTCTCCCAGCGCGAGCTGGCCCGGCGTAGCGGCGTTACCAATGCCACCATCTCCCTGATCGAACAGAATCGCGTCAGCCCCTCCGTCAGTTCCCTGAAAAAGCTGCTGGAAGGCATTCCCATGTCCCTGGCCGACTTCTTCACCTTCGACCAGCCGCCCCGTGAGCACCAATACGTATTCCGTGCCAGCGAACAACCCGACCTGGGCCGTGATGGCCTGCGCCTGTTGATGGTCGGCGCACCCCTGGCCAACCGGCAGATGCGCTTTTTGCGCGAGCAGTACGCCCCGGGCGCCAGCTCCGGCGAAGAGCCGATCGTGCACAACGAAGGCGAGGAGTGCGGCCTGGTGATCCGTGGCACCGTGGAACTGACGGTGGATGGCCAGGTGAGCGTGCTCAATCCGGGCGATGGTTACTACTTCCCCACCACCTTGCCCCATAGCTTCAGGAACATTGGCCAGGATGAGGCCGAGATCATCAGTGCCAACACTCCGGCGAATTTCTGAGCCGGGATACTCGCCCTGGCTTGGGAACGGTATCCGGCAACGTCGTTACCTTGCGGTGGACGCTGAAAAGGACAATGACAGATGGATATTGCTGCACGATTCATCATCCACCAGACCCGACACTGGACCCTCAATCACCGAGTGAACAGTGCGTTGCCCGGTTACCTGATGCTCGGCGCCCGGCAACCGACCACCTCACTGGCGTCATTGCCAGTGCAGGCGCAGGTCGAGTTGGGCAGCCTGATGGCGCTGACCCAGCAGGTACTCGAAGACCAACTGCAACCGACACGCCTGTACATAAGCCGCTATGGCCACGATGCCGGTCACTCCATCCACTTCCATTTCATCCCCATCTATTGCTGGGTCGAGGCGTTGTTCTGGGAGGATGAGCGCTATCGGCTACTGGAGTCTTTCGATGGGGGGCAACGCCCTCGACTCCAGACCGATGGCGCCGAGCTGACCCTGTTCGTCTGGCGGGAGTTCTGCGAGCGCCCAGAGCCGCCGGCCATCCAGGGGCCGTCGGTGGATGAAAGCATTGCGAGCCTGCGCAGGGCGTTTGCATCCCTGGCCGATGTCTAGCTGGAGTCAGTCGTGGTGGTAGGTTGCAAGGTGAAAACGGCGGCTCACCGACTGCTGCGTGGGACACTCAGGCGGTAAGCCAATCAGCGGTGCAGGTACCCGGACGGGCGTATCAGCCCTCTGTCGAAGCCTGGGCCTCGCGGGCGGCCTCTTCGGCCAGCTTCAAGCGATCGGCCTTGCAGATGTACCTGGGCTTGTTTTTTGGTGCCAGCTTGGCCTTGGCTTTCTTGGCGTGGGCGTCCAGCAGCTGCTTGATTTTCTTGCGACGATTCATCGTTCTCTACCTGGGGGACAAGCGCGCGGATGATATCAGCTTGAACTGGATCCCCGTACGCGCCTGGGTTGCCGCGTGTCGTCTCAGCAGCCTGGGCCCTTGAGGTCGGTGCCGATGGTGACCGCGGTGACCTGGACTTTTTCAAAGGCTTTCTGGGCTGCGGCGGCGTATTTCTGGTCGCAGTTGAAGCGCGTTTCCATCACATAGTCCTCGCCTTCGGCCTTTTGCATCTGGCTCGCCCATTGGTCGGCGGCGTTGATCGCGGCATCCGAGACCAGCGTCACTTCCAGCATTACCTGCTTGAAGTCCACGGCATGGGGTCCTTCCCACAGCGCATAGACCGAAGGGTCCGCGGCGTTGCCGCACATGCTCAGGCAGTCGGCGCTATAGCTCAGGCCGCCGCCGGATGAAGCCTCGAAGGCGCCCAGGGTCAGGGGCTGGCCGGGAGCAGGGGCATAGGTACCGACGAACTGGGTCAGGTCGGCCTGGCATTTGGGGCCCAGCTCCATGCGCAGGGCGCTGACCTTGCCGCCTTCTACCGTTGCGGTGATCTGGCAACCCTGGATCTTGAACACATGGGCATTGCCGTTGGATTCCCGGGGGATTCCGGCGATCGATTCGAAGTAGCGCTGGTTGGTGCCCAGCATGTCGCCGGTGAAGACCTCGGCCACGGAGGCGGCGTGGGCCACGTCGAGAGACAGCGCCAGGGTGGCGGCACAAAGGCTGTAGAGCGCCTTGTTCATGGAAGCGTCCTTTCAATTGAGAGACCAATGCCTGTGGTCATCGGCAGGTGGATCGGGACGCGAGTGTAGCAGGCGCGCGCCGGTGTATTTCAATGGGGACTGTGATCGGTATGGGGGTCATACCAGATCTTGTTGACGTAGCACTTGGACTTGTTGTTGCCCACTTCGTCGGATGAGTACGCCTGAAGGGATTTCGCTGTGGAGGCGATGGTATCCAGCCGCGCCTGATACTCCGCCAGTTGCGGTTGGGTGAGCATCTCGAAGCTTTTCACTTGCTCCAGGCCTTGTGCCAGGGCCTGGCCGCGAGCGGTCAGGGAGTACCCCAGGTTGCAGGAGTGGACGCGCTGGCTGGTATTGCCCGAGGCAAGTTTCCTGGCGTTGGACAGATCCGCCTCGGCACTTGCCAGGTACCTTTCCTGTTCCGACAGACGAACCTTGGCCTTCTCGATCCGGGAGGTGGAAACCAGGAGCAGTTGATCGCTCAGGAACAGCATCTTGCCGAGCGCTTGTTCGTATTCCTGGACGTTGTAGGTATTGGCCAGGCCCAGGAAGGAAGACTTTCGCTCGATGCTGGGCTTGAAGCTGGCGAAGCGTTCTTCTGCCCTGGTCATTGCAAGATCCTGTCGCGCCGCGGAGCTCAGGTTGTCCTTGAGGGTCTTGTAGACCAGGGCATAGCAATCTTCGGAACGTGTGCACATGTCCCGCAGCCTGGCCCAGAGGATGTAGGACTCGCTGGCCTGTCCTCGCAGTCGGGTCATTTCCCTGCCGGTTGCACTGGTCCTACCCTCGGCGCATACCACTGTGCGTGCGCTGGCATCGTAATCGGCATAGACGGTCGTGAAGTCATCGGCGGTTGTCTTGTAGGAGAAGTCCTTTCTTATTTCTATCAGTGCGTCCTTCATGTCCTTGACGTCGTTGGGGGTGAATCCCAATACCTGCTTCAAGCCCTTGCCCGCCCCGTAGCCTGCGCCGGTAGCGGCACACGAGAGCTCGTCCACGGCATTGCGCACGGTTTCGTTCACTTTATCGAGGTATCCATAGACGCTTCGGTCGGTGCGATCGAGGATCTTGAACACCTCGGTGCGCACATCGGCGGGCAACGCCTTGATGACCGCCAAGGTCTCCTTGTCGACCCCGGCGGTTACTTCGAAACCCAGGGTCGCTTTCAATTCCCCCAGGAAGGCGAAGCTCGTGCCTGGCAGGCCCAGCAAGATCGTGGCCCCCAGCGCCTTTGAAACCGTCCTGAATACTGCTGCATGTTTTGGCATTTGAACTCCTTGTAGGAAGACAGGCTGACCAGCTTGACCCTGCATCTGAACCATGAGCCTGGGCAGCGCAATGCTATCAAAGCGCCAGGTTTCGCCGAGAAGCGTAGGTGCAAACGGTGGCAAAGCCATCGCGGGCAAAAAATATACCTGGCCCCCGTATTAAGTACCTCGAGTGCCGGGATACTTCGGGTCAAGCTGGATAACGCGGCGGCCCTTGCTTGCAATCGACCCTGGGCCCATGGTTCATGTCCGGGTGGAGTCGGCAGCGACGAGCTGACTATTGAAAAGGAGCTGCGGGGTGATTTCGACGCGTTCGATAAAGGCCAATGAATGGCCGCAATACCGGGATATGCGCCTGCGGGCGCTGGAGGATTCACCGGATGCTTTCGCCAGCACCCTTGAGGACGAAGCGGCGCGGACGGACGAGGAGTGGGCGGCACGTATCGCTGCTGGCCTGGCTGGCGGCAATGACCTGCCGTTGTTCGCCTTCAAGGGGAGCCAGGCCTGTGGCCTGGTCTGGTGCAAATTGCCGGTCGCCGAAAGCGCGGTAGCCGATATCTACCAGATGTGGGTCGATCCGGCTTGCCGTGGTCTCGGGGCCGGCGCTGCCTTGCTCGAGCAGGTACTGGCCTGGGCCCGGGGCAAGGGCGCACGGCGGATTCGGCTGGGGGTCACCTATGCCCGGACGCCAGCCATGCATTTGTACCAGGCCTGTGGTTTTCGCCCCGTGGGTGCGCTCGAGCCATTGCGCGCGGGTTCCAGCCTGATGTCCCAGGCCATGGAGTTGGAGCTCGCGGCGCTGTGAAACACCGGCGAGCCGAGTCCGGATCGGGCGGTGCCCGGCCCATCCTGTTGCGCCAGGCAAACGGTCAAGACCATTGGCCTGGCGCAACAGCTGCTGGCGAAGCGACCGGGCAACCTATCGATCGTGCAGGTGCTTTTTCAAGAACAGGCGAGTCCGTTCATGGGTCGGGTTCTGCAGGATTTCCCGGGGTGTTCCTTCCTCGACCACCACGCCACCGTCCATGAAGATGATCCGGTCGGCGACCTCGCCGGCAAAGCGCATTTCATGGGTGACGATCAGCATGGTCATGTGTTCGGCGGCGAGCTGCTTCATTACCTGGTTGACCTCTTCGACCAGCTCCGGGTCCAGGGCCGAGGTCGCTTCGTCAAACAGCATCACCTTGGGGCGCATGGCCAGCGCCCTGGCGATGGCCACCCGTTGTTTCTGCCCGCCGGACAGGCGCGAGGGGTATTCGTCGAGCTTGTTGGCCAGGCCCACTTTCTCCAGGTACTCCATGGCCAGCTCGCGAGCCAACGGCTTGGTGAGCCCCTTGAGCTTGATCGGGCCGATGGCGATGTTTTCATGCACGGTCAGGTGCGGGAACAGGTTGAAGTGCTGGAACACCATGCCCATCTGCTGGCGCACGCTATTGATGTGCTGCTCGAAGGCCCGGCCTGTCAATGGTCGGTTGACCTGCTCGCCTTCCAGCCAGATCTCGCCGTCGTCAAGTACTTCCAGGTGATTGATCGAACGTAGCAGGGTGCTTTTACCGGAGCCGCTGGGGCCGATGATGGCGATGATCTGCCCGCGTGCGACGGACAGGTCGATGCCCTTGAGGACTTCCAGCGCCCCATAGGCCTTGCGCGCCCCCTTGACTTGGATCATGAGCTTTTCTGTGGTCATCGAGACATCTCTACCCGGGTTTCAAGAAGGTGCAGGCCGGCTTCCAGAACAAGATTGACGGCGTAATAGATCACCGCGACGGCCAGATAGAATTCGAACGGACTGTAGGTTTCGCTCACCGCGCGCTGGGCGCTGTAGACCAGCTCGGCGATACCGATGATGGAGACCAGGGAGGTGTCCTTGAGCAGCACGATCAAGTTGTTGCCAAGAGGAGCGATGGTGCTGCGCAGGGCTTGCGGAACGATGATGTAGCGCTGGGTCTGGCTGCGGCTCAGGCCAATGGAGCGCGCGCCTTCGACCTGGCCCGGATCCACCGACAGTACGCCGGCCCGAATGACGTCGGCGTTGTAGACGGCAAAATGCAGGCTCAGGCCGATGATCCCGGCCATCAATGCCGGGATGTCGATCCCCACTTGCACCAGGCCGTAGTAGATGAGGTACAGCTGTAACAGCAGCGGGGTGCCCATGAGCAGCCAGGTCATGAAGCGTATGGGCAGCGATACCAGCCTTGGGGTGTAGAGCACGATCAGGGCGAAGGCGATTCCCGCCAGCAGGCTCAAGGCGCTGGAGCTCAGGAACAGGACGACGGTCCACCACAGTCCGGTCGCCAGCAGTTCGGAATAAGGCGTCACGATACTCAGGTCGAGGCTTGGCATTGGAGGGTCTCACTTGGCCGCGAAGCGCTGATCGAGGTGGTCGACCAGCAACCTCACCGCGTAGACCATCACGATGTAAAGCACGGCCGATACCATGAAGATTTCAAATGGCTTGTAGGTCGAGCTGATGAACCGCTGCGCGGTATAGGACAGCTCGACCACGGAGATCGTCGACACCAGTGCCGAGCCCTTGATCAATGCCACGGCATTCACGCCCAGGGGCCGGATCATCAGCTTTGCCGTTTGCGGCAGGGTGATCAGCCAGAGGGTCTGGCCCTTGCTGAAACCAATGGAGCGAGCGGCTTCCACCTGCCCGGGATCGACGTTACCGATAGCGCCTCGAATGGACTCGGCCATGTAGGCCGCGATGTTCAGGCCCAGGCCGAGGACCCCGGCCGAGAACGGCTCCAGCTCCAGGCCGATTTGCGGGCCGCCAAAGTAGATGAGGAACAGCTGCACCAGGCAGGGCGTGCCGCGAAACACACTGATGTAGAGCCTGGCCAGGCAGCGCAGGATGAAGCTGCTGCACAGGCGCGCCGCCACCAGGACGATGGAAACCAGCAAGCCGAGCACCAGTGCCAGCAGTGACACTTGCACCGTGGTCCATGCGGCCTCGAGAAAAAACGGCAGCGTACGCTGTATGAGAGTCAGGTCCATGGGAAGGCTCGGAAAAATCAGGTGGACGGGCTCGACGCCGGGTCGAGCCAGGAGGCAAGGGCGTCAGCGAATATCCTTGCCGATCCACTGCATCGAGATCTTTTCGTAGCTGCCATCGGCGAGCATGTTGTCCAGCGCCTTCTGCAGCGCCGCCTTGAGTTCGGGGTTGTTCTTGCGCAGCGCGATGCCCATGCCTTCGATGCCGCCATCGCTGTCCGGGGGCGTGATGATGCGTACTTTCTGCCCGGTTTCCTTGACGGCCACCAGCACCGGGACGCTGTCCATCACGATGGCATCGATCCGCCCGGCCTCCAGGTCGACCAGCATCTCGGGAAGGCCCTTGTAGGTCTTCACCTTCAGGTTGCCGCGGGCCCTGGCCCATTTGTCGTGGGCATCGCCCAGGGTCACGCCGACCGTTACAACCTTGAGCTGGTCCAGGCTGTGGATCGCCGAGTCATCCTTGACCACTATCGTGCGCCCGGCGTGGTAGTAGGGGCCGGCGAAGTCCACGGCCCTCAGGCGCTCCGGGGTAATGGTCATGGAGGCGATGATGGCGTCGTATTTCTTGGCCAGCAGGCCGGCGATGATCCCGTCGAACGGCGTGGTGATGATGGTCACTTTCACCCCCAGCCGCTCAGCCAGGGCTTCGCTGATGGAGGCGTCGAAGCCGACGATCTGGTTCTGCTCGTTGGCGAAGCTGAAGGGGGAATACTGGCCGCTCATGGCGATGCGGATTTCCCTGGCTTGCTGGATCGTCTGCAGGTCATCGGCCTGGGCGGCAGTGGGACAGAGCAGCGCTGTGGCTGCCACGGTGGATGCGAACAACAGACCCTTGAGCGTTCTGGCTAGCATTGGATGGCACCTTTGAAGAATTTTTATTTGTTTTATCGGGCTCTTCACCCAGGCCTCGCAAAAAGCTTTGCACAGGCCACCCTGGAAAGCACCAGGCAAGGTGTTCACTTGCCGGGCACATTGCCGGAATTGGCCGGCACTATGCCGGCGCCGCGTGCAGCCCGCGCCGGCCCATGAGTGCTGTCTTTGCCGTGCCGTTGCTGGCGGCTTATTGCAGCGCCGCCTTGAAGCTCTCGTCCAGGACCTCGAGCAGGAAGTCGGCGTTCTTCTGGCTGAAGATCATCGATGGGCGCATTTTCAGCACGTTGTCGTAGGGGCCTTCGGTGCCGATCAAGATGCCGCGCTCCCGGGCGCCATCGGCGACCTTCCGGGCCAGCTCGGTGGCGGGGAACTTGCTCTTGCGATCGGTCACCAGTTCGATCCCCAGGAACAGCCCCAGCCCGCGCACATCGCCAATGGCCTCGTAGCGCTGCTGCAACTTGCCAAAGCCATCGAGCAGGTAATTGCCGATGGTCAGGGCGTTGAGTTTCAGGTTGTCGCGCTCGATCACCTCCAGGACGCTGAGCCCTACCGCACATGAAACCGGGCTGCCGGCGAAGGTGTTGAAGTACTCCATGCCATTGTCGAAGCTGTCGGCCAGCTCCCGCGTGGTGACCACCGCCGACAGCGGATGGCCATTGCCGATGGGCTTGCCCATGGACACCGCATCGGGCACCACCCCCTGGGTCTCGAACGCCCACCAGTGGCTGCCCACCCGGCCAAAACCGACCTGGACTTCGTCGGCCAGGCACAGGCCGCCTGCGGCGCGAACCATGGCATAGACCTCCCGCAAGTAGTTTTCCGGGAAGAAAAGCTGTCCGGCGACACTGGGAATGGACTCCGCCAGAAAGAACGCCGGCGCTCGATCCTGCTTGCGCATGCTCTCGATTTGCTCGGCCACGCTTTGCGCGAAACGCTGGCCCAGCTCCTCGGACGGCCAGTCGTCGGCGGCGCGGTAAGTATCCGGAACGGTCGCCTCGAACACATGTGCGGCGCGGCCTTTGCCGGCCTTGCGCTTGTACTTGTAGGGGCTGAGGTCGATCAGCTCCTGGGTCGTCCCGTGGTAGGCCCAGTCCAGCACGATGGCGTCGTTGCGCCCGGTGTGATTGCGCGCCATGCGCAGCATCAGGCTGTTGGCCTCGCTGCCCGAGCAACCGAAGGAGGCGACCGTCAGCCCTTCGGGCAAAGTGGCGGTGAGCCGCTCTGCATACTCCACGATAGTGTCGTGCAGGTAGCGGGTATTGGTGTTCAGCCGCGCTGCCTGGCGCGCCAGCGCTTGCACCACGTCCGGGTGGCTGTGGCCCAGGTGGCAGACGTTGTTGAAGCAGTCCAGGTAGGCCCGGCCGAAGTTATCGATCAGCCAGACTCCGTCGCCACGCACGAACTTGATCGGGTCCGAATAGGAAATCGACAGGTTGGGCAGCAGCAGCTCCTTGCGCCTGGCCACGATCTGGGCCTTGCTCCTTCCCTCCTGGCTGTAGGTTTCCGCGGGGATGCCGGCCAGCTCCGAGGCGTCGGGGAACAGGTCGGCCCACACATCCAGATAGGCCCGCTCGCCAACGCCGATGAACTCGCTGGCTTGCAGCTGGGTGTCGGTGGACATCTGCAGGTGCAGGTGGGGCAGCCAGCCGCCGTTTTCCGTGTCCGCGCCCATGTAGCCCAGCAGTGCGCCGGCTTCCAGATGATCGCCGGGCTTCAGGCGCTCCAGGGCTTCGTGAGCCAGGTGGCCCCACAGGGTCAGGAAGGGCGGGCAGCCCTGCGGCGCGTGCTCGAGCATGATCAAGCCGCCATAGCCAAGGGGTTCGGATTCGACCTCGACGCTGCGCACCACGCCGGCCACCGGGGTGTATAGCGGGGTGCCGGCGGGCATGATCAGGTCCACGCCGAGGTGGATGATCCGGCGCTGCCCTTCGATGAATCGCGAGACGAATGCCACGTCGGTGTAGATGGTCCGTTCTTCGCCCCAGGGGCCGATGCCGAGGGGGACCTTGTGCCGGGCAGAGAACTCATTCCACCACTGGGTCGCCTCCGCCGGACGTTGGGCGGCCGAGGCGATCGTCATCTCGTGGGAGGCGTCCGCGAACGGCACTATGACCTTGTTCAGGGTCGCTGCCGCTGGCCGCACGATATCCGCGAACGACTTGCGGTTGTCCATGACCCAGCGGCGCACCTCGCCGGCGCCTTCCATGGCGTCATGGCCACAAGCCTTGCGCAGGATCGCCGTCGCCAGTCGCGGGTGCATGCGATCCAGCCTTTCCAGCAGGCGCCAGGCCGGGGCTTCGCTGATCGCCAGGTAGGGGTTGTCCTGGGCCTGCTCTTGCCGCGATGCCGACAAGGTGACGCTGATGACCAGGCGCATGGCGATCAGGTTGAACAGCACATCCAGCTCTTGCGGTTGCAGGGGGAAGCGCTCGTGGAAGCCGGCAGTGAGAGCCGCGGCCGCGCCGATCGGGTCTTCCATGTCGAGGATGGCGTAGGCGCAGGCGATGGCGACTTCGGCGATGAGCACCGTATGCAGCGCATCGCCAAAGTCGATGATGCCCGCGACCTGCTGGTGGTTCTGCGGGTCGACGAGGATGTTCCAGTCGTTGCCGTCGTTGTGGATGACCTGGGTGCGCAAGCGTGCGAGCTTCGGCTGCACCGTGCTTTGGAAAGCATCGATGAAGCGCTCGAGGATGGCTCTTTTGCCAGGATCCTTGACCAAGTGCAGGCGTGACCTGGAGCGTGCGGCGTGGCGCAGGTCCCAGTCCAGATCGCGGACCGCGCCCGGATGCATGAAGCCTTGCAGTGCGCGATCCAGGTTGCCGAACGCCTGGCCCAGGCTACGCATCAACCCGGGCGTGCGCTTGACCTCGGCCAGGGGCGTGCCGTGCAGCCAGCTGACCAGGCGGACCGCATGGGTCTCGCCGGAAGGGGCCAGCGCAGAGGCGAGGAAGCCGCCTGCAAGGCTGGTCTTGAGCTGGGGTATGGCAAGTTCGGGATCGCTGTTGGCGAGGTGGTCGAGGATGGCGGTCTGCAGCTCGCTTTCGGTGCGCGGTTCGCTGGAGTTGACCACTTTCAGGATCCATCCCGCGTCGGTGCCCGTCTGCAAGCGGAAGTTGCAGTCACGTTCGCTAGCCAGGGGCGTGGCCGTGCCGGTGACATTGAACAACTGCTCGGCCAGCTGTTCGGCGGCGCTGCTGGAGAACTGCGGGGCGGGGTGGCGAAGGTCGGTCATGGCGGCGGTTTTCCAAGCTGTTCTTTTCAGTTAGCTTGGCATGCGCGGCCTGGGCGGGCAGTAGGTATGCGGTCGGCCCTGGCCGGCATATTGTCGGAATCGGCCGGCACAAAATCGGTAGCGGACTTGAGGAGTTGCAATGCGCGACCTCGATGCAAAAGATCGCGAAATACTCGAAATCCTGTCCAAGGAGGCGCGGATTGCCTTGAAGGCCCTGGCCGCGCGAATCGGCCTTTCAAGAAGCGCCACCAGCGAGCGGGTCATCAACCTGGAACGCAGTGGCGTGATCAGGGGTTACCGGGCCGATATCGGCGAAATCGATGCCCATGTGATTCGCGCCATCCTGCTGGTGAGCCTCAAGCGCACGCCGGCCATGGGTTTGCTCGACGTCCTGGCGCAGCACTCGCAGGTACGCCGCGTCTCTTCGGTCAGTGGCCAGCTCGACCTGGTGATCGAGATCGAGGCGCGGACCATCGATGACCTGAACCGCGTCCGGGATGCCGTCGCTACTCACGAATCGGTCGAGGACATCACCACGGCGGTGGTGCTGCGTCGCGACATCGATCGACAAAGCTCCTGATTCGCCGCGCGGGCCAGATCGGCCGGCAGGTTGCTCTTGCCGCCTGGTCCCGGTTGCCCGGGCTGTGGGGCAGGCCTGTCGCCTTGCTGCAATTGTGGGCTTCGCGGCCTGTACAATCCTCGTCGGTAAATAATAAAATGAGAAGCATTATCATTAATGCGAATCTCCCATGCACGACAACAGCACTGCCTCGCCCGTCGCCCAGTTGTATGTGAACCATCATGGCTGGCTGCGTGGCTGGCTGCACCGGCGCCTGGGGCACAGCGCCGATGCCGAGGACCTGGCCCACGACACCTTCATTCGCGTGCTGCGCTCCAAGGAAGACGTGCATGAGTTGCGCCAGCCCATGGCATTTCTCGCCACCATCGCCAACGGCCTGTTGATCAACCGCTGGCGGCGCCAGGCGATCGAGCGCGCTTACCTGGAGGCCCTGGCGGCGCGACCGATGGCCGAGGAGCCGTCGCCGCAAGAGCGGCACTTGATGATCGAGACCCTGCTGGAGCTGGACTCGCTGCTGGTGGGGTTGTCGATGCAGGTGCGGCAGATTTTCTTCCTGTCCCAGCTCGACGGCCTGACCTACCCGCAGATCGCCGCGCAACTGAGCCTGAGCGTGGCCCAGGTGCAGCGAGCCATGGGCAAGGCCTTCAGTGTCTGCTACGCGAGCCGTTTCGAATGAACGGCATGGCCGTCGACCCGCAGGTGCGCGACCGTGCCATCGACTGGCTGGTGCGCTCGCAGTCCGGGCTGATGAGCGTTGGCGAGCAACAGGCCCTGGAGCGCTGGCGGCAGTCCTGCGCCGAACATGAACAGGCCTGGCAGCGGGTCAGCAGCCTGCCATTGTTGTTGCAACCAGGCGTGGGGCTGTTGGCCGATGCGACGGCCCGGCGGACCCTGGAGGCCGCCGGAACCGATCCTCGGCGGCGCCGGCAATTGCTCAAGTGCCTGCTGGCTTTCGGGTTGCTGGGCGGGGTGTCCTGGCAGGGGGCGGATTCGACCCTGGTGCGCTCGGCCCTGGCTACCTACCGCACAGGTATTGGCGAACGGCGGCGCTGGACCCTGGCCGATGGCAGTGCGCTGTGGCTGAACACCGCCAGTGCGGTCGACCTCGAGTTCGATTCGCAGCGACGCAACGTGCAACTGATCGAGGGCGAGCTGGCGCTGGATGCGCGTGCGCAGGCTCCGGCCCTGCAACTGCTGACGCCCGATGTGTTGCTCCATGGCCATGGTGCCCATCTGCTGGTACGCCATGACTCCCTGGGGACCCAGGTCACGGTGTTGCGCGGGCAGCTGCAGGTCGAGCCTCGGCAGCGTCCGGCCTTCCTCAGCCTGGAGGCCGGCTGGCGGGTACGGGTCGACAGCCGTGGCGTCGGGGTGCCGAGTCCGGTCGATCCGTCCCTGGCCCAGGCCTGGTTGCGAGGTATCCTGCCGGCCGAACGCATGCGCCTGGATCAGGTGCTGGCCGAGCTGTCGCGCTATCGACCGGGGGTGTTGCGTTGCAGCGAGGCGGTGGCGGCCCTGCGGGTGACCGGCAGTTTCCAGCTGGACGACACCGATGCGGCCCTGGCGCTGATCGCCCGGACGCTGCCGGTGCGTATCGAGCGCCGGACCCGCTACTGGGTGACTGTGGTGCCGGTCTGAAAATATTTTTTTCTTCGTGCGCAGTTTTTGCCGAGCTCGCGGGGCCTCCAGGTATTACCCACCGGGACAGGTGGGTGCCAACCCCTAGGAGCCTTGCATGACATCCCCCGCCCGTGCCTTGCGCACCCGCACATTTGCCCTGCTATTTCTCAGTTTGCAGCCACTGGGCAGCGAGCTGGCGTTTGCCGTCGGCGAGCGCCAGTACCAGATCGATGCCGGCCCGCTGGATGAGGTCCTGGCGCGTTTCGGGGCGCAGGCGGGCATCAGCATGGCGGGCAATGCCTTGCTCACCGCAGGCAAGACCAGCCGGGGCTTGCACGGTGAATTCACCGCCGAGAATGGCCTGAGCCAGTTGTTGCAGGACACCGGCCTGGGCTTCCAGCGCCAGCCCGACGGCGGTTATGCCTTGCGCTTGCGCCAGGAGTCGGTAGCCCTGCCAGTGCAGAAGGTCAGGGGCGAGAATCCTGATCAGGACGAGGTCTACCGAGCGCCACGTTCCTCGGTGTACATCTCCAGCGAAGACCTGCAACGCTTCGGCGTGGTTTCGGTGGGCGACATGCTCAAGGGCCAGCCCGGCGTACAGGTAGGTGACAGCCGCAATGGCGGTGGCTTGGATGTGAACATCCGCGGCATTCAGGGGCAGAGTCGGGTGGCGGTGACGGTGGACGGTTCGCAGCAGGCACTGGACGTCTATCGTGGTTATGCCGGCACCCAGCAGCGCAGCTACATCGATCCCGACCTGATCAGCGACGTCAGCATCGACAAGGGCCCGAGCCTGACCTCCAGCGCCATCGGCGGCACGGTGAAAATGCGCACCATCGGCGTCGACGATATCTTGCGTGAGGGCAAGGATGTCGGCCTGCGCTTGAAGGGCGACCTGTGGAACAACGGCGTCGCGCCGGCCTCGCGCGATGGCCACTCCAGGACCCAGGACCTGTATTCCGAGCCGCACCAGAGCCGTGGTGGCCTGTTCGGTTCGGAAGCTGAAGCCGGCAGCGCCGCGTTCGCCTATCGCCATGACCTGTTCGATGTGGTGGCCGCCTACGCCAAGCGCAACCAGGGCAACTACTTCGCCGGCAAGAAGGGCCAGGACCGCTACCGCGTCTACAACCGCTATGGCGACGAAGAGAGCAGCGTAGCCAAGACCTACAATGCCGACGAGGAAGTGCTCAACTCCTCGTCACGGACCGAGTCGTTCCTGCTCAAGACCACCCTGCGCCCGGCGGACGGCCACACCTTCGAGTTGGGCTATCGCCGCTACGACGGGCGCATTGGCGAAATCATGCCTTCGGACATCTTCCGTTTCGGCACGGGCGGCATCTACCAGTATCCGTTGGGCCAGACCAAGATCGACACCTATACCGCGCGCTACAACTACCTGCCCGACAACAACCCCTTGGTGGACCTGACTGCCGGCCTGTGGATGACCGACGCACAGACCAGCCAGCTGACTTCGGTGGCGGCGCCGGCATCCCAGGCCTATCGCTCGGACCGTAGCTGGAGTCGCCAGGCCGACCAGCGCATCGGGGGCGACTTGAACAACAGCTCGCGGTTCAAGACCGACTACGGCGACTTGAAGCTGGACCTGGGCGGTTCGTTCCAGATCGAGGACCTCAAGCCGCAGAAAGGGGTGGTGACCACCCAGCACGACATCAACGCCAACCGCATGTTGCGCGAAGGTTCGCGGCAGGAGTTCAGCCTCAACGGCAAGCTGGAATACAAGCCCGTGCAGAGCCTCACCCTATGGGGCGGCGGACGCTACACCTACTACCGCACCAAGGATGAAATTCCCCAGGCCAGCGCCCGCCGCGAGGAGCTCGAGCACAAGTACGTGATGGTTTCCAAGCCCGGCAACTACGGCTACCTGATGTGGTTCCCCGACCAGACCGGCCAGTACACCGATGCCACCGATCCGCGGTTGAACAACGGTACGGTGTTCACCAATACCAACTTCCCATTCGAAGGCACGCCCTACAACCAGTATGGTGCCACCAGTACCAGCGTCTATGGCGCCCAGGTGGGGGAGGTGGTCACCGGCTATGCCTACTCCGGCAAGGATCGCAACAGTGGCGGCGCCTTCGCCCCGGCCTTTGGCGTCAACCTGGAAGTGGCGCCCGATACCTTCATCTATGCCTCGTACACCCAGGGCATGCGCATGCCTTCGCTGTTCGAGACCAGCCAGGGAGTGCTGCAGACCATGCCGGGCAAGAACCTCAAGCCGGAGCGCTCGAGCAACTGGGAAATCGGCGCCAGCACGCTGCACAAAGACTTGCTGGTGGACGGTGACTCGGCCGCGATCAAGGTGGCCTACTTCAACAACACCATCAAGAACTACATCACTCGCTACTACGACCCGAGCCCGGGCCTGTGGGGCCTGATGCGCTTCAGCAACACCGACAGCTTCAAGACCAGCGGCCTGGAGCTGCAGACCCGCTATGATGCCGGCCGGGTGTTCGCCGACCTGTCGTCCACCTACTACCTGAAGACCGAAACCTGCGACTCGCAATTCGCCGCTACGTTGCGGGCCACCAGCAACCGCTACCAGCCAACCGCCGATACGCCGAACTGTACCCCGGGCAGTTTCATGGGCTCCTACACCAACACCCAGAACCCGCCGCGGATCGCCGGCAACCTGACCACCGGCTTGCGCTTCTTCGACCAGAGCCTGACTCTCGGTACCCGCATCACCTATACCTCGGGGCCTACCGTCACCGCCGACAAACCCTGGCAGACTGGCGCCACCACCACGCAGTTGAACTACCGGGAAGTGGCCCTGGTGGATCTGTTCCTCCACTACAAGCTGCAGGATCACACCAGCTTCAACGTCTCGTTGCAGAACCTCACCGATCGCTACTACCTCGACCCGTTGGCGCAAAGCTTCATGCCCGCGCCGGGGCGCACGCTGCGGGTGGGGATGCAGACGAAGTTCTAAGGGCGGGCAAGGAGCGCGTCGGCGTGGGCCGATGCTCTCCTTGGGAGGGTGAACGAGCCGGAGCAGCTCACTCGGCGCGGAGGCTAGAAGGCGATTTCAACGGGCGTCCGGTTCCGGAACAGGTCCATGACCGGGCAAGAGTGGTCAACGCTTTCCTTGAGGGCCATGAGCTCCTCTTTACTGGCCGTGCTATCGAACTTGACCGTCCCGCGTATGCCGGTGAAGCCGGGGCGGGTTTCATCATCGACCGCGAAGAACCCCCTCAGATCGAGTGTTCCTTCAAGGGTGACGCTGACTTCCTTGAGCGGTATCCCGAGGGCGGCCGCATGGAGGTGATAACTGATTTCCTGGCAGGTCGCCAGGGAGGCGAGGGCCATCTCCACGGGGTTGGGCCCCTGGTTCGTTCCCCCCAGGTTTTGCGGTTCATCGATATCCAGGATGAACTCGCGGATTTTCACCTGGCGATGCAGCGCACCATCGCCGCTGCTGGTCACCGAGAAAGTCGCCGTGGCCTTTCCCGGGTTCGCCCTGAAAAAATCCTGGCTCGAGAGAAACAGTGATTTCAGTTGTTCGGACATGCACAGCTCCTTTGTGTTTGCAGGTTCGATGGCTGGATTTGTAGCGGGTACAGGAGTGTCGTGCAACCCGGATCGTCAGGATCGCAAGCTGCACCGCGCCTCTTCGGCCTGCAGGCGCAGGATCAGCCCCGACTGGAACTCGATCACCAGGTGGTGATCGGTGGGGAAGTCGTCGCTGAGGTAGAACTCACCGGTGGCGGCATCCTGCGGTACCACGCCGATGGCGTGCAGGCAACGATCGTCCTCCGGGCCCCAGGCGCAATCACGGCCATCGGCCGAGAAGTAGCTCACGCCGCTGAAGAGCAGGTCGATCGCCTCGGGTTCCTCGGCGGGCACCCAGGGTTCTGGCCACCGGCGAAAGTGCAGGGCCAGGGTGCGGCTCGTGACGTCGTACCGGATATGCTCGGCCCGGTAGAAGTTGTGCAGGTCGTGGGCGCGGCCCTGTACTTGCACCTCGATGTGTCCTAGCACGAAATCGTGAAACAGCATGTTCCGGTCCTTGTTCCGGTAGGCCGCTGGGGGGGCCGGGTAGTTGGCTCAGGAACCTGGAATCAGGCCTTCCTCGAGCAGGGCCAGGGCGCCGACGATCAGTGCATGCATGCCCTGGATCAGTTCGGCCTCCATCTCCGCCACTTCCGCCAGGCGATCAGCCTCCAGTTCCGGCTCTTGGCCTGACACTGCATAGACCGTATCGGCCACGGCGAAGCAGTGGAACGCCACCGTGGCCAGCAACCAGCGGGCCTGCTGCGGCGCGATGTCGTAGGCCTGGGCGATATGCAGCTGGTGCTCGATGATCTTGTCCAGCATCGGCTGGGTCGCCGCCAGCCGGCGGATCATGTAGGGCGTCAGCCCCGGATGCGCCTTGACGAACTCCCGGGCCGAGGTGGCGAACAGGATCAGGTAGTCCTTGAGGCTGGTGCGCTGTTCGGCGTTGACCCGGGGGATCTGCCAGCGCTGGAACAGCTCCTCGGCGATGAGGCTCTTGAGCGCATCGAGTCCCGCGATGTGCTTGTACAGCGCCATGTGGCTGACGCCCAGGGCGGCGGCGACGCCGACGAAAGTGATGTTCGACAAGCCGATGCCGATGCCGGCATCGGCGATCCGTTCCCGGGTGATGGTGCGCGGGCGCCCGCGCGCCGGGGTTTTCTGTGGCGGTTCCATGGAGAGGTCCTGGCTCGATGAGGCATGACTTTTAGCTGTCTTGTCTGGATTTGGCAAATTAGTTTATAGTCATGCAACTAAATATGATTCTGATTCTCAGATCTATCCATGAGCTACTCCCGGCCAGGGTTTCCGGCTCCGTTTACCAGGGGCGGGTGGGTCAGGCCGGTCTTCGAATGTCTGGAAAACTTCATCTATGAGCACCCATGACGCGATCTCGGCCCACTCCAAGGCCCAGGGTCCGATCAGCCAGGTCTTGACTCCCGTGCGCGGTCGGCTGATTACGGCGGCGGCCCTGTCCGCCAGTGGATCGATGCTGACCCTGGTTCCCTTGGCCGTTATCGAACGCATCGCCAGGCTGGCCCTGGGCGATGCCACCCATGTGGCCGGCGATATTGGCTGGCTGCTGCTGGTGGGCGTGGCGAGCCTGTTCTGCGGCATGGCGCTGCTCTGCGCCGGCGAGTTGCAGGCGCACCTGGCCGACAACCGCATCACCCATCAATTGCGCCTGGCGATCGTCCAGCGCCTGGCCCTGGTGCCGCTGGGCTGGTTCACCGAGCGCGCCTCGGGGGAGGTCAAGCGGGCGATGCAGGACGACATCGGCACGTTGCACAACCTGACGGCGCACTTCTTCACCACCCTGGGCCGTGCCGCTGGCGCGCTGCTGATCGGGGTGATCTACCTGTTCGCCATGGACTGGCGCCTGGCGCTGCTCTCGCTGCTGCCGTTCCCCGGGTTCTTCGTGTTCCTGGGCCGGGCCATGAAGTCCAGCGGCGCCAACATGCAGGAGATCGTCACTGGCCTTGGGCGCATCGACAATGCGGTGGTCGAGTTCGTCAACGGCATCCCGGTGATCAAGGCCTTCGGCAGCAGCGGCCAGGCCCATGGGCGCTACCGCGAGGCGATCGACGCCTTCGCCCACACCTTCGTCGCCTTCACCCAGCCGCTGGTGGCGGCCATGGCCAACGCCAACGCGCTGGTCGCCCCGGTCTCGGTACTGGGGATGGTGCTGGCTTGCGGCGCCTTGTTCGTGAGCCAGGGCTGGGCCACGCCACTGGACGTGCTGCCCTTCGCCCTGGTGACCCCGGGACTGTGCGCGCCGGTATTGTTGTTGCACTACATCCTCCACGACCTGGGCAGTGCCACCGGCGCGGCCCAGCGGGTGCAGGCCTTGCTGCAGACCCCGGTGCTGGAACAGCCGGCCCCCGGTACCGGGCAACAGCCCCAGGGCAATGAACTGCGCCTGGAGCGGGTGAGCTATGGCTACGACCCCGAGCATCCGGTGCTGGCGGATATCGACCTGGTGCTCGAACCTGGCACCACCACCGCCATCGTCGGGCCTTCCGGGGCCGGCAAGTCGACCCTGGCGCGCCTGCTGCTGCGGTTCTTCGACCCCAGCGCCGGACGCATCACCCTGGGGGGTGTCGACCTGCGCCAACTCGACAGCGCCAGCCTCTACCGCCATATCGGCTTCGTGTTGCAGGACGTGCGCCTAATCCACGCCAGCGTCGGCGAGAACATCGCCCTGGGCAAACCCTTGGCCAGCCGCCAGGAGATCGAAGCCGCCGCGCGCCTGGCCAATATCCACGAACAGATCCTGCGCTTGCCTCGGGGCTACGACTCGGTGGTGGGCGAGGACGCGCACTTTTCCGGGGGCGAGCAGCAACGCCTGAGCATCGCCCGCGCCGTACTGCTCGACCCACCGCTGCTGGTGCTCGACGAAGCCACGGCCGCGGCGGATGCCCAAAGCCAGGTGGCGATCCAGGAAGCACTGGCGCGTTTCTCCCAGGGCCGTACCCTGCTGGTGATCGCCCATCGACTGGATACCGTGATGCACGCCGAGCGCATCGTGGTGCTCGACAACGGCCGGGTCCGTGAACAGGGCCGGCACTCCCAGTTGCTCGAGCAAGGAGGGCTGTACGCACGGCTCTGGAGGCTCGGTGGCTATGGCGACAACCGCAAGGAACAGGTAGCACAACCATGCTGAAGACCTTCATCCAACTGCTGGGCGAGGATGTCCCGGTATTGCGTCGCTATGCCTGGATGGCGGTGGGCTATGGCTTGCTCAGCGGCCTGACCATCACCGTCCTGGTGCCCTTGCTCGGCCACTTGCTGGCCGGTGATACCCGAGGCGCCAGTGCCTGGCTGGCGTTGTTGCTGGCCGGCGTGCTGCTGTGCTGGCTCTGGCGGCGCCAGGTGGAACGCGCCGGGGTCGCGGTAGGCGTCGCCGTCCTGCAAGGCGTGCGCTTGCGCATGGGCGAGCATATCGCCCGGCTGCCGGTGGGCTGGTTCACGCCCGAGCACAACGCCCGGCTGGGACACGTCATCACCCAGGGCATGATGGCCATCGCGCAGTTGCCGGCCCATGTGTTCACGCCCCTGATCAGTGCCGCGATGACTCCCTTGGCGATGGTCGTCGCCCTGGGCGTGCTGCACTGGCCGACCGGATTGCTAGCCCTCCTGGCCTTGCCGCTGCTGGCGCTCGCGGTGTCGTTCTCGACCCGCCTGGGGCGCCGCGCCGATAGCGCTTTCCATGCGCATTTCGCCAAGACCAGCCAGCGCATGGTGGAGTTCGCCCAGGCCCAGTCGGTGCTGCGTGCGTTCAACGGCGAGCAGGGCGGCACGCGCTTGCTGCGCCAGGCCATCGACCAGCAGCGCCAGTCCGCCGGGCGCTTGATCTACCTGTCGTCATTATCCTCGGTGCTCAACACCTGGGTGGTCCAGGGCATCTTCGCCGCCTTGCTGGTGAGTGCCGGCCTGTGGCTCGAACGCCTGTTGGGCCTGGGCCTGGAAACCGGCCCGGCCATCGCCCTGGCGGTGACCCTGGTAGTGGTCAGCCGCTTCGTCGATCCGCTGCTGGAGCTGGCCAGTTATGGCGAGACCCTGCGCGGGGCCCTGGGCCAGCTCGAAGAAGCCAGCCAGATCCTCGCCGTGCCGCCTCTGGCCCAGGCCCAGTCGCCCCAGGCGCCGGACGATGCCTCGGTCGAACTGCAAGGCGTGAGCTTCGCCTATGGCCCCGGGCAGCCCGAGGTCCTGCGGGACGTCAGCCTGCGCCTGGCGCCGGGCAGCATGACCGCGTTGATCGGCGCGTCGGGTTCGGGCAAGACCACCCTGGCCAGGCTGATCGCGCGGTTCTTCGAGGTCGACCAGGGCAGCGTACGGGTCGGTGGCGTGGATGTGCGGCAGATGTCCGAGGCGCAACTGGCCGGCCACATCAGCCAGATCTTCCAGGATTCCTACCTGTTCCAGGGCAGCATTGCCGACAACATCCGCCTGGGCGACCCCGAGGCCAGCGCCGCCCAGGTCATGGAGGCCGCGCGCCAGGCCGGCGTGGTGGAGATCATCGAGCGCCTGGCCCAGGGTATCGACACCCAGGTGGGCGAGGGCGGGGCGCGCTTGTCGGGAGGCGAGCGCCAGCGCATCGCCATTGCCCGGGCGCTGCTCAAGCAGGCGCCGATCCTCCTGGTGGACGAAGCCACCGCGGCCCTGGATGCCGAAAACCAGGCGGTCATCGCCCAGGCCCTGGCCAGGTTGCGCGGCCAGTGCACGCTGGTGGTCATCGCCCACCAGCTGTCGACGGTGGCCATGGCCGACCAGATCGTAGTGCTGGACCAGGGCCGGGTGGTGGAGCAGGGAACGCCGGATGAGCTGCGTGCCAGGCCGGGGTACTACGCGCGTTTGCTCGACCAGCGTGGCGCCGCCCAGGGCTGGCGGATCGGAGCGTCCCGCTGATGCGTGCCAGCTGGCTGGGGGCCTTCGTCATCCTCTGCGGCGCCTCGTTGCTGGTGGGCGTCCGGCAGTTCTCCCTGGAGCAGTTGTTGTCCGGGGCCGGCGATGCCTGGCTGACCCTCACCGCCAGCCGCCTGCCACGGTTGATGGCGCTGGTGCTCAGCGGTGTGGGGCTGGCGGTGTGCGGGGTGATCCTGCAGCACATCGTGCGCAACAAATTCGTCGAGCCGGCCACCACCGGCGGCCTGGATGCGGCCAAGCTGGGCATCCTGCTGTCGCTGGTGCTGCTGCCGGGCGCCGGCACCCTGGGACGCATGCTGTTCGCCCTGGGGGTGTGCTTCGCCGCGAGCCTGGCGTTCGTCCTGATCATCCGCCGCGTGCCGTTGCGCAGCGCAGCATTGGTGCCGGTGATCGGCCTGATGTACGGCGGCGTGCTGAGCGCCCTCGCCGAGTCCTACGCCTATCGCCATAACGTGCTGCAAAGCATGCAGGGCTGGTTGCTCGGGGACTTCTCCCGGGTGGTCCAGGGCCACTACGAAATCATCTACCTGATCTTGCCGATCGTGGTCCTGGCCTATCTGTATGCCCAGCGTTTCACCGTGCTCGGCATGGGCGAGGGCATGGCTGCGAGCCTGGGCCTGAATTATCCGGCGACGGTGGCCCTGGGGTTGCTGCTGGTGGCCGTGACCGTATCGGCCACGGTAATCACAGTGGGCTCGATTCCCTTCGTCGGCCTGGTGATCCCGCAGCTGGTCGCCCTGCGCCACGGTGACCAACTGGGCCGAACCCTGCCGCTGGTGGCCCTGGGCGGCGCATCGCTGCTGCTGGTCTGCGACCTGGTGGGGCGCCTGGTCATCTATCCCTACGAAGTGCCCATCGGCCTGACGGCCGGATGCCTCGGCGGCGTGCTGTTCCTGATCCTGCTGGCAAGGGGGCGCCGATGAAGCCTTCGCACTATGGGGTGTGGCTCGCGGTATGCGTCCTGGCGCTGCTGTTCCTGTTGCTCGGCTCGGGGCTGGATTTTGCCCAGGTGATCCCCAGGCGCCTGGTCCGGCTGGGGGCGATGGTGATCGGCGGGGTGTGCGTCGCCTGGTCGTCGATCGCCTTCCAGACCTTGACCTGCAACCGCATCCTGACCCCGGCGATCATGGGCTACGAGGCGGTCTACCTGCTGTTGCAGGCGGTACTGGTGGCGGTGCTGGGCATGTCCGGCCTGCTGGTGCTGGGCGCCCATGGCAACTTCGGGTTGTCGGTGCTGCTGATGCTGGCCTACTCCTGGGCGCTGCACCGCTGGCTGTTCGGCGATGGCCGGCGCGACCTGTTCTTCCTGCTGTTGGTGGGGCTGGTACTGACCATGGTCATCGGTACCTTCACCCAGTTCGTCCAGTACCAGGCCAGCCCTGGGGAGTTCTCCATGCTGCTGGGGTTCAGCCAGGCCTCGTTCAACCGGGTGCAGCCCCAGCAGTTGCTGTACGCCGGGTTGCTGGTGGCGGGGCTGTGCCTGGTAGGGCGCAAGACCCTGGCGACCCTCGATGTGCTGGCGCTGGGGCGCGACCAGGCGATCTCCCTGGGGGTCGACTACCAACGCTGCGTGCGCCTGCAACTGGCGCTGATTGCCGGCCTGGTGGCGGTGTCCACCAGCCTGCTGGGGCCCGTGGCCTTCATGGGGGTATTCGTGGCGAACATCGCCTATGCCCTGGCCGGGACCTTCCGCCACCGGGTCACGCTGCCCCTGGGCTGCGCCATCGCCGTGGGCCTGTTCCTGCTCGCCCAGCTGCTGGTCGAGCACCTGTTCAACTACAAGACCACCGTGGGCCTGCTGGTCAACCTGTTGTGTGGCGCTTACTTCCTGGCCCTGATGCTGCGTACCCGAGGAGCTGCATGATCACTGTCCACGACCTTCACAAGAGCTACGGCGCCAAGACTGTGCTGCACGAGGTCAACGTGCAGTTCCCGGCCCGCCGCCTGACCTCGCTGATCGGTCCCAACGGCGCGGGCAAGTCGACCCTGCTGATGATGATCGCGCGACTGCTGGAACCGACTCGCGGCAGCATCCTGGTGGCGGGCCGCGATACCCGTGGCATGGCCATCGGCGACTACGCCCGCACGGTGGCCACCCTGCGCCAGGCGCCGGACTTCAACCTGCGCCTGACGGTCGAGGAACTGGTGGCCTTCGGGCGCTTTCCCTACAGCCGTGGCGCCCTGACCCGGGCCGACCAGCAGGCGATCGACGAGGCCATTGCCTTCCTCTCGCTGCAGGAGCTGCGCGGGGCCTTCCTCGATGAGCTCAGCGGTGGCCAGCGGCAGATGGCGTTCCTGGCCATGACCATCGCCCAGCAGACCGACTACCTGCTGCTGGACGAGCCGCTGAACAACCTCGACATCAAGCATGCGGTGCAGATCATGCGCGCCCTGCGCCGGCTGTGCGACGAACAGGGGCGCACGGTGGTGCTGGTGGTGCACGACATCAACTTCGCCGCCAACTACTCGGACCACATCGTGGCGATGAAACAGGGCGCCGTGCACGCCGCCGGCAGCGTCGCCCAGGTGCTGACCGAAGAGCGGCTGCGAGAGCTCTACGGGCTGGATTTCAGCATCAGCCATGACGCCCACGGCTACCTGTGCAACTACTTCAACCCCGCAAGAGAACTGAAATGACCCGACATCACGCAAGCAGGTATGGGACGTTGGCCCTGTTGGTGGCCGCGATCCTGGCCGGGCAGGGCTGCCAGGATAAAACCGCCACCTCGCCCGCAACGGGCCAGGCTCCGGCTGCTGCCAACCAGGCCCCGGCCTACACCCCGGTCACGGTCCGGCACCAGCTGGGCACCACGCTGGTGGAGCGACTGCCCCAGCGCACGGTGGCCCTGGACATGAACGAAGTGGATTTCCTCGACCAACTGGGCATTCCCGTGGCCGGCATGCCCAAGGATTTCATCCCGCACTTCCTGGCCCGGTACAAGCAGGCGGCCCAGGTCGAGGACCTGGGGGCGATCGTCCAGCCCAATCTGGAGCGGATCTACGCCGTGAAGCCGGACCTGATCCTGATCACTTCGCTGCAGGCCAGCCACTACCAGGAGCTGAGCGCAATCGCGCCCACGGTGCATTTCGATGTGGATTACCGCGACAGCCAGGGCCGGCATATCGAGGTCATCAAGGAGCACCTGGCGAGCCTCGGCGAGATCTTCGGCAAGCAGCAACAGGCCCGGGAGCAGGCCGCGCAACTGGAGGCCAAGGTGCAGCAGGCCCGGCAGGTCACGGCAGGTCGCCCTGAGCGCGCCTTGATCGTGCTGCATAACAACGGCGCCTTCAGCTCCTTCGGCGCGCATTCGCGCTATGGCTTCATCTTCGATGCTCTAGGCGTGAAACCGGCCAGCCCCGAGGGCGAGACCGGCCTGCATGGCCAGCCGATCTCCAGCGAATTCATCCAGCAGGCCAACCCCGACATCCTCTACGTGGTGGACCGCACTGCCGTGATGCAAGGGCGCCCGGCCCTGGATGCCCAGAGCCTGGACAACCCGCTGCTGCGCCAGACCAACGCCTGGAAGAACGGCCGTGTGGTCTTCGCCGATGCCCAGGCCTGGTATGTCACCGCCGCCAGCCCGACCTCGGTGAAGCTGATGATCGACGACGTCATCAAGGGTTATCAGCCCTGACTTCGAGCCTAAGGCTGTTCGCGGTATTTGTTCGGTAGCAAATGATTATCAACAGCCTTAGCTCTTGCATTCGAATCAAGCCAACTAATCAAAAAAACACTGCCTTCTCACTTCAACGGAGCTGTAGCGTGACTCACCGTCATTCTTTCCATCGCAATGCACATCTTTCCCAGGCTTTGGTCGCCAAACCCCTGGCCGTGGGCGTCCACCGCGGGCTGGCAGGGCTGGCCCTGGGGGTCCTGGCCACGCTGGCGGCGCCGGCGGGCGCAGAGGTTCGCGAGCCGGCCGAAGCGACCCAGGACCGGGCACTGGCGTTGCCCGCCACCACGATCCAGGGCGAAGCCGTCTCCAGCCTGCCACCGGCCTACGCGGGGGAGCAGGTGGCCTCTGGCGGCAAGCTCGGCTTGCTGGGCAACAAGGACTTCATGGAGACCCCGTTCAGCACCATCAGCTACACCGAGAAGTACATCGAGGACCGCCAGGCCAAGAGCATCACCGATGTGATCGCCGCCACCGATCCGGCGGTGTTCAGCAACGGCTTGACCGGCACCTTCAGCGAGAACTACTCGATTCGCGGCTTCGCCTCGGACATCAGCGACGTGACCGTCGACGGGATGTTCGGCATGGCGCCGTTCTATCGCGTGTCCCCCGAAATGTACGAGCGCATCGAAGTGCTCAAGGGCCCCTCGGCGTTGCTCAATGGCATGCCGCCAGGCGGCTCGGTGGGCGGCACGGTCAACCTGGTGCCCAAGCGTGCCGGCAACGAACCGCTGACACGCATGACCGGCAGCTACATGTCCGACTCGCAGCTCGGGGGGCACCTGGACATGGGCCGGCGCTTTGGCCAGGACCAGCAGTTCGGCGTGCGTTTCAACGGCGTCCACCGCGAAGGCGATGCGGCCACCGACCACCAGAAGCAGAAAGCCGACCTGGCGTCATTGGCCCTGGACTGGCGGGGCGAGCGTGCGCGGTTATCCCTTGACCTGTACGACGCCGACCAGCGCATCACCGGCCAGAACCGTGGGATGGGCCTGGCTGCCGGGGTTGCGGTGCCCAGGCCGCCCAAGGCCGGTTCGCTGCTCAACCCCGACTGGGCGACGGTTGAAAGCAAGGACAAGGGCGCGATCCTGCGTGGCGAGTTCGACCTCAGTGAACAACTGACCGCCTATGCCGCGGTGGGCAGCAGCAAGAGCGACTACGCCTACAACGGCGCCATGATCGCCACGGTGATCAACGATGCCGGCGACCTGCGCAGCAGCATGGGCCAGTTGAAGTTCCAGGTGCGCAAGGTCTCGGCGCAAACCGGCCTCAAGGGCCAGTTCCAGACGGGCGAGATCAAGCACCAGTGGTCGTTGAACGCTACCCAGTACTCGGACAAGAAGAAGGATTGGGGGCGTCGCTCGGTGCCCGGTGCCGACTGGACCACCAATATCTACCACCCGACCTGGGGTCCCAAGGCGCCCACCAGCTGGCCGCTGATCATGCACAGCGAGAGCCGCCTGCGCAGCTACGGCGTGGCCGATACCTTGTCGGTGCTGGATGATCGCCTGCAGCTGACCCTGGGCGTGCGCCGCCAGGAGGTGCTCAGCGATACCTTCAGCGTCAGCACCGGCAAGCGCACCTCGCGCTATGACGAAAGCGCCACCACCCCGGCGGCCGCGGTGCTGTTCAAGGCCACCGACGACCTGTCGCTGTATGCCAACTACATCGAGGGCCTGAGCAAGGGCGGCACGGCGCCGCTGACCGCAGCCAACGCCGGCGCGATCTTCGCGCCCTACAAGACCAAGCAGAAGGAAGTCGGCCTGAAGCTCGACCTGGGCTCCTTCACCCATACCCTGGCGTTGTACGAGATCACCCGTCCGGGCAGCTACACCGATCCGGCCACCAACATCTACTCCATGGGGGGCGAACAACGTAACCGCGGGGTGGAGTGGGGCTTCTTCGGGGCGCCGCTGGATGACGTGCGGTTGATGGGCGGCGTCGCCCATGTCGACCCCAAGCTGACCAAGACCGAGGGCGGCCGCAACGACGGCAAGAACGCCACTGGCTATCCCGAACTGCAAGGCAAGCTCGGCGTGGAATGGGATACCCCGGTGCTGCAGGGCCTGACGCTGACCGCCAACGCCACGGCGCTGTCCAAGCAGTACATCAGCGCCGACAACCAGCAGTCGATTCCCGGCTACACCCTGTTCGACGTGGGCGCCCGCTACGCCACCCAGGTCGCCAACCGCCCGGTGACCCTGCGGGGCAACGTCAGCAACCTCACCAACAAGGCCTACTGGGGAATGCCGCTGACCACCAGCCTGGGCCTGGGTGCACCACGCACCTTCGAGCTGTCCGCCTCGGTGGATTTCTGAAGCCCTAGCCCATGAGCGGCCACGGGCAGGCACTGGGCCTGCCCGTGGAGCGGCTCGCTTGCGCTCTGGATGGTTGGCGCAGGATCAGCCCTGGCAGAAGCGGATGCGATTGCCGAAGGGATCGTAGACTTCCAGGGTCTTGCCCCAGTCTTGTTCGACGATATCGGGGCGGCCGTAGCCGTAGCGCTTGGCTTGCAGTTCATCGCGCAGCTGTTCGACGTTGTGCATCGGCACGAAGATCGTCGCCCCGGGGCTGGCATCGCCATGGTGCTCGGACAGATGCAGTTGCAGGCCATTGCGGCTGATGCCCAGGTACAGCGGCAGGTCGGCTTCGAAGCGGTGTTCGAACTCCACGGTGAACCCCAGGAAATCGAGGTAGAACTCGCGAGCCTTGGCTTCGTCGAACATCCGGAGGATCGGGATGGCCTTGTCGAAGCTGATCCCCTGGCGTTGTTCCTGGGGCAGGGCTGCGGCGGCGGTGTTCCAGTCCTTGTAGCCCAGTTGCCGGGCCACGCTTTCCAGCGCGGTGGCGTGGCTGATCGACTGGTCGTGGGAAGCGAGCGCGGTGCGCAGGCGCTTGGCCATTTGCTTGGCGTGTTCGAGAGTGATCATCGTTGCTCCTGTTCGCCGAGGTGCAGGGGGGGCTCGCGTTGCCGGGCCTCGACTGTCAAGAGTGACGACAGGGTAGGGGGACAGCGATGCTTTCACCATTCCTTGCGGATGCGAGCGGCAGGTAGCATCGACCTGGGGCGATGATACACAGCGGGTTTTACCAGTGAAAGCGGCGCTGCGGACTCAGGCCAGCAGCTCGCTGATCCAGCGGGCCTTGCGCTGGGTGTCCTGGAGTTTCTCCTCGGGCACCGCCTGCTGCGCCCGGGCGAAGTGGGCCAGGATCTTGTGCTTCTGGCGCAATTTGCGCTGCCACTTGGCCAGGAATGCCGGGCTGCGCTCCTGCATCTGCAGCGGGCCGAAGTACAGCTGCTCGGCGCTGTAGCTTGGGCTGGCGCCGCGCTCGGCGACGATGATCTCGTAGTCGAAGCGGTTCTCGCGCAGCACCTCTTCGAAAAGGATGGCGTAGCCGTTGTCCATCAGCCATTGACGCAGCGGCTGCTCGCCACCGTTGGGCTGCATGACCAGGCGCTCGCGGCCATCGAGCCGCTCCTTGCCGGCCTCGAGGATGTCGCGGATGGTCTCGCCGCCCATGCCGCAGAAGCTGATGGCGGTGATCCCGTCCCCCGGCTCGATTGCCGCCAGGCCATTGGCCAGGCGCACGCTGATGCGCTGGCCGAAACCGCTGGCGCGGGCGTTGCGCTGGGCGAAGTGGAAGGGCGTCAGCGCCACCTCGCCAGCCACTGCCCTCTCGATGGCGCCACGGCTCAGCAACGCCAGCGGCAGGTAGCCGTGGTCCGAGCCGATATCGGCCAGGCGCGCCCCAGCCGGCACTTGGGCCGCGACGCGCTCCAGGCGCATGGACAATGTCTGTTCGTTCAACTGCAACCTCTTGCTTGCGTGGGCCCGCCACATCTCGGGCCGGATCGGGGGGCGATTCTGTCGGGCGCCGCCGCGTATTTCAAATGCAGGCGATCAGGCCCACTGGCTATGGGCGGGAGCGGGCACCGCCATAGCTGATTGCCTGGTCATTTTTATGACCAGTTGTGTTCCGGGCTTTCATCACGAAGTCAGGAACATATGCCGCTTCTACGGTATTTGACTGACCAAATCTTAACGGGATTTAGGAAGTTTCTGATCTTTTTTCCCGAGGCTTTGCTTGAGAATGCAACAGTCTGGATCGGAAATTGACCAGTTAATGGTTGTTTATTAACCAGTCGGGTCGTCCAGACATGACCCATACCCACCCGGGAATCTGCCGGTCCAGCGCCAGGGATTCGCTGGAACCACCAATCGGGTTGCCAGGGCAAGCAGGAGAGCAGCGATGAACAAGAACAACAAAAAACGATACCTCAAGGCCCTGGCGGTGTTCCGGCGGCGCTACCTGCCGCCACGGGACGATCCGCGAGGGCACGGCCTGGGTTGGGCGGGGCTGCCATGCTCGCATGGCTGGCCGGATGCCGGGCCCACCAAAGCAGGCTCGGGCGGCGGACGCAACGGGAGCCTGGCATGGACTTCCTGAACGAATATGGGCAGGTCCTGGCCAGGGGACTGCTGGTGACCCTGATGCTGGCGCTGGGCAGCTGGCTGCTGGCCTTTGCCGTCGGCCTGCTGGTGACGTTGCTGCGCCTGGCCGGGGGGCGCTTCGTCGGCCTCTGGGTCATGGCGTTCATCGAGTACCAGCGCAACGTCCCGCCCCTGGTGCATCTGTTCCTGTGGTACTTCGGCGTGAGCAGCCTGCTGCCCGAGGCGCTCCAGGAGTGGTTGAACGAGCATCACGGCGAGCTGGTATTCGCGCTGATCGCCATCGGGCTGTACTACGGCGCCTACTTCGCCGAGGACATCCGCAGCGGCCTGCGCAGCATCGCTGCGGGGCAGCAGGAAGCGGCGCAGGCCCTGGGCCTGGGTCGGGCCGGCGCCCTGCGTCGGGTGATCCTGCCCCAGGCGCTGCGAGTGGCGATCGCCCCTTTGCTGAGCAACACCGTGATGCTGATGAAGACCACCAGCCTGGCCATGGTCATCGGGGTGATGGAGCTGACCTACGTCACCAAGGAGGTGGCCAGCGGCACCTTCCGCATCTTCGCCACCTATGGGCTCAGTACCGTCCTTTATGTGGCGGTGGCGCTGAGCCTGTTGCTGGCCGGTGGCTGGCTGGGCCGGCACCTGCGGATCAGGGGGCGCTGAGCATGCTGGAGATCATCCAGGAGTACTGGTTGCTGTTCCTGCTGGGGTCCTACCCCAATGGCCCGCTGGGCGGCATCGTCGCCACGCTGCTGCTGTCGATCATCGGCATCGGCCTGGCGTTCCCGTTGAGCGTACTGCTGGCCCTGGCCCAGCTCAGCCCCGCGAAGGTACTGCGCTATCCGGCCATGGGCGTCGGCTACCTGCTGCGCAGCATTCCGTTGGTGATGCTGATCTTCGGGGCCTATTTCGTGGTGCCGATCATCCTCGGGCGACCGGTTGCCGGCTTCACCACCATGGCGGTGACGCTGGTGGTGTTCCAGGCGGTGTACCTGGCGGAAATCGTCAGGGCGGGCATCGAATCGCTACCCAAGGGGCAGGGCGAGGCCGCCGCGGCACTGGGCATGGGCTACTGGACCCGGACCCGCAGGGTGATCCTGCCCCAGGCCCTGGGGAACATGCTGCCGAGCATGGTTGGCCAGTTCGTCACCACCATCAAGGACACCTCGCTGGGCTACGTGATCGGCGTCAACGAGCTGACCTACGCCGCCAACCAGGTCAACAGCACGGTGCTCACCGAGCCCTTCAGCGTGTTCCTGGTGCTGTCGTTGGCCTATTTCGCCATCTGTTTCGCCCTGACCCAGGCCGCCCGCCTGCTGGAGGCGCGCCTTGCCCGCAACAACGGGCGGATGCCCGCCACTTCCCACCCTCCACGCCCGGCTCCGGCCCAGGGGTATTGATCATGCACAACCACAATGCTGCCCAGGCAGCTTCCAGCGTCATCATCGCCCTGGACAAGGTGAACAAGTGGTACGGCGAGCACCAGGTGCTCACGGACATCAGCGCCCAGGTGAAGAAGGGCCAGGTGGTGGTGCTGTGCGGGCCGTCCGGTTCGGGCAAGTCCACCTTGATCCGCACCATGAACCGCCTGGAGGCCATCGGCTCGGGGACCATCCATGTCAATGGCCAGGACGTCCAGGGCCGGCAGGTGGATGTGAATGCCATGCGCAGCCACATCGGCTTCGTGTTCCAGCAGTTCAACCTGTTTCCCCACCTGTCCGTCCTGGAGAACGTCACCTGCGGGCCACTGTGGGTACGCAAGGCGGCAGCGGCGCCGACCCGCGAACTGGCCCTGGGCCTGCTGGACAAGGTCGGCCTGGGGCACAAGGCCGAGGCCTATCCGAACCAGCTGTCGGGTGGCCAGCAACAGCGCGTGGCCATCGCCCGGGCATTGGCCATGCAGCCACCGGTGATGCTATTCGATGAGCCCACCAGCGCCCTGGACCCGGAAATGGTCGGCGAGGTACTGGCGGTGATGAAGGCCCTGGCGGCCGAGGGCATGACCATGGTCTGCGTGACCCACGAGATGCACTTCGCCCGGGAAGTGAGCGACGTGGTGTGGTTCATGGACCAGGGCCGCCTGCTGGAGGTGGCGCCTCCCGGCGAGTTCTTCAACACGCCCAGGCATCCACGGGCGCAGCAGTTCCTTTGCGACATAGGTCGCCGCTGAGTCATCCACAGAGGAGCAACAGAATGAACGATCCATCCATTGCCGTCATGCTGGCGAACCCTCCGGGAATCATCGTCTGCGACCCGGCCAGGACCGCCGCCTTGCTGGGCTTCGAGCAGTTGGTCGAGGCCCTCGGGCGGGCGGTACGGGAACTGGCGGCCGGTTCGATCTTGAGCCCCGAGCGCATGGTGGTGCCCCTGGGCGAGGGCGGGGTGCTGCTCAGCATGCCGGCCAGCGCGCCGGACATCGCGATCCACAAGCTGGTGAACGTGCAGCAGGCCAATGCCCGGCGCCACCTGCCCACCTTGCATGGCAATGTCACGGTATGCGATGCCGCCACCGGCAGGCTGCTGTGCCTGCTGGACGGCCCGGAAGTGACCGGGCGCCGCACCGCCGCCGTCACCCTGCTGGCCCTGCGCACCTTCCTGCCCCAGCCTGTGCAGCGGATCCTGATCTTCGGCACCGGTGCCCAGTCGCGGTTTCATGTCCAGGCCATCAACGCGCTGTATCCCCAGGCCAGGATCTGGGTACGAGGCCTGGACCTCGCGTCCGCCAAGCAGTTCTGCGAAGCCAATCGCCAGTGGCATGGCCAGTTGCAGCCGTTGGATGGCGACATGCCGGAGGTCGATGCAGTCATCACCCTGACCACCAGCCTCGAGCCGGTTTACAACCAACCGGCCCGGGCCGGGTGCCTGGTCGTCGGGGTCGGCGCCTTCAAGCCGGAAATGGCCGAGCTGGGCAAGACTCTGCTCGACGGCAGCCTGATCTATGCCGACGACCCGGCCGGTGCTCGCCACGAGGCCGGGGACCTGCTGCGTGCGGCGGTGGACTGGTCCCAGGTCAGGTCCCTGGCCAGTGCGCTGGATGGCGCCGTCGAGCCTGGGCGTCCGGTGGTGGTCAAGAGTGTCGGTACCGCCGCCTGGGACCTGGCGGCTGCCCGTGTAGCCCTCGCCAACCTCATGGCCGAGCGCGCCTGAATCCATTGTCCAAGGGGAATCGACCATGCGTATCACCCGCAGCATCAACACCGTGGAAGTCCATGCCGGCGGCGAGCCGTTTCGAATCGTGACCTGCGGCCTGCCCCGGTTGCCCGGCAAGACCATCATCGAGCGTCGTGCCTGGCTACGGGAGCATGCGGACGATATCCGCCAGGCCCTGATGTTCGAGCCGCGCGGCCATGCCGACATGTATGGCGGCTACCTCACCGAGCCGGTCTCGCCCACGGCGGACTTCGGCATCATCTTCCTGCACAACGAAGGCTACAGCGACCACTGCGGCCACGGCACCATCGCCCTGGCTACCGCCGCCGTGGAGCTGGGCTGGGTCGAGCGGACGTCGCCACGCACCCGGGTCGGCATCGATGCTCCCTGCGGTTTCATCGAAGCCTTCGTCGAGTGGGATGGCCAGCATGCCGGTAGCGTGCGCTTCATCAATGTGCCGTCGTTCATCTACCGTCGCGACGTGACGGTCCAGACCCCGAGCTACGGTCCGGTCACCGGCGATATCGCCTACGGTGGGGCCTTCTATTTCTATACCAGCGGTGCGCCCCATGGCCTGCCGATCCGCGAGTCGGCGGTGGAGGAGTTGAAGAAGTTCGGGGCCGAGGTGAAGCGCGCGGCCAATGCCGCGTTCCCGGTGGTGCATCCCGAGATTCCCGAGATCAACCACATCTACGGCATCATCATCGACGGTGAGCCGCGCCTGCCCGGATCGACCCAGGCCAACTGCTGCATCTTCGCCGACCGCGAGGTGGACCGCTCACCCACAGGTTCGGGCACCAGCGGCCGGATCGCCCAGCTTTACCTGCGGGGGCAGATCGACCGGGACCAGGTGCTGGTCAACGAGTCGGTAATAGGGTCGGTGTTCAGTGCCAGGGTCATCGAAGAAACCCGGGTGGGGGAATTCAAGGCGGTTATCCCGGAAGTCTCGGGCACGGCCTACATCTGTGGGTTCTGCAACTGGATCATCGATGAGCGTGACCCGCAGCGACACGGTTTCCTGGTCCGCTAGCGCGGCGTTAGCTGCTGCGCGCACATCATTGCCATGCCTATTCTTCCTGGGGACACAGATATGAAACGCAGTTTTTCATCGTGGGGTTCTGCCATTGCCACTTGCCTGTTGCTGGGGGCGGCTGGCGTCCAGGCCGCGCAACTGGACGAGGTCAAGGCTCGCGCAGTGCTGGTCTGCGGCGTACTGGATATCTTCGAGCCATTCGGCTACACGGACGTGAAGACGCGCTCGGTGGTCGGTTATGACGTGGACGTTTGCCAGGCGGTGGCCGGCAAGCTGGGAGCGAAGGTCGAGATCAAGCCGGTATCCATCGAGGCCCGTATCGCCGAGTTGCAACAGGGCCACATGGATGTGCTCGGCGCGGGGCTGGCCCATACGCCGCTACGCGCCGAGCAGGTGGCATTTTCCGATGCCTACTATGTGAGCGAGAACGTGCTGGCGGTCAGGGCCGGTCGGGGCATCACCGCCCTCGGCGAGCTGGATGGCAAGCGCATCAGCTACGTCAAGGGCAGCATCAGCGAGGCCTATATCAGGCAGGCCTTGCCGGGCGCGACGGCGGTCGGCTTCGAGGATGTGTCCAGCGCCTTCACCGCATTGCTCCAGGGCAAGGTCACGGGTTTCAGCACTTCGCAGGAGGTCCTGCACAAGTTGCTCAACCGCCTGGGTGACAAGGCCGGGCAGTACAGCATCCTGCAACCGGCCATCGGCCGGGAAGTCTGGGGCCTGGGCATACGTCGAGACGAGCCGGGCATGCTCGTCGCGGTGAACTCGGCGTTGCGCGAGCTGGAGGCCGAAGGGACGATGCAGGCCATCTTCGACAAGTGGCTGGGAGCCCAGACCCTCTACCGGATGCAGCGCTCCTTCAAGGTCCAGCCGATTCGTTGAACGCAGCGCGCGAGGGGCCGGCATGGCACGTCCATGCCGGCCCCTCGTTCATTCCCGCGAGCTGATATCGCGGCGCACCCGCTTGAGGTGGCCTTCGACGTAGAAAGCGGCGGCATCTTCGTCGCCGCTGATGATCGCCTCGTAGATCAGGCGGTGTTCCGCCGCATACAGCTGGATGCGTTCGGGGTCGTAGATCCCGTCGTCCCGCAGGCGGTTCCACAACGGTTGCTCCATGGTCTTGTTGATTTCCTCGGCGATCCGGGCAATCAGGATATCGCCGGTCATCATCGCGAGCTGGCGGTGGAACAGCCGGTCGGCTTCGCTCCAGCGCGCTTGTTGCAGCGGGTCGCCGATGTCCTTCACATCGATCATCTGTTCCAGGTAGCGCTCGGCCAATGGGTCGCGCTGGGCACGGCGGGCGGCCAGGCGGGCTATCGCCGGTTCGATCAGCAAGCGTACTTCGAGGGTGCTGATGGGGCTGAAGTCAGCGTCCACCGGCGGCAGCCCGGCATAGTCCGGTGCCGCTTCGTTCACCTGCAGCGGGCAATCGGCGACGTAGGTGCCTGAGCCATGGCGGGTGGTCACCATGCCTTCGTTCTGCAAGGCACCGATCGCTTCGCGTACGGCGGGCCGGCTCACCTTCAGCCGCTGTGCCAGGTCACGCTCGGAGGGCAGGCGCGAGCCGTGGGCATACTGGCCGCTCAGGATGCCGGCGCGGATCTGGTCGGCAACCTGCTCGTAGATCTGCTTGGGGCGAAAGTCTGCTTGCATGGTGGCGGTCTCTCGGGGCGCTAGCCGTCGGCTTGGGTTTGGCAGGTCGTGAATGTCAGGAGCCCATGGTACAGCTCGTGAAGACGGGAAACAGGGGGGCGGCATTTTCCGTTGCTGTTATCGGATGGCAGTGGCTGCCTGATCAGATTGTTGCTCAGCCGTGGCGAACATGGGGCAGATTCGCAATCCGGGGGCTGAAACAAAAAAGCACCCGAACAGGCGGTGTGAAAACGTCGCGAGTGAAGGCAAGACAAGGCAAAAACGGGCGAGGAAGCGGAGTTTACTGGCTGTAAATGAGCGCTCTGAGCCTGTTTTTAACGCAGTATTGCCAAACGCAGTAGTTTTCCCACAGCCTGCGAAGGTGCTTTCCTGCCGAAGCCCTCAGCTGGCCAGGCCAGCCATTCTGGCCCGTGCCGCGTGCAGCTTCTTGTAGCTGTCGATCAACCGCAGGTGCCGGTCCAGGCCCTCCAGTTGCATGCTGGTAGGCGTCAGGCCATGGAAGCGCACGCTGCCCTGTACCGAGCCGATCACCGCGTCCATCCGCTCGTTGCCGAACATGCGGCGCAAGTTGGCTTCGTAGTCCGCCAGCTCCAGCTCGTCGTCCAGTTCCACTTCCAGCACCGCGTTCATGGCCTGGTAGAACAGGCCGCGCTCGACGGTGTTGTCGTTGTACTGCAGGAACATCTCCACCAGTTCCTTGGCCGGGTCGAACTGGCCCAGGGCCACGTGGATCAGCAGCTTCAGCTCGAGGATGGTCAACTGGCCCCAGGCGGTGTTGTCGTCGAACTCGATGCCGATCAAGGTGGTGATGTCGGTGTAGTCGTCCAGCTCGCTTTGCTCCAGGCGCTCCACCAGGTCGCGCAGGGCTTCTTCGTCCAGGCTGTGCAGGTTGAGGATGTCTTCGCGGAAGAACAGCGCCTTGTTGGTGTTGTCCCAGATCAGGTCGTCCACCGGGTAGATTTCCGAGTAGTCCGGCACCAGGATCCGGCAGGCGGTGGCACCCAGGTGCTCGTACACCGCCATGTAGCTTTCCTTGCCCAGGCCTTCGAGGATGCCGAACAGGGTCGCGGCTTCCTCGGCGTTGGAGTCGGCGCCCTGGCTGGAGAAGTCCCACTCGACGAACTCGAAGTCGGCCTTGGCGCTGAAGAAGCGCCATGAGACCACGCCGCTGGAATCGATGAAGTGCTCGACGAAGTTGTTCGGCTCCATCAGCGCCTGGCTCTCGAAGGTCGGCTGCGGCAGGTCGTTCAGGCCCTCGAAGCTGCGGCCCTGGAGCAGTTCGGTGAGGCTGCGTTCCAGCGCCACTTCGAAGCTCGGGTGCGCGCCGAAGGAGGCGAACACGCCACCGGTGCGCGGGTTCATCAGGGTCACGCACATCACCGGGAATTCACCGCCCAGGGAAGCGTCCTTGACCAGCACCGGGAAGCCTTGCTCCTCCAGGCCCTGGATACCCGCCAGGATGCCCGGGTACTTGGCCAGCACTTCCTGGGGCACGTCCGGCAGGGCGAGCTCGCCTTCGAGGATCTCGCGCTTGACCGCCCGTTCGAAGATTTCCGACAGGCACTGCACCTGGGCCTCGGCCAGGGTGTTGCCGGCGCTCATGCCGTTGGAGAGGTACAGGTTCTCGATCAGGTTGGAGGGGAAGTACACCACTTCGCCATCCGACTGGCGCACGAAGGGCAGCGAGCAGATGCCGCGCTCGATGTTGCCGGAGTTGGTGTCGTACAGGTGCGAGCCGCGCAGCTCGCCGTCGGGGTTGTAGATCCCGAGGCAGTACTCGTCGAGGATTTCCTTGGGCAGGGCATCCTTGCGCCCTGGCTGGAACCAGCGCTCGTCGGGGTAATGGACGAACTCGGCGTTGGCGATCTCCTGGCCCCAGAACTGGTCGTTGTAGAAGAAGTTGCAGTTCAGGCGCTCGATGAATTCGCCCAGGGCCGAGGCCAGGGCGCTTTCCTTGGTCGAGCCCTTGCCGTTGGTGAAGCACATCGGCGACTGCGCGTCGCGGATATGCAGCGACCAGACGTTGGGCACGATGTTGCGCCAGGAAGCAATCTCGATCTTCATCCCCAGGTCCGCGAGGATCGCCGACATGTTGGCGATGGTCTGCTCCAGCGGCAGGTCCTTGCCGGGGATGCGGGTGCTGGTGCCGGCGTCCAGGCTCGGCATCAGCAGGGCCTGGGCATCGGCGTCCAGGTTCTCCACTTCCTCGATCACGAACTCGGGGCCGGTCTGCACCACCTTCTTCACCGTGCAGCGATCGATGGAGCGCAGGATGCCCTGGCGATCCTTCTCGGAGATGTCCGCGGGCAGCTCGACCTGGATCTTGAAGATCTGGTTGTAGCGGTTTTCCGGATCGACGATGTTGTTCTGCGACAGGCGGATGTTGTCGGTGGGGATGTCGCGGGTCTGGCAGTACAGCTTCACGAAGTAGGCGGCGCACAGCGCCGAGGAAGCCAGGAAATAGTCGAACGGACCCGGTGCCGAACCGTCGCCCTTGTAGCGGATCGGCTGGTCGGCCACCACCGTGAAGTCATCGAACTTGGCTTCAAGTCGGAGGTTGTCGAGAAAGTTGACCTTGATTTCCATGGGGGCTACCAGAATAACGAGCAAGACGAAAAGGCCGCCATTATCCGGTTTTTCACCCGGAAGTCTTGCGCTTTTGCGCCATGGCCGCCGACCGGTCCAGGCTGTCGCGCTCAGTCCGGCAGGCGGGGTGGCAGCGTCTCGAGCCAGTTGTCGATGTCCCGCATGCCTCGCAGATGAACCACCGGCACCTGGGGCGCCACGGCCTGGCGGACCTGTTCGATGCCCGGGCGATTGTGCTGGTCGAAGTGCCACACGAAACCCAGGAACTTGAGGAACTCCAGGTTCAGTTGCTCGTGGCAACCTGCCGGCAGGTCGGCGCGTGGGCGGTTGCGCAGGCTGCGCATGAATACCCGGCGCAGGCAGGTGGTGCGCGGGGTGTCGAGCCAGATCACCAGCTCGGCGCGGGGCAGGCGCAGGTCGAAGGTGCGCCGCGAGTAATTGCCTTCGCAGATCCAGGCATCCGTGGCGACGGCCTCGCGGACCCGGCTGCGGAACACCTCGGTATCGGCCTCGACCCAGCCGGGCTCCCAGAACAGCCGGTCCAGGTGCACCACCGGCACTGCGAGATGGCGCCCCAGCTCCCGGGCCAGGGTGGATTTGCCGCTCCCGGCGTTGCCCAGTATCACGATGCGTTGCATAACCTGGCCCCAGGGAAAAAAGCCGCGCAGTCTAGCATCGGCTCCCGGGGCCGGGCAGGGGGTTAGTGCACGCTGTTGGCAAACATCCCGAGGAGGAAGTCGCGTACGTGGATCAGGCGCGGACTGCGCATCGCAGTCTTGTTCCAGACCAGGTACAGCTCGTTGGTGGGAGCCTGCGCCAGGGACGTCAGCGATACCAGGCGACCGGCTTCCAGGGCCTCGCGGCATTGGTAGTCGGGCAGCACGCTCCAGCCTTGGCCCTGGACCACCAGGTCCTGGATGATGCGCAGGTCGGCGATGGTCAGTGCGGCCTGCAAGGTCGGGGCGAACTGGAACAGCGCGGTCCATACCGGGCGGATCAGCGGCAGGTCTTCGTCGAAGGCAATCAGCGGCACTGCGGCCAGTGCCTCGGCCGATGGTCGCTTGCCCAGTTTCCGGGCCAGCTCCGGGGCCAGCACCAGGAGGAATCGTTCGGTCAGCAGCCGGGCGAAACCGTGGGCATGTTCGTCCGGCAGCGAGGCGGTGATCGCCAGGTCCGCGGTCGAGCTGTCCAGCAGGCTGTAGATGCGCTCGCGGTTGCCGGTGTGCAGGCGGATTTGCAAACCCTGCTCCAGCAGGGGCGCGAGCCCCGAGGCCAGCTTGCCGTGGATGAAGTCCGAAGGCCCGGCGATGTGCACGGTACCGCTCAGTTCATCGCTCTGGCGGTAGGAGGCCATGCGCATTTCCAGCCCGTCGAGCATTGGCCCGATGGCGCGGGCCAGCTCGTCGGCGGCCTCGGTCGCGGTCACGCCCCGCGAGCGCCGCACGAAGAGTGGCTTGCCGACGAAGGCTTCCAGCGCCTGGATGTGCAGCGATGCGCCAGGCTGGGTCATGCCCAGCGCCTGGGCGGCACGGGAGAAGGATTGCAGGCGATAGGCCTCGATGAAGGTACGCAGGTGGTCCAGATGGCTCATGAAGCGGTATCGCGCCCGGGTGGGCGCCCTCGCGAAGTGTTCCCGGTTGATTGGTGGACAAGCGTCCGGCGGCGCGTTGGCTGGCCGGCCAAGGGCTGGCCAGCATAGTGACCAGTCTGCTTGAGGTATAAAAATATTTTGACCTGACTGCCAAAAGGTTGATTTTTCGAAATGACAGGGCCTTTCTACGATTGCGCGCACCCCTGGCCCCAGGCCGGTTTTCCAACTCTTCGGAGCGCGTGTCCATGCCCTTCATCGTCTATATCTTCAGCCTCAGCGCCTTTGCCCTGGGGCTTGCCGAATTCGTGCCCATCGGCCTCACCGACGTCATCGCCCAAGACCTGGGCCTCAAGCTCGAGCAGGCCGGTGGCACGGTCACCCTGTATGCCCTGGGCGCGACCTGCGCCGCACCGATCCTCACGGCCCTGACCGCAAGCTGGCCGCGCAAGCGGGTGATGCTCGGCACCGTGCTGGTGTTCTGCGCCGGGAGCCTGGGCGCCGCCCTCGCCAGCAGCCTGTGGGCGCTGTTGGCGGCGCGGTTCGTCGCGGGCATGGGCCACGGCCTGTTCCTGGCCGTGGCTTCCAGCACCGCCGCGCGCCTGGCCGGACCGAAGCGGGCCGGGCGTGCGGTGGCGGTGGTGTTCTCGGGGTTCACCCTGGCCATGGCCATTGGCGTGCCCATCAGTACCTACCTCGGCGGCCTGTGGTCCTGGCGGCCGGTGCTGGGGGCGATTGCCGGGTTCGGTGCATTGGGTTTCCTCGGGCTGCTGGGCATGGTCGAGCCGGCCAGGACCCCAGGGGAGGCCGCTGGCGAATCCGTGGTCCAGGCACTTCGGGCATTGCTGCATCCAGCCTTGCTGGTGGCGGCCCTGGTCACCGTGCTGGGGTATGCCGGCTCGTTCAGCGCCTATACCTACATCGCGCCGCTGTTGACCGGGGTGACCCAGGTCAGCATCGCCACGGTTGGCCTGTTCATGCTCGGTTATGGCGTGCTCGCCGCAGTCGGCAACCTGTTGGGAGGACGGCTGGCCGATCGCCTGGGTGTCGACCGGGCCAGCTTCATGGTGCTCGCCGGCATCGCCGGGTGCGGGCTGGGATTCTGGGGGCTGGCGCATTCGGCCCTGGGCATGGCGCTCTGCGTGGCCTTGCTGGGGCTGTTCACCTACGCCGCGGTGCCGGCCTTGCAGGCTCGGTTGATCGGCATCGCCGAGCGGCATGCACCCCATGCCCATGCAGTGGCGGCCGGGCTCAATATCGCCGGTTTCAACCTGGGAATCGCCCTGGTAGCGTGGCTGGGGGGCGTTACCCTGGGTTCGCTGGGCATTGCCCACATGGGCCTGGCCGGGGCGGGACTGGCATCAGCCGGGCTGGTGCTGCTGGGGTGGCTGGTGGCCGTCGCGCCGGGACGCACCGTAGCCCGTACCAGCCGTTCGCAGTGCTGAAGGGCTAGTGGTCGCCTGGCCAGGGCCTGGGCTGCCGCTCTCGTTCCGCGACGCCCTGGCGCCACCGGGCCGGGGTCTGGCCTAGTTGGGTCTTGAACAGCCGCGCGAAGTAGCTGACGTTTTCGTAGCCGACTTCGTAGGCGATCGCCTTGACCGACATGTCGCTTGCCAGCAGCAGTTTCTTGGCCTTGTCGACCCGCACCCGTTGCAGGCCGGCGGCTTCCTGGCGCCCTGAGGTCCGCCTGGACGCAAGCTGGCGTCGCGATTGCCATGTGCCAGCATCTTGTGGCTGGCAAAAACCTGCTTATATGATTCCAGCCCCATACCGCAGGCCGCTTCGGCAGGCGGTCCAGCAAGGCACTACAGGGATGTTCAACGCATGAAAAGCAGGTTCGACGCTGCGCACAAGACCGGCCGCCTGGGCCGGGCACTGACGGCCCTGGCCCTGGCCACCGCAGCCCTCGCGGCGCCATTGGCCGGCTATGCCAAGGATCCCTTGATCCCGCCTGGCGCGGTGCTGGCGCTGATCAACAACGTCCAGATCGATGACCAGGTCGAAACCTTCGAACTGGAAGATGGCGTGGTGTCCAACTTCTGGTATGGCCGCGAGATCGACCTGGGCGGCAAGCACTACTACGCGACGTTCTCCTGGTTCACCCGCGATCGCGCGGCCCGTGAGGGTGAAGACTTCATCGCCCCGGAGGTCAAGGTGCGGCTGGCGGACGCGACCTTCGAACTGGCTCGCCCGGGTCAGAAACAGCCTTACGATATTCGCAGCATCGAACGCAAGATCGGCTTCTTCGGCGCCCGCGAGCAGCCCGAGGAAGTGGACACCAGCCGCCAGGCCCTGGAGTACCGCACCAACGATGGCCGCCTGGTGCTGGCGGTGCCCACGGCCACCTTCGACAGCGGCTACGGCATCAGTGGTTATGCCGTGTTCGTGTTCAACCCGAACAAGACCCCGGACCAGGACGGCTGGGTCTGGAGCTACCTGGGCCAGGTCTTCAGCGGCGAGGACAACTCGGCGGCCTGCGACGACGGCACGGTGATCCCCTGCATCGCCAACCAGGGCGAGCTGAATTTCGTGGCGGCCCAAGGACCCATGCCGCGCTTGCTGGTCAAGTTCAGCGGCACCACCTCTGCGGGTGACACCCAGACCCGCAAGATGAGTGATGCCGATGACGTCAGCTACGTCTTCGACGGCAAGCAGGTGCAGTACGTTCGCCAGTGATCGACGCGAGCACCTGGAGTTGAGGGCCACTGGGAGGTAATCGGTTTGCAGCGGTTGGATATCGATTTGAGTGCGGTGGGCAGTTCGGCCGAACTGCACATCCTGCTGCGCGACGCCCTGGGGTTTCCCGCTTGGTACGGCTGCAACTGGGATGCGTTCTGGGACGCGATCACCGGGCTGGTGGAGATGCCACGGCAATTGTCGTTCCACGGCGGGTCGACATTGAGCCAGCGCTTGCCCGACGATGCGCGGTTGCTGGCCCAGTGCCTGGAGCGCATGCGCGCTGAGTACCCGCAGTGGGCGCCGCAGGTGAAATGGCTTTGAAAGGGCGATTTACTAATCCGTGTCCTTGCTCTATAAATCGGCCTTGCGGCGCGCACCACTGCGCGCCATCTGCCGATGACAGGAGGAAGCTATGTCACCGTTAAACGTGAAAGCCTGACGATTTGCCCCACCCCCTCGCTTGAACATCTCGAGACACGCTGGTCCCAGCGCTGGCTCGAAGAAGGCACCTACGCCTTCGACCGCAATGCCCCACGGGACGCGGTCTATTCCATCGACACACCGCCACCCACGGCCTCCGGCTCGCTGCACGTCGGCCATGTGTTCAGCTACACCCACACCGATATCATCGCCCGCTTCCAGCGCATGTGCGGCAAGACTGTGTTCTATCCCATGGGTTGGGATGACAACGGCCTGCCCACCGAACGGCGCGTGGAGAACTACTACGGCGTGCGCTGTGACCCGGATGCCACATACCAACCGCAGTTCCAGCCGCCGGCCACGGTAGCCCGGCGCCGCAGCGAGTATCTCGCGATCAGCCGGCGCAATTTCGTCGAGCTGTGCCATCGCCTGACCGCCATCGATGAGCAGGCCTTTCGCAACCTGTTCGTGCAGCTGGGGTTGTCGGTGGACTGGGGGCTGACCTACGCCACCATCGATGAGCGGGCGCAGCGGGTCAGCCAGCGCGCGCTCTTGCGCAACTACCAGCGTGGCGAGCTCTACAGCCAGCAGGCGCCATGCCTGTGGGACGTGACCTTCCAGACCGCCGTGGCCCAGGCCGAGCTTGAGGATCGCGAGCAGCCGGGAGCCTGGCACGACCTGGTGTTCCGGGGCGACGGGGGCCAGGCGCTGCGCATCGCCACCACGCGTCCGGAGTTGCTGGCGGCCTGCGTGGCGCTGGTGGCGCACCCCGACGATCCACGCTACCAGGGGCAGTTCGGGCAGGCGTTGCGCTCGCCGCTGTTCGAGGTGCCGGTGCCGTTGCTCGCCCACCCGCTGGCCGATCCGCAGAAGGGCACGGGGCTGGCGATGGTCTGCACCTTCGGCGACCTGACGGACGTGCTCTGGTGGCGTGAATTGCAGCTGCCGACCCGTTGCATCATCGGCCGCGACGGTCGCTTGCTGGCGCAGGCGCCTGGGTGGCTGGCCGATCCCGCCGGACGCCAGGCCTATGCCGCACTGGCCGGTTGCAGCCTGGCCCAGGCACGCCAGCGGTTGTTGCCGCTGCTGCACGGGTGCGGCGGCCTGCTCGGCGAGCCACGGCCGATCCGCCATGCCGTGAAGTTCTTCGAGAAAGGTGACCAGCCGCTGGAGATCGTCGCCACCCGCCAGTGGTACTTGCGCAATGGCGGGCGTGATGCCGAGCTGCGCCAGCAACTGCTGGAGCGTGGCCGCGCCCTGGCCTGGCATCCGCCATTCATGCGCAGCCGCTATGAGCATTGGGTTGGCGGTCTCAATGGCGACTGGCTGATCAGCCGGCAACGGATCTTCGGCGTGCCCCTGCCGTTCTGGTACCCCCTGGATGCCCATGGCGAACCGGACCATGACCGGCCGATCGCCGCCAGCGAAGACTCGCTGCCGGTGGACCCGACCCTGGACACCCCGCCGGGTTACGAGCCGGACCAGCGCGGCCAGCCCCATGGTTTCATCGGCGAGCGGGACATCATGGATACCTGGGCCACCAGCTCCCTGAGCCCGCAGATTGCCGCGGGCTGGGAGGAGGGCGATGGCCTGTTCGAGCAGGTCTTTCCCATGGACCTGCGGCCCCAGGGCCACGACATCATCCGCACCTGGCTGTTCTCGACCCTGGTTCGCAGTCACTTCGAGCAGGCCGCCGTGCCCTGGCACCATGTGGCGCTGTCGGGCTGGATCCTCGATCCGGACCGCAAGAAGATGTCCAAGTCCCGGGGCAATGTGGTCACCCCCCTGGCGCTGCTGGAGCAGTACGGCAGCGACGCGGTGCGCTACTGGGCGGCCCTGGGGCGGCCGGGCAGCGATACCGCCTTCGAAGAGCAGCAGATGAAGATCGGCCGGCGCCTGGCGCTCAAGCTGTTCAATGTCTCGAAGCTGGTGTTCGGCTTGCCCGGCGACCTCGCCGGGCCGGTGTCCCAGGCGCTGGACCAGGCCATGCTGCAACGCCTGGGAAGTGTCGCCGGCCAGGCCCGGCAGGCATTGGAAAGCTACGACTACAGTGCTGCCCTGGTACGCATCGAGGGATTCTTCTGGTGGTTCTGCGATGACTACGTCGAGCTGGTCAAGCGCCGCGCCTATCGGTCCGAAGGGCACTCGGCGCGTAACGCCCTGGCCCGAGCCTTGAGCAGCCTGCAGCGGCTGTTCGCGCCGTTCCTGCCTTTCGTTTGCGAAGAGGTCTGGCGTTGCTGGCAGCCGGGTTCGGTGCACCGTGCGTCCTGGCCTGAAACCTGTGCGGTCGAGGCTGATGTGGAGTCGTTGCTGGAGGCGGTCAGTGCGACGCTGGCGGCGATCCGCAAGGCCAAGTCCGATGCCCGGCAATCGATGAAGGCGCCGGTGGCGCGGGTCGAGCTGGTGGACCAGGCGCCGTCCCTGGAGCGTTTGCAGGAGGCCCGCCAGGACCTGCTGGAAGCGGGCCAGGTGGCGCACTTGCTGTTCATCGAAGGCCCCGAGCGGCAGGTACGGGTCTGGTTGCAGGCTTGACCATGCAGCGCATCCCGCCCGCCGACGCGAATCTGCGTCGGCGGGCGGTTTATTTTCCCCGGTCGATGCTGCCACTATGTTCGCCCGTATCAGTGCCTGCCAAGGGAAGCTTCAGTGAATATCCAAGACAACCCGCAAGACTACAGGGACCTCAAGCGCGCCGTGGGCCTCTTGGAGTCGCCATCGTTGACGGCACGCCTGTCGGGCTTGCTGGGCTCGCCCATCGAGAGTGCGGTCAAGGCCTTGCCGGCGGTGGTGTCGCAGAAGATCAACGGCGCGGTGGTGGCCGCACTGCACAGTTCCGCCGATGCGGCCTTGTGGAGCCTGGACAACCAGCCGAAGAAACAGGCCTCGCCGCGCTTGCACAAGTTGTATGCGGCCGCGTCGGGGGCCTTGGGGGGCGCCTTCGGTTTTGCTTCGCTGTTCGTCGAGCTGCCGGTGTCCACCACCATCATGATGCGCTCGGTGGCCGATGTGGCGCGCAGCGAGGGGTTCGACCTGACGGACTTCGCCACCAAGCAGGCGTGCATCGAGGTGTTCGCCATGGGCGGCAACAGCGAGGCCGACGATGCCAGCGAAACCGGTTACTACCTGACCCGCAGCTTCACCACCCAGGCCATGCAGCAACTCTCCAAGGAACTGGCCGCCATCGCCGCCAAGCAGGGCTCCAGTGCCATCAGCCGGATGTCGCCGGGGCAGGCGGGCAAGTGGCTGGCGGTGCTGATCGAAAAGGTCGCGGCGCGCTATGGCGTGACCATCTCCAGCAAGTTCGCGGCCCAGGCCGTGCCGGTGATCGGGGCCGTCACCGGAGCCACCATCAATACCCTGTTCACCGACTTCTACCAGGACATGGCCCGTGGGCATTTCATCGTCAAGCGCCTGGAGCAGCAATACGGTTTCGAGCCGATCAAGGCGGCCTATGCCGAGGTCAAGGGCAAGCGGTTGGTGGGCTGAGGCCCAGGTGTTGCTGGTGGTGGAACCCTGGCATGGAAGATTCGACCGATGGACATGTGCAAGCGGCGCCCGCTGTGGCGGCGCTCATTGAGGCCTGGCGCCGCCCTGAGAGGGACAGGGGCGCCGCTATCCAGTGGGAAGAGGTCCGTGGGGCTGTCGCTAGCGCCACTCAAGACCCTACGGTTACTGCCCGGCTGCCAGCCGCTGTATCGAGCGGACTCCGGCCTGCATTTTCTCCACGGCCGAGGCATTGGCTGAGTGCACCTTGATCCGTGGCGGGCGAAAACCCTGCAAGGCCACGGCTTCCTCGATCCACAGGATCACGTCGTAGCCAGTGCCGCGTTCGTCGTCGCCCAGGTCGTGGTCGAGGCTGATTTCACTGACGCCACCGGCCTTGAGCAAGGCAATGACTTCGTCCGGCCAGTAGGTCCGCCCCCAGCCTTCGGGCGTCTGGCGTTCATCGTCGAGGTAGATTTTCATCGGGCAGGGGTGTCTCGGCTGGTTTCAGGTAGGGGGCGTTGCGTTGACGTGCAGTACCAGGCTCAAGCAGTCATCGCCGAAAGCAGATACATGGCCCTGGCACCGGTCGATGAAGAACATCGCTTCCGGGGGTGTTTCCTGGGGCATCGAAAAGTGTGTCCAAAGGCGGTTCTTGGTGGCCTGGGTAAAATGGATGTACAGGCTGTCCCCTTCGATGCGAATACTGTCCTGGTGTCCACCGCAGTGCAGGATCAGGCTGACGAGTTGCGCAGGTTCGGGCTCCAGGGCAAAAGCCTGACGGCAGTCTTTGCGAATGGCGCGGGCTATGGCATTGAACTCGCCAGGACTGCCATAGAGATGCAGCTCCTGGTCGATCAGTCTGGTGAACACGGCAAGCATCCTTGGAGGGGGCGGGTTTTATAGCGGTTCCAGGTCACGCAAGCCAAGGGTATTTGCAGCCTATGCAGGGTGGCACCGTGCGGTGGATCGGTGTAGAAGCATCCCGGGGCAACGCCCCAGTCTTTGATCGAAACCACTGCCAGGAAGGTCTGCCTTGTCCAACGCCAATCCCATAACCCACGTCGCTTTCGAAGCGGACCAGCTCTGTCTCGGCTGGGCCGATGGCTTGCTGCTGCGCCAATCCCTCGGGCGTTATGGCCGCTTGCAGGAAGCCTCGGCGCAGCAGCGCCAGGCCTGGCGGATTGCGCCCCAGGGCAGCTCGGTGCTGTGGCCCGGGTTGGGTGAGCAGGGGCTGGTGATCGAGGGTGCCGACTGGATCTGGGAGCATGTGTGCGAGCAGTCCATGGCGCGCCTGCAGGCGCTGGATTGGGACCTGGAGCGTCTGCCTGAACGGGACCAGGCCATCGTCGCCCTGTGGCGCCTGGAGGCAGATGGCTACAACGGTGGTTTCCTGCAGTTCTTCTGCAACTGGGGCGAGCGCAGCTACCAGTTGGTCCTGGACGCACTCCAGGCGTTGGGTGCGACCCGGGCCAGGGCGGTGGTAGAACGCCAGCGGCAGACGATCGGCGATCTGCAGGCCCATCCGCCGTTGGAGCGCCTGTGGGATATTCCCGAGCGGCTCAGCGATGAGCAGCATGAGCTGATCGGTGGCGAACTGGACGAGCAATTGTGGACGGCGCTGGAAGAAGTGCCGGCACTGGCGGCCAGCCATTTCTACCCGCCGGCCTGCGAATGAGTGCGGTAGTGGCCCAGGACGATGGGCTGCAATTGTCCATCGTCGCCAAGGAGGGCAGCGTCTGTCCGTTGCTTGACGTTGGCCTGCGGGGCAGCGGCTTCCAGGCCCATGTTCGTATCGTCCACGAACCCCTGGAGGGCTGTGTCGGGTTGGCCGAGTTTTTTCTGCAAGCGGCGCAAGCGTTGCCTGAGGAGCCGTTGCAATGGCGCTCGGCGTGCCTTGACCTGGCCTTGCAAGTGACGGCCGGCGCCGACTGGCAGCCGTTGCTGATGCTCAAGGTCAGCCTGTGGTCGACCGCGGATGACGCCAGCGACTGGCACGTCAACGCCTCGCTGCTGCTCAGCCCGGAGCGACTGCGAAGGTTCGCCGGGGAGGTCCTGGCCGAGATGTCGGTGCCCATGCTCTAATGCCGCGCTTTTTCCCCCGGCAAACGGATTTTCCCATGGCTGAACCGCGTATCCGCGCCCTGGCGCTTTGTGTCTTCCATCACCAGGGCAAGATCCTGGTCCATCAGTTCGACGACCCCCATGAGCAGCAGACGGTGTTCCGCCCGGTGGGTGGCGGCATCGAGTTCGGCGAGCGCAGCGACCAGGCCATCCGCCGCGAGGTGGAGGAAGAGCTCGGCCTGTCCATCAGCCAGCTGCGCCTGCTGGGTACCCTGGAAAACCTGTTCACCTACCTGGGCCAGCCCGGGCACGAAATCGTCCAGGTGTATGACGCACGCTTCGACGATGCCAGTGTCTACTCCCGTGGCCAGTTGCACGGCGAGGAAACCGACGGCATGGGCTTCACCGTCAGCTGGCACGACAGTTCGAGCTTCGGCCCGCAAGCGCCCCTGGTGCCCCAGGGGCTGGAGCAGTTGCTCAAGCAGGCCGGCTTGCTCGACTGAGTGCAGCGAGGCCGCGAAAGGCCCTGCCGGATGCCATTGTCCGACAGGGCCAAGGGCCTAGAAGTCCCAGCGGGTGCTGAGCATGAAGTTGCGCGGTTCACCGTAGGCGGCCGAGTTATAGAAACCGACGTTGGTGTAGTAGGACTTGTCGAAGATATTGTTGACGTTCAGGGTCGCCGACAGGCTGTCGGTGATCTGGTAGCGGGTCATCAGGTCCACCAGCCAGTAGGATGACTGGGTGATGTCCTGGTTGCGGTCCAGCGGCTTGTTGTAGATCGAGTACCAGCCTTTGCTCTGCCACCGCAGGCCGCCGCCGACGGTCAACTTGTCCAGGTCGCCCTTGAGCTTGTAGGTGGTGTACAGGTTGACCTGGTCCTCGGGTTCGAAGGTGGAGAGCTTGTCGCCTTTATCATCGCGCACCACCTTGTGGGTGTAGCCGGCCTGGACCTGCCAGCCCGGGCTCAACTCACCCGAAATCTCCGCCTCGTAGCCCTTGGTGACCGCCTTGGATCCCTTGTAGGCATAGTTGCTCGGGGTGGGGGTCAGGTTGTTGTAGGCGTCGTCGGAGATCGGCCGGTTGTTCTCGCGAATCTCGAAGTAGGCCAGGCTGCTGTTCAACCGGCCTTCGAAGAATTCTCCCTTCAGGCCCAGCTCGTAGTTCTGGCCTTCATCCGGCTCCAAAAGCTTCTGGTCCCGGTCCTTGTTGAAGCTCTCCTGGGGCATGAAGATATCGGTGTAGCTGGCGTATGCCGAGAAGTTCTCGTTGAGGTCATAGATGATCCCGGCATAGGGGACGAAGCGCCCGCTTTCCCGGTACGACGGGGTCAGGCCGGTCTGGTGATAGTTGACCACGCGCCCGCCGAGGATGACGTTCAGGTCGTCCAACAGGTTCAGGCGGGTGGTCAGGTAGGCGCCAGTCTGGCGCGTGGTGTCGTCGGTAATCTGCGCCGGAGCCTGCCAGATGGGGCGGGAAAGGTGGCCCTTCCAGTTGTAGAAATCCACCTTGTTGCCCTGGGGCCAGACCGGCGCCCAGTAACCTTTGCCTTGCCAGCGTGACGTGCTGATGGAACCGCCCAGCACCAGCTCGTGGTCGCGCCCGAACAGGCTGAACGGCCCGCTGGCATAGAGATCGGCGGAGGTGCTCTTGGTTTCGCCGGTGTACTTCTGGCCGTTGATTTCGGCGCTGCCATCGGCCTGGGGCTGGTCGAACTGGATCGAGCCCAGCTCGGCATGGTAGCTGTTGATCTTGTGGTCCAGTTGCAGCTTGGTGACCCAGCCATCGCCCAGGTCATGTTCGAGCATGGCGAAGGCGGTGCGGGTGTACTGCTCCCAGGCGCTCCAGGTCGTACCGTTGTTGTAGGAGCGCGACATCTTGTTGATGCTGCCGTTGGAATTGACCAGCGGGAAGGTGCCGGACCAGCTGGAGCCCTTGGGAATGTTGTCCTGCATGTCGGCGCCCACGGTCAGCATCGTATCCGGGGACAGGTCGAACTCGAGGATGCCGTAGTAGGTTTCGGTCTTGCGCGAGTAGTGGTCCAAGAACGATTGCTTATCCTGGTAGGCAGCAACGGCACGACCACGGACATTGCCGCTGTCGGTCAACGGGCCGCTGACATCCACCTCGCTGCGATAGTTGTCCCAGGAGCCCGCGCCCAGGGTGGCGTGCCCCTTGAATTCGGCGGTGGGTTTCTTGCGCACCAGGTTGATGGTGGCGCCGAGCGAGCCGGCGCCGGTCAGCAGGCCGGTGGCGCCCTTGAGCACTTCGACCCGGTCGTAGATCGCCATGTCGCTCAGGGTGTTGCCTGCCGAGTAGGCGACATTGCGCGAGGTGGAGGGAATGCCGTCGTACTGGAAGTTGTTGATCGAGAAACCGCGGGCGTAGTAGTTGGTCCGGTCGGTGTCGTAGGCCGATACGGTGATGCCCGGGGTGTGGCGCATCACGTCGTCGACGTTGTTAAGGTTGAAATCCTCCATGTGCTGGCGGGTGATGACGCTCACCGATTGCGGGGTCTGGCGGGGGCTCAACACCAGCCGGGTGGCGGTGGCCAGGGTGCCAGGGGTGTAGGAGCCGGAGCCCTCGGTCACGGTGCCCAATTGGTTGCTGATGATCTGGGTCGCACCCAGTTCCACGCTCTTCTCCACCGCGGGCAGGCGGGTCAGCAGGACGGCATTGAGGCCATTGCGCTCGAAGCCCAGGCCGGTGCCCTCCAGCACCTTGGCCAGTGCCTGTTCGGCGCTCAGCCTGCCGCTGACTCCAGGGGACTGGATGCCTTGGGCCATCGGCGATGAATAGGCAATCTGCAACCCGCTCTGGGTGCTCAGTTGGTCCAGGGCCTCGGCCAGGGGTTGCCTGGCGATGGAGAAACTATGCAGGTCCGACTCTTGCCTGCTGGGGGCGCTGGCGGGCTCGACTGCCGCTGCGTGCCCGCAGGCCAGGCAGATGGCTAGCGCCAGGATGCTGCGGGCGGGGATGTGGGATGAGAAGTGCATGGAAGTCCCGTACGAAATAGGAATGATTTGCAAAAGCAAACACCCTGACGGGTTGTCCCGGACAAAGCCGTAAAACTTTTTTCTCGCCTGCCTTGGGTGTGTCAGCGGAGCACCAGGATGCCACCTGGCAGGCGGGTCAGCTCGGTGGCCGTGACCTTGCTCAAGGCCTGGACGACCGCTTGCGGATCGTCGAGCCGGTAGTTGCCGCTGACCTGCTGCTGGGCGGCGGCATCGTTGAACAACAGGATCGGTGCCCGGTAGTAGCGCCGCAACTCCTCCAGCACCTGGGCCAGCGGCATGTCCTGGAACGACAAGCGACCGTTGAGCCAGGCCATCTGCCGTTCACTGCCTTGCAGGTGCAAGGCCTGCAGGTGCCGGTCTTCCAGCCGTTGCCAGTTGCCGGCCTGCAACAGGCTCTGTTCGCCGTCGTCGCTGGCCAGGCGCACCCGGCCTTCACGCACCGCCACCGTGACTGCCTCGTCATGACGATTGACGCTGAAGCGCGTGCCGACCACGGTGACCGTGGCTTCGCCGGCGTCGATGACCATGGGTCGGGAAGGATCGTGAAAGGCTTCGACATAGAGCTCGCCGCGCAGCAGGCGGATGCGCCTGTGCTCGCCGTCGAACGTGGTGCTGATAGCGCTATGGCTACCCAGGACGACATGGGAGCCGTCGGCCAGGTCGAATGCTTGCACCTGGCCCACTCCGGCCAGGTGATCGGCTTGCAAACGCATTGGCAAGTCGCTGATCCAGCCCGCGCCGAGCATCAGCAACAAGGCTGCAGCCGCCGCCAGCCAGCGGCCAGTGGCGGGTTTGCGGCGTACCGGGAGCGGCGCGGGAGGTAGTTCCAGATCCAGCGCCAGATGCTCCAGGGCCTGCTCGAAGGCGGTGGATTCCCATAGTGCTTGCAAGGCTTCATAGGCCGCAGCGTGTCGTGGGTCGGCGTTGCACCATTGTTCGAAGCGTTGGCGCAGCAGTGGGTTGCCAGCCACCGCCTCGCGCTGGGCGAACCAGTCGCTGGCCTGTTCTCGCACCGCATCGCAGGGCAGGGCGTTGCTTGGGTGTTCAGTCATCGGGGTCGTGCCGGTCGGTGGCCTTGAGGCAGGCGTTGAGTGCATGGCGCAGGTCCTTTTCCACCGTGCTCAGGGAGACCTGCAGGCGCTGGGCGATCTCGCCTTGGGAAAGGCCGTGCAGTTTATGCAAAACCAGGATTTGTTGCTGGCGCTTGGGCAGGGTGGCCAGTACCTGCTGCAGCAATTGCAGTTGCTGCTGGCCCTGTACGTGGCTATCGGGGCCCGGCGCGGCGGTCGGAACCTGGTTGACCTGGCGATCGTCGCCCAGCTGGTATTCGAAACGGCGCTTGCTGCGCTGGTTGCGCAGATGATCGAAAGCCAGGTACTGGGCCGTCTGGTAGAGAAACGGTTGCAGATGCTCGATGGGGCGGCTGTTCATGGCCTTGGCCACCCGCAGGTAGGCTTCCTGGGCCAGGTCTTCGGCCAGGCTGGAACAGCCGACCACGCGCGACAGCATGCGGATCAATGCACCGCGCTGGGCGACGAACAGCGTGCTGAGTCGTTGTTGGTTGTCTCCGGTCACCATCGCCCATGGTCCTTGCTACGCCGATGCGGTACCAGCGTGAATGGGCGGCTATTTTAATGAGAATCCGTATCATTACCAGTGGCTAATCCAGTCATGCTCAAGGTTTTTGCCGTGCTGGCATCCCGTGGTTGGCGCTGGGTTGGGCGCGGAATGTTTTAGCCGCTCGATGGTCGATTCAGCATGGCTCCCGCCGACTTGCCAGCAACGCGATGGGGCGGGGTGGTTAAGGTTCACCAGGACGAATCGATCATGTACCTGATTGCCAGGATCATCTGTTTTTGCTTGCTGCCCTTGACTGTTTCAGCCTGGGCGGCCGAGTCGCCGGCAGTCCGGGCCGCTGCCGAGGACAAGGCCCAGGCCCTGGAGCAGAAGGCCGCGGACAAGCAAAGCCCGAAGACCGCGCCCGAGGCCGCTCCCCTGAGCAAGAGCGAAGCCCAGGCCGTCGACCCGGCGGGCCAGGCACCAGTGGACGATGCCCTGACTTGCCTGTCGCGGACCCTCTATTGGGAGGCCAAGGGCGGTGAGGCCGAGGACATGGAGGCGGTGGCCGATGTGGTACTCAATCGCCTGGGCCACGAGGGGTTTCCCGGGACGGTGTGCGAGGTGGTCAAGCAGGGTTCGCAGAAGAGCCCTTGCCAGTTCTCCTGGTGGTGTGATGGCCGTCCGGACCAGGTGGAAGAAGAACAGCGCTACAGCGTTGCCAAGGAGATCGCCCGCAAGGCCTTGAACCAGCAGCTCAAGGACCGCACCGGCGGTGCGCTGTACTTTCACGATCGCAGTGCTTCGCCGGATTGGGCCCGGGCCTACATCAAGACCGTCGAGATCGGCAGCTTCCTGTTCTACCGGCCCAAGGATGTGGCCGCCCGCTAGCGCACGGCGTTAGGGCGTTGGCAGATGCTGGCGCTGCCAGCGCTTGGCCAGTGCCCCCAGGCGCTGGCCGACGGACTGCTCGAAGGCTTTCCCATGCACCAGTTCCAGCAGCCTTGTACAGAGCCCATGGTCGAGGGGAAACCCTTGTTCCAGCCACTGGGCCGCACACCGTGGCCAGTAGGGCGAGCCGGAGCCCAGCGCGGTGAGCAGCAGTTCGCGCAGCGATAGCGGCTCGGGCAGCGGTGCCTCGATCTTCAGCTCGGCCACTGCGCCGGGCAGGTCGGCCATGACCCTGGCCCAGGGACGCTCCAGCAGCGGCAGCAGCCAGACATAGCTGAATTCCCGGGTCATGGCTGCTGGGGGAATTGATCGGTGATGGTGTGCCAGTCGGCTTTCGTGGCCACGCAGTGGTGCTTCTGCCGTGGCGCGGTGAAGGCGGTGTCCAGGGTGGCGATGGCGATCGACAGCCAATCGGCGAACTGGCCCCCGGCGTTGTGCCAGAACAGCGAGGAGCCGCAGTGTCCACAGAACTGGCGCAGCACCCCAGGCGAGGACTCGTAGGCCTTGAGCGCAGCGCCTGGGTCGTCGATGGCGAGCTGGGCGCGCAGGGTGCTGGCATAAGTGGCGAAGGCGGCGCCATGGCCCTTGCGGCACTTGCGGCAATGGCAGTGGGTGACGGCCTTGAGTTCACCGTGGACCTGGTAGTTCACGGCGCCACACAGGCAGCTGCCTCGATGGGGGTTCTGCATGTTCACCTCTTGCTTGAAGGGGAAGGGCCTTGGGGCGGTATTGTCATCGCAGGCAAGGCCTTGCTGGAACTCGTTGCCTGGCAATCCCCGCGTCGTGGGGAGCGACATAGTGATCCAGGCACTCCATTGCCTCAATCCCCTCGGTCCATTCTGGTCTCGGTGTGCCGTGGGGGCGTTGCTCCAGCTTCAAGGCAGGTCCAGGCATTCTAACCGGGCTCACTGACGGATAACCTGTAGGCATCGGCCACAGGGCCATGGGAAGAGGGAGGCAAAACATGCAGGGACTGGAACATCGCATTCCGCCACCGGCGATCGCGCTGCTGTGCGCGCTGCTCATGGGGCTTGTGGCCTGGGGGACGCCGGGGTTGGAACTGGGCCACGGTCTACGCCTGGCATTGGCCTTGCCGCTGGTGTGCGCCGGCGTAGGGGTGGCGCTCGCTGGCGTGGTGTCGTTTCGCCGGGCCAGGACCACGGTCAATCCGCTCAAGCCGGGGAACGCCTCGGCGCTGGTCACCTCGGGCATCTACCGCTACACCCGCAACCCGATGTACGCGGGCTTCGCCCTGTGCCTGCTGGCGTGGGGCCTGTACCTGGCCAGCCCCCTGGCGCTATTGGGCGTACCGGGGTTCGTGTTGTACATGAATCGCTGGCAGGTCGGCCCCGAGGAGCGAGCCCTGGAGCGGTTGTTCGGTAGCGGTTTCACGGCTTACCAGCGGCAGGTGCGCCGCTGGCTGTGAACGGGGGCAGGGAGGGTTCAGGCGGCCTGGACCTGCAGTTGCAACTGGCCATCGGTTTCCCGGGCCAGGCCGCTGGCCAGGAACAACGGCACCAGGCGCTGGTGCAGTTGCGGCTCGACGAACTCCTTGACCGTGGCCAGTTCCAGTTCGCCAGGTACCAGCAGCTCGGCCTTGGTGTAGGACAGCCAGGCCTTCTTCAAGGCCTGCAGCACATCGCTACCGGCGGTGGAGGCAAAGCGGCGGCTGGCCACCTGGCCGGAAAACTCGAAGCTGTGGCGGTATTCGTAGCCACTCTCGTCGCCCTGGCTGGCCACGCAGCGGCCGCAGGCACAGGGACCGTCGGCGAAGGCGGCGCGCAGGTAGGCGTTGAACTCGACGATGGGCTTGAGGGCCAGGCGCTTGTCGACTTCGAACAGGTCCCCGGTCATTGTTGCTTCACTGCTCAAGGTCATTTTCCTCATTGGCTGGCGGTGTATTTCTCAAGGGGCGCACCATAACAGCACGATCGGCGCACGGGTACCTTTGTCACCGGTCGGCACCGTCGAGCCCGGCCTGGTCACCTGCTAGGCTGCAAGCCTTGTGATCATCGTGCGCCCAGGCGCACCCCGAGCCTGAGAGGAAGCCTATGTCGATCCATGCTGTGACCGTCACCTGTTTCGCCCAGATGCTGCATACCCTGGAGACCCTGCTGGCCAAGGGCGAGGAGCATGCCCGGGGGCTGGGTTTCGACCCGCAGAACCTGCTGGATGCGCGCCTGGCCCCGGATATGTACGATCTGGCGGCGCAGGTGCGTTTTACCTGTACCCAGGCCCGGGAAGCGGTGGAGCGCCTGAGCGGCCAATCGGTCAGCACACTGCAGACGCCGGCCAACATGGCCGAGGCCAAGGCACTGATCCGCCAGACCGTGGCGTTTCTCGCCGATGCCGATGACCGATTGATCGATGACAGCGGTGCGCGGGCCGTGGCTATCGAACTGCCCAACGCCATCGCCTTCGACATGACTGGCGAGGAGTACGCGCGTAACTGGGCCACGCCACAGTTCTATTTCCACCTGGTCACCGCCTACAACATCCTGCGCCACAACGGTGTGCCGCTGGGCAAGGCCGAGTACGCGCAACACATGCTCGCCTACCTGCGCCAGGCCCCGGTTGCCGGCTGAGCCGTGACCTTGGCCAGTGCCTACAGTGCCGGGCGCTGCAGCTGCACCCATTCCTGCACCGCCGGGCGCTGCCATTGGCGCTGGGCGTAGTCCACCAGGTTCGCCGGTACCGGGTCGCCGTTGAGCACCAGGCGGTTGAGCATCAGCGCCAGGTCGACATCGGCGATGGACCAGGTGTCGAACAGGTACTGGCGCCCGTCCTCCAGCAGCGCTTGCGCCGCATCGATCAGCTTGGCCGCGGCCACCTGGGCCTGGGCCGACAACGGCTCGCCGCGCTGGCCGTAGAACACCACCAGGGTCGAGCGCTCCTGGCGGATCGGCAGCAGGTCGCTGCGCAGCCAGGCCTGTACCTGGCGGGCCTTGGCCCGTTGGCGCGGCGCCTTGGGGTAGACCGGGACCTGGGGGAACAGCTCTTCCAGGTATTCGGTGATGGCCGAGGATTCGGACAGCGCGAACCCTTCATGGATCAGGGTCGGCACCCTTTGGGTCTGGGACAGCCGGGCATAGTCCTGGCTGCGATTCTGCTCGGCGTCGAGGTCCAGCGGGAGCATTTCGAAATCGATGCCTTTCTCCCGTAGCGCCACGAATACGGACATGGCATAGGGGCTGGTGAACTGGGCATCGAGGTACAGGCGCGGGCGGGAAGCGGTCACGGCATGATCTCCAATGGGGGAGCGGACACGCTAGGAGATCCCGGGCGAGAAATACAATGCACGATTTTCATGGGCCTATTCTTCGTGGGAATACTGCGCCGAGCGCCAGCATGCAGATACGCGACCTGGCGGTACGCCCCATTGCCGGATGCCCCGTGCGCAGCCGGCCGCGTGCAGGGGATGGGCGCTCCACGGGCTGCTGGGCAGCGCTTGCCTGGCTAGATGTCCCGGCCGAGAAAGCTCTCGCGATCCACGGGTTTGTCCTTCGCCCGGGCCAGGCGCTTGAACAAGCGACCGTCGATGGCCACCAGGCCCAGGGTGATCAGGGCCATGCCCAGCAGGTGCTTGGCGTGCAGGTGTTCGCCCAGGACCAGGGCGCCCAGCACGATGGCACTGACCGGGATCAGGAACGTCACCAGCATCAGGTTGGTGGCGCCGGCGCTGGCCAGAATGCGGAAGAACAGCACATAGGCCAGGGCCGTGGACAACAGGGCGATGCCCAGCAAGGCGGCCCATACCGGCAGGCTCGGCAGGGCCAGGGTCCAAGGGCGGTCCACCAGCAGTGCCAGGGGCATCAGCAACAGGCTGGAGGCGCAGACCTGGCCGGCGGCGCTGGGCAGCGGGGCAATACCCATGGCCTTGAAGCGCCGGCCGAAGATCCCGGCCAGGGCATAGGACAACGCTGCCCCCAGCACGGCCAGCTGGGCGCCCGACTGCTCACCGAGGCCGGCCAGGGCATCGGTACCGATCATGATCGCCACGCCAATGAACCCCACCGTGACACCGGCCAGCTTGTTGCCGGTGAGTTTTTCGTCGGCGGTCAGCAGGTGGGCCACCAGAACCGCGAACAGGGGCGTGGTGGCATTGAGGATCGCCGCCAGGCTGCTGGCGATGTGGGTCTGGCCCCAGACGATCAGGCTGAAGGGCACCAGGTTGTTGAGCAATCCCATGCCGAGGAACGCTTGCCACGCCTGGCGGTCGGTGGGCAGTTTCAGGCCCGTGATCCGCAGCACTGCCAGCAGGGCAAGGGCCGCCAGGCACAGGCGCAGCAGGACGATGGTCAAGGGCGGCAGCTCCTTGACGGCGATACCGATGAAAAAGAACGAACCGCCCCACAGGATGGACAACACCAGCAACTGGCCCCATTGCGAGGCGCCCATGACATTCTGCTTGGTCATGCCTGTAGCTCCCGTTTGCCGATCGATGATTGAGTCTTGCTCGGATTTTTCGTCCAGTGTTTGCACTTGAAATCGTGCTGGAGCCAATTATCCTGGGATTTTCCAGTCGCTGACAAACCAGCATTTTTCGCTGGATGATTAAGGAAGGCTAAATCATGAGCATGGAGTTGCCGTCCCTCGTCGCGTTACGTGCATTCGAAGCCACGGCGCGCCACCTGAGTGTGACCTTGGCGGCTGGCGAGCTGCACGTCACTCCCGGTGCGGTGAGCCTGCAGATCAAGGAACTGGAAGCGGCCCTGGGCGTGACGCTGTTCGTGCGTCGGCCCCGGCGGTTGCTCCTGACCGCTTCCGGCGAAGAGTACTTCGCCACCTTGCGGACGGCGTTTCGCATGATCCGCGAAGCCACTGCCGAACTGGTGGGGCGCACGCGCCTGGAGGTGCTGGTGCTCAGTTGCACGCCGAGTTTCGCCGTGCAATGGCTGGTGCCGCGCCTGGGGCAATTCGAGGCAAAAAAACCTGGGGTGGATGTACGCATCAGCGCCTGCAACCGGGTGCTCGACCTGGCTCGCGATGGCATCGATCTTGCGGTTCGCCATGGCTTTGGCCGCTACGACGGCCTGGTCAGCGAGCGCCTGCTCGACGATCAGCTGGTGCCGGTGTGCAGCCCGCAGTTGCTGGGTCCGGAGGCCATCCTGACACTGGCCGAGCTGGCGCACCTGTGCCTGCTGCATGACGAACATCGCCATGATTGGCGCCTGTGGCTCGAGGCGGCAGGAGGCGCGTCGCTCGATGAGCATCAGGGGCGGGTATTCGTCGATAGCAACGGGGCCATCGAGGCGGCGAAGGCTGGCCTCGGCGTGGCCCTGGTGCGCCGCTCGCTGGTGGCGCGGGAGCTGGCCGAAGGGACGCTGCTGGCGCCCATGGCACAGGGCATCGCCAGCGATCTGGCCTACTACCTGGTGTATCCGGCCACTGCCCTCGAACGCCCGGCGGTGGCGGCATTGCGCGAGTGGATGCTGATGGAGGCGGGGAGCGCCGTTACCGGCGCTGTTTCGCCGTCCTGAGCGATTCGCTTGGCAATGAACGTCGTTCAACTGTTGTACAAGGTCAGCTGTGCCGCTATTCGAAACCCCGCGCCTTATCGGGCGCCCGCTGTCCCGCGAGGACTTGCCGGCACTGACGGCAATCCTCAGCGACCCTTGGGTGATGAAACATTCCTTGCGTGGCGTGTGCGATGAACAGGCCACCAGCCGGTTCATCGACGAGTGCCTGGTTTGCTACGCCGAACAGGGCATCGGGCCCTGGGCCCTGGTGGAGAGGGGCGCCGGCGAATTGGCGGGGTTCTGCGGAGTCAGTCCCGAACAGGTGGGTGGGGTCCAGGAAGCCAACCTGGGCTATCGCCTGGCCCGGCGTTTCTGGAACCGCGGCCTGGCCACCGAAGCGGTGCGTGGCGTCCTGGCATTGACCTTCGCCCCACCGGGCCTGGACTGCGTGGTGGTGATTATCGAACCGGACCATGGTGCGTCCTTGCGAGTCGCCGAAAAGGCTGGTTTCAGTGAGTACCAGCAGATGGAGTTCCATCAGCGTCCGGTGCGGTTGTATCGCATGGGTGGCCAGCATTGGCAGGCACTTTGCCTTGACGGTTGAGGCGGCATACTGGCCCCGCAGTTCCCGAAGATTCGCCAAAATCACTTTATTTTCAGGTGGTTAGGTGACCTTTATATGCGCCAGGTGTTGATTGCCATGACTTCGTTGGCCCTGCTGGGCTCGGCTGCGACGGCCCAGGCCCGGGAGCTGGCGGCCAATGACCGGTATGTCTGCAGCTGGGGCGCAGGCACGGCTGCCAGGGCCCAGGAGCTGAAGTTGTCCGGGGTATCGCTGTATGCGGCGCGACAGAAGATCCAGGTCTACAAGTTCAGCAAGGGCTGGATGCGCATGATGGCCCTGGGCATCACCGAGCAGACCTACGACAGCCCGTCGCGGATCAGGCCCGAGGCGTTGCGTAAAAGCTTTTACGACGATTGCGTGCGCTACAAGCTGGCCCGGCGCTGAGCCCGAGAGTGAAATGCGGTGAAAAGATGATCATGAATAAAACTTGTGGTCATCAGGATTAAAATGAGTTTGTCTCACTCATGCCGCGCTAATGACAATGGCTGCCATTCCCACAATGGAGTTGTCTGTCATGGCTTTGGCTCATTCCCTCGGATTCCCGCGCATTGGCCGCGACCGCGAACTGAAAAAGGCCCAGGAAGCGTTCTGGAAGGGCGAACTCGATGAAGCCGGCTTGCGCGCCGTTGGTCGCGAGCTGCGCCAGGCGCACTGGGCACTGCAGAAGGACGCCGGTATCGAGTTGCTGCCAGTGGGCGACTTCGCCTGGTACGACCAGGTCCTGACCCACTCCCTGATGTTCGGCGTGATCCCCGAGCGTTTCCGTCCGCAGAACGGCCCGGCTACCCTGCAGACCCTGTTCGGCATGGCTCGCGGTGTCAGCGACAACTGCTGCGGCGGTGCCCATGCCCAGGAGATGACCAAGTGGTTCGACACCAACTACCACTACCTGGTCCCGGAATTCAGCGCCGAGCAGCAGTTCCAGCTGGGCTGGGAACAACTGTTCGAGGAGGTCGAGGAAGCCCGGACCCTGGGTCACCAGGTCAAGCCGGTGGTGCTTGGCCCGCTGACCTACCTGTGGCTGGGCAAGGCCAAGGGCGCCGACTTCGACAAGCTGGAGCTACTGGAGCGCTTGCTGCCGTTGTACGGGCAGATCTTCCAGCGCCTGGCGGCGCAAGGCGTGGAGTGGGTGCAGATCGATGAACCGATCCTGGTGCTGGACCTGCCCCAGGACTGGAAGAACGCCTTCGAGCGTGCCTACAACCTGATCCAGCGCGATCCGCTGAAGAAGCTGCTTGCCACCTATTTCGGCGGGCTGGAGGAGAACCTCGGCCTGGCCGCCAACCTGCCGGTGGACGGCCTGCACGTCGACCTGGTGCGCGGCCCTGACCAATTCCCGAGCATTCTCGACCGCCTGCCGGCCTACAAGGTGCTGTCGCTGGGGGTGGTCAACGGTCGCAACGTCTGGCGCTGCGACCTGGAAAAGGCCCTGGCGACCCTGCGCCATGCCCATGAGCGGGTCGGCGAGCGGCTGTGGGTGGCGCCTTCCTGCTCCCTGTTGCACAGCCCGGTGGACCTGGCCCGGGAAGACCAGCTCGATGCCGAGCTCAAGGGCTGGCTGGCCTTCGCCGTGCAGAAGTGCGAGGAAGTGGCGCTGCTGGCCCAGGCGGTCGACCATCCAGAGGCACCGCAAGTGCTCAAGGCCCTGGAGCAGAGCCGGGCGCTCCAGCTCGGCCGGGCCGCCTCGCCGCGCATCCACAAGCCCGCAGTGCAAGCGCGGGTGGCGGCGATCGGCGCCCGGGATAGCCAGCGCCAGTCGCCATTCGCCCAACGGATCGCCAAGCAGCGCGCCGGCCTGGATCTGCCGTTGTTCCCCACCACCACCATCGGTTCGTTCCCGCAGACGACCTCCATCCGCCTGGCGCGCCAGTCGTTCAAGCAGGGCAAGCTGAGCGCCGCCGAATACACCGAGGCGATGCAGAGCGAGATTCGCCATGCGGTACAGGTGCAGGAGCGCCTGGGCCTGGACGTACTGGTGCACGGCGAGGCCGAGCGCAACGACATGGTGGAGTACTTCGCCGAGCAACTGGACGGCTACCTGTTCACCCGTTTCGGCTGGGTGCAGAGCTACGGTTCGCGCTGCGTCAAGCCGGCGGTGATCTTCGGCGACCTGAGCCGCCCACGGGCCATGACCGTGGAGTGGATCCGCTACGCCCAGGGCCTGACCGACAAGGTGATGAAGGGCATGCTCACCGGGCCGGTGACCATGCTGATGTGGTCGTTCCCCCGGGAGGACGTGTCCCGCGAGGTCCAGGCGCGGCAGCTGGCCCTGGCCATTCGCGACGAAGTGCTGGACCTGGAAGCCGCTGGTATCCGCATCGTGCAGATCGACGAAGCGGCGTTCCGTGAAGGCCTGCCGCTGCGCCGGGCGCAATGGCAACACTACCTGGATTGGGCCACCGAGGTGTTCCGCCTGTGCGCCTCCGGGGTGCGCGACGAAACCCAGATCCACACCCACATGTGCTACAGCGAGTTCAACGATGTGATCGACTCCATCGCGGCCATGGACGCCGACGTGATCACCATCGAGACCTCGCGCTCGGACATGGAGCTGCTGGAGGCCTTCGAGACCTTCGCCTATCCGAACGAGATTGGCCCGGGGGTCTACGACATCCATTCGCCGCGGGTGCCGGACGCCTCGGAAATGGCCAACCTGCTGCGCAAGGCGGCCAAGCGTATTCCCGCCGAGCGCTTGTGGGTCAACCCGGACTGTGGCCTGAAAACCCGTGGCTGGGCAGAAACCGAAGCGGCCCTGGTCCACATGGTCGCCGCTGCCCGCCAGTTGCGCAGGGAACTGGCCTGACAGTCGTTTGCGTGGCCTTTTAGCCGGGACTCCCAATGGGGTTCCGGCTTTTTTGTGCCCACTGAACAGCAAGGCCGGGTAACGACGCTTGGCGTAACCGGGCATCTGATACGTATTTTTCTGGTTTATCTGCATCTGTTATCAGCACAGCCGAGCTTGGAAAATGGCGCACCCGCCCGGCCCCTGGCTGGAGAGCGGGCCCGCTGCACCCTAATATTCAGGAGGTCCGATGACCAAGATGGCGTTGTTCTTGTTTGGGTTTCTGGTCTTGACCATCACTATCGGTGCACTTGCCACTATCTCCCCGACCTGAAGCCGGGTCGCCCCAGGCTGCGGTGGCTCGCTTCAAGGCGTGCTGCCGTTGCAGCTTCTGATTGCTCCATTGCTTGCGTTGAAGATGGTTCATCCACCTTGGCAGTGGGCGTTGCGCCATAGCACCGAGTTGCGCCACCCTGGCGCACCCTCATTGCAATGGATTGCCGACATGAACCCCATCCTTTCCTGCTCCTGCCAGCTACGGTCGCTTGCCGGAGCCGGGCGATGAGCGCCGCCCTGGCGTTGCTCGGCAGTTACCTGCTGTACCTGTTTCCGGGCCTGGTGCTGTATGCGCTGTGGTTCGGCCTGACTCCCAGGCATCTGGTGGGGCTGCGCATCGCCATCCTGCTGCTGGGGTTCGTGCTGTTGCGGGATGTGATGACGCCGTTGCAGTTGTGGTCCCTGGGCGCTGGCACACAGATCGGCTTCATCGCCAACCCGATGGTGTTGGCGGGCCTGGGCCTGCTGTCGTTGGCAACGCTCGCCTGTCTGGCGAGCGTTGCTGCACAACTCTGGAAACTGGTGGTCTGGGAGCGTCGCGGGTGGCTGTCGGGCCTCGCCCTGGGGCTGCTCGGCGGTATGGCGCTGGGCTTGCCGTTGCGCCTCCATGCCGGGATCGACCTGGACCAGGCTACCGGCTCCTGGTTGCTGGGCATGGCCCTGTTGGCCCTGGGCGGCAATGCCCTGGAGGAAGTGCTGTTCCGTGGCCTGTTGCAGGGATATCTGGAGCAAAGTTGTGCACCTTGGCGAGCAGCCTTGCTCAGCGCCCTGGCATTCGCTGCCTGCCATGCCTTCCTGGCTTTCAGCGTTACCAGCGCTGGTTGGCCGGTGTTGCTGTTCACCCTGCTGGAAGGCTTGATCTGCGCCGGCTTGCGCATGCGGCATGGGGTGCTGGCGGCGATCGCCGCCCACGCCACGGTGATCTGGTTGATCGCCGTGCCGATGTGAGCGGCGCCAGGTTGCCTATTTGGAGAACTTGCGCGCGCCGACGACGCAGAGGATCACTGCAATCGTCACCCCGAGCATGCCCAGGCTGACCTGTTCATGCAGCAGGCCGGCGGCCAGGCCGAGGCCGAAGAAGGGCTGCAGCAGCTGCAATTGGCCGACGGCGGCGATTCCGCCCTGGGCCAGCCCGCGATACCAGAACACAAAGCCGATCAGCATGCTGAACAGCGAGACATAGGCCAGGCTGGTCCAGGCCGGCAGGCTGATGCCGCTGAAGGTGGACGGCAGGGTGAACAGGGTCAGGGCGATCATCAGCGGCAGCGACAACACCAGCGCCCAGGAAATCACCTGCCAGCCGCCCAGGGTCCGCGACAGCTTGGCACCCTCTGCGTAGCCCAGGCCGCAGACCAGCACCGACAGCAGCATCAGCAAGTCGCCCTGGGGCGAAGCCGTCAGGCCCTGGGCGAAGGCATAACCCATCACCAGCAAGCTGCCCAGGATCGAGAACAGCCAGAACACCGGGCGTGGCCGCTCGCCGCCACGGATCACCCCGAACACCGCGGTGGCCAGCGGCAGCAGGCCGAGGAACACGATGGAGTGGGCCGAGGTCACGTACTGCAGGGCCAGGGCGGTCAGCAGCGGGAAGCCCAGGACCACGCCCAGGGCGACTACCGCCAAGGGCAGCAGTTGCGGCTTGCTCGGGCGCCGCTCCTTGAACAGCAACAGGATCGCCAGGGCCAGTATCCCGGCGATGGTGGCGCGGGCGACGGTGAGGAACAACGGATCGAACTCGGCGACCGCGACCCGGGTCGCCGGCAGCGAGCCGCTGAAGATCAGCACGCCGAGGAAGCCGTTGAGCCAACCGCTGGAGGTTTTCTCCAGCACGGGGGATTGCAGGTTCGATGTCCGTTCCATTGAGGGGTCTCGCTTGAAGTGGCAAATTCAGGCCGGCATTGCGCCAAGCCTTGCGTCGGATCCATCCTAGGATTGAGAATCAGCACAATCAAAAAATTGTCATGGATACAGCGCCTATGGCCCGTGCCCGCTACAAGCAATTGGTCGACGCCTTCGCCGGTGATATCCGCAGTGGCGTGCTGGCACCCGGCAGCCGCCTGCCGACCCACCGCGAGCTGGCGGCAAGGGAAGGCCTGGCCCTGGTCACCGCATCCAGGGTGTATGCCGAACTGGAGGCCATGGGGCTGGTCAGCGGTGAAACCGGGCGTGGCACCTTTGTCCGCGAGACTGCCTTGCCGCCAGGGCAGGGTGTGGACCAGCAGGCCACCGCAGCCGGCACCCTGGACCTGAACTTCAACTACCCATCCTTGCCTGGCCAGGCCGAACTGCTGCGCGGCGCCTTGCGCCAGTTGGCCTCCAGTGGCGACCTGGAGGCCTTGCTGCGCTACCAGCCCCATGCCGGGCGGCCCCATGAGCGAGCCCTGGTGGCGCGCTACTTGGCCAGCCATGGGCTGGTGGTGGAGGGCGAGCAAGTGCTGATGGTCAGCGGTGCCCAGCATGGATTGTCGATTGCCGCCATGGCATTGCTCAAGCCCGGCGATGTGGTGGCTACCGATGCCCTGACCTACCCGGGTTTCAAGGTGGTGGCGGACGCCCATGGCCTGGAGTTGCTGGCCATTTCACTGACGCCGCAGGGGCCGGATCTTGCGGCCTTCGAGCGCCTGTGCCGGCAGCGGCGGGTGCGGGCGGTGTATGCCATGCCGACCTTGCACAATCCCATGGGCTGGGTCCTGGACCTGGCCTGGCGCCAGCGCCTGGTGGCGATCGCCCGGGAGCGGCGGCTGCTGATCATCGAGGATGGAGCCTATGGGTTTCTCGCCGAGGACCCGCCACCGCCCCTGGCCGCCCTGGCCCCGGACCTCACCCTGTATGTGTCGGGGTTCTCGAAGAATGTCGCGGCTGGTTTGCGAGTGGGTTACCTGGTGGCGCCTGCGGCCTGGACCCAGGCCCTGGAGCGGGCGATCCGCGCCACCACCTGGAGCAATCCCGGGGTGATGAGCGCCATGGCCTGTGCCTGGATCGAGGACGGCACCGTGGCCCGCCTGGAGCAGGAGAAACGCGCCGATGCACGCCAGCGCCAGGCCCTGGCGCGGGAGTTGTTGACGGGGCTGGAGATCCTCGGCCACCCCGGCTCCTACTTCCTCTGGCTGGCATTGCCCGAGGAGGTGCGGGCCGACCAGGTGGCCATGGCGCTGCTGCGCGAGAAGGTCTCGGTGTCTACGGCCGAGCCTTTCGTTTGCGCCGGTCCGGTGCCCCACGCCATTCGCCTGGCCCTGGGCTCGGTGAGCCTGGCGGAGCTGCGCGAGGCGTTGCTCAAGGTGCGTAGGGTGATCGCCGGCTATGCGTTCTGAAGCGGCAGGCTACAGGCTTGCCGCTCGCGACTCGCGGCTGTCCCTCAGAGCTTGAACTGGTTCACCAGGCCGTTGAGGTCCACCGCCAGGCGCGACAGTTCCTGGCTGGCGGCGTTGCTCTGGTTGGCGCCGGCCGAGGTCTGGGTCGACAGGTCGCGAATGTTGACCAGGTTGCGATCCACCTCGCGGGCCACCTGGGCCTGTTCTTCGCTGGCGCTGGCGATCACCAGGTTGCGCTCGTTGATCGAGGTGATGGCCTGGGTGATCTGGTCCAGGGCCAGCCCCGAGGCTTGCGCCGCCTCCAGGGTCAGGTGCGCCCGTTCATTGCTGGTGCGCATGGCGCTGACCGCACCCTCGGTGCCTTCTTCGATGGTGTTGATCATGCTTTCGATTTCCTGGGTCGACTGCTGGGTACGATGGGCCAGCGCCCGCACCTCGTCGGCGACCACCGCGAAACCACGCCCGGCGTCCCCGGCCCGCGCCGCTTCGATGGCGGCATTGAGGGCCAGCAGGTTGGTTTGCTCGGCGATGGAGCGGATCACCTCCAGCACCTGGCCGATGTTGCGCACATCCACCGCCAGGTGTTCGACCCGCTCGCAGGTCTGGGTCACGTCCTGGGCCAGCTGGCCGATGGAGTCGACGGTGTGCTGCACCTGCTCGCGGCCATGGTGGGCGGTGCGGTCGGTTTCCTTGGACGCCTCGGAGGTGCTCACGGCGTTACGCGCTACCTCTTCCACGGCGGCGGTCATCTCGTTGACCGCGGTAGCCGCCTGTTCCACTTCGTCGCTTTGCTGGTGCAGGGTCTGGCTGGAGTGATCGGTCACCGCATGCAGCTCCTCGGCGGCCGAGGCCAGCTGGTTCGAGGAGTCGGCGATGCGCTGCAGAGTGTTGCGCAGGCTGGCCTGCATGGTCTGCAGGGCTTGCAGCAGGCGCGCCGGTTCGTCCTTGCCGCTGATGGCGATGCTCTGGCCCAGGTCACCGCTGGCGATGGTCTCGGCCACGCCCAGGGCCTGGCCCAGGGGACGCACGATGCTGCGGGTGAGCAACAGGGCCAGGGCGATGGTCAGGGCCACGACCACCAGCAGGATCATCACCACCATGGTGATGGCGCTCTGGAACACCTGGCTGCTTTTCTCGGCGGCGGCGACCCCGCCCCGGGTGTTGATGTCGATGATGCTCAACAGCTCCTTGAGCATGGCGTCGGCGTTGACCAGGAACGATCCGCCGTCGACGATGTTCACCGCTGCTTCCTTGTGGCCCTGGCGAACCTCTTCCAGCACCTGGTGCTGGTCCTTCGCATAAGCCGCCCTGGCGTTGAGGTAACGCTCGTAGGCGGCCCGTTCCTCGGGTTCGCTGATCAATTGTTCGTAGGTGGCCTGCTGGCGGTCCAGTTGCTGTTCGAGCTGCTCGACCCGGGCCAGCAGCGCCTGGACGGCGCTGGCCTCACGGACCACCAGCATGCGCAGGGTGATGGTGCGGATCTGGGTGCTGGTCAGGGCTACGGCATTGGCGGCGACGATGGAGGGTTGCCAGTTCTGGTCGACCTCAAGGGATTGCTGGTTCATGCGCTGCATTTCCAGCAACGAGAAGCCCCCCAGGCCCAGTGCGAGCAAGGCGATCAGGGCGAAGCTGAGCCCTGCGCGGCGGGATATGTTCATCGTTCTCAAGAGCATGACGGTGTTCCTTGTGGCAGCAAAAAGCGCAACCGGCGGGCAGCGCGCGGTTGCATCGGTGCGGCGCGCTATGGAGCAGGCTCCATGGCGCCGTCGGCGTTTTTGCACACAAGGCTGGCACCAGGCGCATCTGGCGGCGCCTTTGGCGAGCGTTATCCAGTGTAGGCGGGGGCACGTCCCCGAGCCGGAAAACCGCCTAATGATAGCACAATGACATGTCTTTCGGGCGGTTTGCTGAAGGGATTCAGCCGGTCTGTTCCAGGAAGAAGCCCGCGACCGCCTCGGCACTGGCGGCCGGGTGTTCCTGCATGAAGCAGTGGTGGCCGTCGAGCACCTGGGTATGCAGGTGCCGGTTGATGGTGGCCCAGCGCTCGATCGAGCGGGCGACATAGGGGTAGCTGTCGCGCCCGCGGATTGCCAGGGTCGGGGTGCGGATCTGGCCCAGGGCCTGCCACAAGCGTCGGGGAACGGAGCTGAAGATATCCACTTCACGCTCGGGCGCGCACTTGAGCGCCACGCCCTGGCCGTCATCCTTCAGGCCGTGCTCGATATAGGCGGCCAGGGCCTCGGTGCTCCAGCCCTTGAACACCCCGCGGTTGGCCAAGGCAGCCCGGGCCGCGGCGCGGTCGGGCCAGTGGCGTCGACGGACGGCGGCCTTGCGCGCCAGGCTGTGGCGGCGGTTCAGGCCCAGCACCGACAGCACCCGCAGCGAGCTGATCATCGAGGGGGTGAACAGCACCGGATCGAGCAGCACGGCCTTGGCGAACAGTTGCGGGCGCTCGGCCAGCACCAGGCAGGTCAGTACCGCGCCGAAGCTGTGGCCCAGGGCATAGCGCGGCACTGCGCCGTAGTCCCCCAGTCCGGCCTCGAAGGCTTCGGCGGCCAGTTGCGCGGTGCGGTTCCAGCCCAGGAAAGGGCCACCATGGTCACTATCGCCGTGGCCCTGGACGTCGCTGAGCCACAGGTCGAAAGACTCGGCCAGCAGCGCCAGCATCGGTTGGTAGGCCATGGCGCAGAAGCCATTGCCATGGAGAAAGTGCAGCAACGGCTTGCCCGAGGGCACGGAACGCAGGCCGCGCAGGGTGAAGCCTTCGCGGCACGGGTGGGACCAGGGAATCAACTGCATGGAGCCTCGACAGGGGCGGTGGGCACAGTCGGGCATTGTCGACGGGCTGCAATTGGAGTCAAGGGTCGATCCGGACCGCCTCCAGCACTAGCGCTCCTGGAGCTGGCGGAACGACAGGCTGATGCGCTCGCCGGCGCCCGGCGCCTTGGGAATCGCATGCAGCCACTGGGTCTGCAAGGCGTCGGACATATGCAGCAGCGAACCGGCGCCCAGGTTGTACTCGTGGATCTGGCCACTTTGCTTGTGCTTGAACAGCATGCTGCGCGCATGCCCCAGGGAAATCACCACCACGCCGGTGCCTGGCACCAGTTGTTCGTTGGCATCGGAATGAAAGCCCATGGAGGATTGGCCGTCGGGGTAGAAGTTGAGCAGGCAATTATTGGGACGAAACCCCAGCAATTGCTCGATGGCCGGGCACAGCCGCTCCAGCATCTCGGGCATGGGTACCGCCGGGTAGCTGATCTGCGAATAGTCGTAGGGCAGGCCGAAGCTGGCAGTCTTGCGCGCGCGCATGCGCTCGTCCCAGGACACCGAGGCCTTGAGCTGCTCGAACAGCGCGAGGGGATCGGGAATGAAACTGACGACGAAGTCGATATCGGGTGGGGTCATGCTGGGCCTGCCTTGGCTGGAGAAAGAAAATGACGGGAGTGGGTCGCTGCGAGCTTCAGTGCACTGCCTGGAGCTCCAGGATGCCGCCGCAACGGGCCTGGAGAAACTCCCCGGCCTGTCGTCCCAGCTCGATCCGGGAGGCGCTGATGGCCAGGACCAGGGGCGTCGCGGATAGCGGGTCGATGTCCAGGCGCTGCGTGCTGTCGGCCCGCAGGATCAGGGTCAGTTCCGTCCACTGGTCATCGGCCGCGCTGCGGCTGTTGCCATCGGAATCGACATTGCACCCGGTGCCCCACAGGTGTTCGGCGAGCAGGTAGAAGGCCGGGCGAGGGCCGGGGCCGTGGAGCAGGAATCTAGGCATGGGGGCGAGCGACAGAGGACGGACCGCGACGGTAGCTCGCCCTCGTTGCTTCGTGCAAGTGCCGGCGGGTTCAGCCGCCGTTGGCGCCGAGGATACTCGCCACCTGGCGCGGCTGGCAGTTGAGGTAGGCCGAGGATTTGAGCCAGCGCTGGTCGGGATACCAGGAGAACATGAACTGGCCGTCCTTGAGCTTGTCTATGACCTGGCGCGCCACCTGCGGACGCACGGCCGGGCAGCCCTGGCTGCGGCCGATGCGGCCCTGGCGCTGGCTCCACAAGGGATTCACGTAGTCGGCGGCATGGATCACGATGTCGCGGTCACGGGCTCGGTCGTTGAAGCCCGGTTCCAGGCCATCCATGCGCAGCGAGTAGCCATGGCTGCCTTCGTAGCTTTCCTGGGTGCGGAACAGGCCGAGGCTGGACTGGTAGCTGCCCAGGCGGTTGGAGAATTGCGTGGCGAAGTTTTCCCCGGATTTTTGCCCGTGGGCCACCAGGTCGCGCAGCACCAGCTTCTTGCTGCGCAGGTCGAAGATCCACAGGCGCCGGGCGGTGGAGGGCTGGGAGTAGTCGATCACCGCCAGGTGCCGGGCTTGCCGGGCGCCGCTGCTGACCGCGCACTGCATGGCGCTCAGGGCGCTTTTAAGGGCCTGGGGGTTGAGGTCCGGGGCGGCGTGGGCGAGGCTGGCGTACAGCGTCGGGCTGGTGGTGGGGCGAGGTTTGCTGGAAGCGAAGGAAGGACTGCAAATGGCGCCCAGGGCAAGGGCCGCCAGGCAGAATCGGCACAAGAAGGTCAACATGTCTAAAACATCCCCATGGTCACTTTGGCTCCTGACGTCCTGTCTCCCCGGCAGTCTGGTCTATATGTTTAATTCCCAGGCCTGATTGTTCTCTGCATCTGCCGTAACGCTTGGCCCTCAGCCTGAGGGCAATGGATTGGAGTAAAGCAGTTGTTCAAAAAACACGCATGTTACTTGAGCTTGTGGCTGCTCGCTGCGCCATTGGTCGCGCTGGCCGAGGACTTGCCCCAGGTGCCGGCGAGCCCCCTGCCGGGGGCGCTGGCCCAGCCTGTGCTGGCCTGCCCGGCACTGGCCCCGCGCCTGGACCTGCCGACGCAACAACTGTTGCAGGCGTTCTATCGCGAGCAAGGCGAGCAACCGGTGTGGTCGACCGGGGCCCGCCTGGAACAACTGCAGGCGCAACTGGCGGGCTTGGTCGATGACGGCCTGGACCCTGGGCACTATCGCCTGCCGCCGGCGAGCGCGGGGGGCGATGGCCTGTGCCGCGACATCGATATCAGCCACCAGTACCTGCAAGCCCTGCAGGACCTGCATTACGGGCGCCTGTCGCAGACCCGCTTCGAACCATTGTGGCGGGCCCAGCCGTTGCCGGACGATCGCCAGGGCGTGTTGCTGGCCATTGCCGGACCGGGGCTGGATGACCTCGGTGCGGTATTCGAGCGGGCACGGCCCAACCTCGAGCAGTACCGCAACCTGCGCCGGGCCTATGCCCATGAGCGGCAACAGCCCTTGCCCCATTGGCAGGACGTGGCCGGCGGCCCGCTGTTGCGCCCGCACATGGAGGACAAGCGCGTTCCGGACCTGGCCCTGCGCCTGTACCACGGCGGTTTCCTGGCCAGCCCCAAGGTCAATGCCGATAACATCTACAGCGACGATCTGGTGAGCGCGGTGAAGAGTTTCCAGCTCAGCCACTCGTTGCAGTCCGACGGCGTGGTGGGGGCTGGCACCCTGAAGGAGATGAATGTCAGCCCGGCCCTGCGTCGCGAGCAGTTGCGCATCAACCTCGAACGCCTGCGTTGGCTGGCCCGGGACTTCGAGCCGAACATCGTGTTGGTCAACGTCGCTGCGGCGCAGTTGAGTTTCTACCAGCACGATGCGCTGGTCTGGCAGACCCGCACCCAGGTCGGTCGCGCCGAGCGCCAGACTCCGTTGCTCAAGTCCCAGGTCACGCGCCTGACCCTGAACCCGACCTGGACCGTGCCGCCGACCATTCTCAAGGAAGACAAGCTGCCGCAGATCCGCCGTGACCAGGGTTTCCTCAATCGCCAGAACCTGCAGGTACTGGACGCCAACGGCCAACCCCTGGCCGCCGAGGACATCGACTGGGATCGTCCGGGCAACATCCTCCTGCGCCAGGGCGCCGGGCCGCGTAATCCCCTGGGGCGCATCGCCATCCGTTTTCCCAACCCGTTCTCGGTATACCTGCACGACACGCCGAGCCAGGCGTTGTTCAGCAAGGGGCCGCGGGCCTTCAGCTCGGGCTGCGTGCGGGTGGAGCAGGCGTTGCAGCTGCGCGACTGGCTGCTCAGCCCGGCGGAGCGCTTGCGCACCAACGATTTGCTGGCCACCGGCTTGACCCATGAGTTCCGCCTGGCCAAGCCGGTACCGATCCTGCTCACCTACTGGACGGTGCAGGCCGACAGCCATGGGCAGTTGCTGTACGCACCGGACATCTACGGACATGATCCGCAGCTGTCCACCGCCTTGGGCAGCAAGATCTGACTTGCGCAAACCGCGTCCTGGCCTGGTGACTTGCGGTATTGTGTGCGGCCTTTTTCGCCACGGATCCAAGACTGCGCCATGCCACTGACCAAACGCCAGCAAGCCGCCATGGAGCGCTTGCTGGCCACTACCCTCACCGAAGCCTGCGAAGCGGCCAAGATCCGCCTCGAAGGTTTTTCCTGGTTGACCCACGAAGTGGACTACGCGGTGTTTCCCGCCAGCCTGGTGGTGGTTTGGGTGTTCGCTGCCCAGGCCGACAAGGAGCGAGCCCTGGCGGCAGGGGAGGGGCCGTGGATGATCGAGCTCACGGCCCAGGCGCTGGCGGATGCCGGCGTCACCCTGGAGCCGGTGGCAGGCCATGTGTTCTTCGACAGCGAAGAACAGTGCCAGCGGATCAGTGGTGGTGATTGGACCCGGCGCCTGGCGCGCCTGCGACCGGGGCGGGGCTGAGATGGCCAAGGAAATCGACAACCCCTGTATTGCCCTGTGCCAGCTCAGCGGCGACTTGTGCGTGAGCTGCGGGCGCACCAAGGACGATATCCGCAAGTGGAAACGCATGAAGCGCCCAGAGAAGATGGCCGCCGTGCAACGGGCCAGCGCCCGCCTCAAGGCCCTGCGCAAAAAGCAGGGTTGAAGGGGCTGGCCTGTCGTCCGCGCGTTGGCTACACCCCTTGCCGGCGCATGGCCAGGATGGTGCTGCCGAAGAAGATGAACGTGGAGCCCACGACCCGGTTGACCCATTTGGACAGCGCCGGGCGGGTCAGCACGCCTTTGGCCCGGGAGGCCAGCAGGGCGTAGATGCTCAGCGAGGTCAGCGACAGCGCCATGAAGATCAGGGTCAGGATGAGGAATTGCGGCAGCAGGGCGGCATGCTGGTCGATGAATTGCGGGAACAGCGCGGTGAAGAAAATGGTCGCCTTGGGGTTGGTGGCGGCGGTCAGGAACGCCGACTTGAACAGTTTGAACCGCGGCGGGGCGCTGACGCCCTGGTCATCCGGGCTGCTGGCGCTGAGCAACGGGCTCTTGCTCAACAACTGCTTGGCACCCAGGTAGAACAGGTAACCGGCGCCGAGGATCTTCACGGCGTTGAATACCCATTCGGAACTGGCGATCAGCGCCCCCAGGCCCAGCATGGCCGCCGCGGACATGCAGAACAGGCCACTGATATTGCCCAGGGATGACCACAGGGTGGACTTGGCGCCGTAGGTCACGCTGTTGTGCAGCGCTACCAGGGTGGCCGGGCCGGGACTGGCGATGGCAATGGCGGCGACCAGGGTGTAGGTGAGGATCGAGTGGGCATCCATGGCTTGGACTCGTCGGGGAAAGAGGGCTGGATTCTACAGGAAAAACCACCGGCAACTCCTCTGCGACACGCGTCGCAAGGGCCGGCTAGAGCGGTCGGTGGTAGACCACCAGGTCACAGGACGAGGCGATCACCAGGCTCCGGCCGCTGTAGGAAAAGCCAAAGGCCCGGCATTCATGCTCGATGGCCAGCTTGTGGAAGATCGCCGGGCGGTTGTGCTGGGCGCCGTAGAGCCAGGAGCCCGGCTCGACCAGCAACAAGTGTTGTTCGGGCCACGCCAGGGGCACATTGTGCACCGCCCAGCCATCGTCGCTGCCCAGGGGCAGGCTGCCGCCATTGATTCCGGACATGGCGATGCGCCGACCCGCCAGGGGGCCGATGCCCTCGGCCTCGAGGTAGCGATCGCTTTCGACCTCCTCGGTATAGTCCCGGGCGATCTTCTCGCCAGTTTCGCAGTCGATGACACTGCGCCCGGCACTGGAAGTCACCAGCAGCAGTTCCCGATCACGATCGAAGCCGACTTCCAGCAGGCTGCCGGCGGCGCGCCGGGTGACCAGTACCCAGGGCGCCGGGGCCGGGCTGATCGGCTGCTGTCTGATGGTGTCGCGCAGGGTTTGCAGGGGGGATGGGTCCATGAAGGCTCCGCTTGCTGGCTTGTGCGCTGCTCAAGATGAACGGCAGCGGGCGATTCTAGCCAACGGGCGGTTTTGCCGCTCTACATCATTGCCATGATCGATAGTTATCATCAAAAAGTGGAGGTTCCGTTTTTCCTGCAAAGGAGGAAGATAGCGCTTACACCGTTTTTGCTGCAGAAGGAAATACCCGATGAGAATCTCGACTTTGTTGGCCCTTGTCGTCGTCTTGCTCTCGGGAACCGGTACTCCAGCGATGGCTCTGGCTGGCGATGACATGGCCTGCCATTTCCTGCCCATGGCCGACAGCGGCGCCAACCTGCAGCGGGCCCGGTCGGTCGGCGTGTTGTACAGCGAAAACACCCTCAATACCCTCGAATACCTCGAGCACTACCATTCGGTGGCGCTCAACGGCGCGAAGAACGCCGGTCTCGATCCTCGTATCAGCCAGGCCTTCGTCGACAGCTCCGATCCGAAATTGGCGATCAACTGGCTGATGGCGTCGCTGAACAAGCATTTCGCTGCGGTGACCGTCTATGACAACCTCGATGCCGTGGTCCAGGCCCATCCCGACGTGGTGGTGATGCTCGACACCTACAACCAGCTGGTGACCAAGCGCAACAATCGAGTGGAGGCGCGCTTCATCGCCAAGTTCTACGACTCCAACCTGCAGTACATCGGCCAGGCCGAAGGGGTTCGGGCCAAGGACTTGCCTTCAGTCTGGGTACGGGGCAAGGCGGCCCCGGAAATCGCTGCCCAGATCAACCAGCAGACCGATTTGCAACTCGATGCCCTGAAACAATTCGACGTCTCGCTCAAGGCCCTGGTGACCCAGGAGGATGCCGGGCAGATGGCGGTCAATCAGTGACGTTATCCTGGCTGCAATGCAAACGCCCCGACTTGTCGGGGCGTTTTCGTTCAGGGGGCATGCACGCTCAAGGCGCGCCGAACATCGCGGTCCAGTAGATGCCGGCATCGCTTTTCGGGTCCACCGCGTAGGCCGCGCCCAGTTCCTGGTAGCCGGGGTTCATCAGGTTGGCGCAGTGCCCGGGGCTGGCCAGCCAGCCGTCCAGCACCTTGCGCACGCTGTCCTGGCCGGCGGCGATGTTCTCGCCCACTTGCTGGCCGGCATAACCTGCCAGCTCCGCACGGTCGCCGGGGGTGCGGCCATCGTGGTCCTTGTGGTCGAAATAGTTCTGGTTGGCCATGGCCCGGCTGTGTTCCTGGGCGGTGCTGCCCAGGGTGGCATTCCAGGCCAGGGGCGCGGTGGCGGCAAAACCCTGGCCACCGCATTGCCGTGCCTGGCTGCGGGCGTTGTTGATCTGCGCCAGCAATTGCTGGCCCTCGGCCTGCCAGTCGCCCAGGCGCGCCGAGAGCAATGGGCGGGCGAGGACGATGCGCCACTGGGCGGCCTGGCGATTGACCGCGATATCGACGAACTGCGGGTCCAGCACCACCTGGCAGAAACTCTCGCGGATCGCCTGCATCGCCGCCTGGGCATCGCGCGGGCCGGAGAGACTGATGGCCTGGACGTTGACCATGGGGTACGCCGCCCGTGCCAGGGCTTGCTGCAGGTCGCCGACGTTGTCCACCGGCAGGATCAGGCGCGGGTCGCTGGCCAGCGGCGGTAGTTCGGACGAGGCCTGGTTGGCGCAGCGTTGCGGCTGGCTGCGGTAGGCGTTGATCGACTCGATCAGCTGCGCCTGGTCATCGGCCATGGCTCCGGCCGGGTCCAGCAGGGCCAGGGACAGGGTGGCGACGGGCAACAGCAATGAGCGCATGGACATGAAGGTCTCCCTGGAATCGGACGCGCCCATGATGCACTCGCCGCCAGGGCTTTTCACCCATTGGCGGATGAAATCGGCGTCAGCCGGAGTGCCTCAGTAGAAGTCGTAGTACAGCGCCCATTCGCCGCTGTCCCGATGCTTCCAGAACATCAGGCTGCCACTGTCCACCACGTTGAGATTGATCTTGGCGTCGGAGGAGATCTGCATCACGAACTCGAAGCCTTCGCCCGGGTCGATCCCCGACTGGCAGAACGATGGGTAGCCCCCAAGCTTGTGTTCGTAGCAGTGGGTGGTCAGGTCGTAGTAGCACTCGATGCGGCCGGAACGTTCCAGTTCGAGGATTTCCAGCTCCAGGTCCCGGGGCACGCCGCCACCGTCCCACAGCGGGTAGTCGGCGGGCACCACCTCGGCCTTGAGCGGGAAGGGCTTGAGAAAGGCCTTCTCGGCCGTCAGCTCCTTGCGCACCAATACGTCCTCGTCACGGTATTCGCGTACCAGCCAACGCTCGCCCATGGGTTCGAGCTCATCAGGAAAGGGGTTGGCGATGAACACCGTGAGTACCTTGACTCCTTGCAAATGCGGGCTGCGAAAGGGTAGGGAGGGCAGGTGGAACTGGGCGAAGGGCAGCAGGATTTCCCCCGCGCTGTTGCGTGGCAGCTCTTCGTCTTCGCGAAACAGGAAGACTCGGCCCAGCCAACTCTCTTCATCGCTATGGCTGGGGCGAAAACCGCCGGCGGTGAACTTCAGCGCCGGTTTGGCCAGTCGGTCCTGGATGCTCTGGATGTCCATGGTCAAGTACAGCGTCCTTTATGGGGGGAACGGGAGCGCGATCATACAAAAGCCGCGCCTGGCGCGCAGCGCCCGAATGCGCTTCGGGCACTGCGTTGGCGCGCTTTAGAACTGCGGCGTGTATTTCACGCTGAGCATGAAGTTGCGCGGGTCGCCAAAGCTGTTGTTGCCACCCAGTTGGTTGTAGCCGGAGATGTAGTAGTGCTTGTCGAACAGGTTGTAGGCATTGAGCGCCAGGCTGACCTGGTCGTTGACCTGGTAGGCGATACGCGCGTTCCAGACGGTGTAGCCCGGTACCTTGTAGCTTCGCTCGTAACCCAGGGTATGGCTCTGGCTGGTGAAGCCCAGGCCGGTGCTGACCTTGCTCCACCCGCCGTCCAGGCGATAGTCGCCCCACACCCGCAGCATGTGTTTCGGGGTCCAGGTGCTGAAGGTCCGCCCCTGTTCCTGTGGGTCCTTGAGGATCTTGGTGGTGTTGTAGGTGTAGCCCGCGGACAGTTGCAGGCGATCCAGCACTTCGCCACTGACTTCGGCTTCCAGGCCCTGGCTGCGCACCTGGCCGGAGGCGGTGGAGCAGTACCAGCCATCACAGGCAAAACCCGAGGCCTTGTCCTGGACGGCGCGGTTCTTCTGGTCGTAGCGGAACAGCGCCAGGGACGTGTTGACCCGGCCATCGAGCAATTCGCCCTTGAGTCCCACTTCATAGTTGGTGCCGATCACCGGTTGCAGCACCGAGCCGCTGGCGGTGCGTGAGCTCTGGGGTTCGAACACATCGGTGTAGCTGGCGTAGAGCGACCACTGGCGGCTCAAGTCATAGATGAAACCGGCATAGGGCGTGACTTCGCCGTTGTTGGTCATGGTGCTCGGCGACTGCACCGTGGCCTTGCGCGTGATGGCTTGGTAATCGGTGGCATCGTAGCGATAGTCGTACCAGCTCACACGCGAGCCCAGCACCAGGGTCAAGTCCTGCACCGGCTTGATCCGCCAACTGCCGTACAGGCCTTTCTGGCGGATGTCGTAGCGGCTGTGGGTGGCACGGCCACCGGGAGTATTGAGCAGGCTGTCGTAGCTGATGGGCGGCCGGTCATGCTCGATGGCGAAGATGTTGCCGCCATTGTTGAAGGTGCGGGCAAACACGTCGTCGCTGGTCATCTTCGAGTAGTTGCCGCCCAGGGTCACTTCCTGCTCCATGGACAAGCCCTCGAAGCGTCCCGTGAGGTTCATGTCCAGGCCGATCTTGGTGTTATCGAAATCAGTGACCCAGTCGGCGTACTGCACGCCGCTGCCGTCGGCATCGAGGCCGTCGGCGATGGTCTGGGTGCGCTGCTGGGTCGAGTCGTTGTCTTCGCTCATGCGCACGGCGCCGACCTTGAACGTCCAGTCCTGGTTGAAGCGATGCTCCAGGTCGGCGTACAGGGTGGTGACGTTGATCTGCGAGTGGTTCCAGCGGGCACCGCTGTAGGTCGAGCGGGGCACGTCGACCGGGCTGCCATCGGCGTGCCGCGGCAGGCCGCGGATCATCGGCCGCGATTCGGCTTCCGAGCGGCTCACGGCCAGGCCCAGGGTGGTGTCGTCGCTGAAGTCGAAATCCAGGGCGCCATAGAGCGAGTGGGTCTTGCTCCACTGCTTGTCGATGAACGAATCACTCTGGTCTTCGTCCAGCACCACACGTCCGCGTAGCGTGCCGGCATCATTCAGCGGGCCGCCGGCATCCAGTTGCAGGCCATAGTGGTCCCAGGATCCGGCCTTGCCGGTCAGGGTCACGGTCGGGGCGTCCTGGCCGCGCTTGCGCACCAGGTTGATCGCGCCCCCCGGGCTGCCGGTGCCCTGCAGCAGGCCGGAAGCGCCGCGCAACACTTCCAGGCGGTCGAAGAAAATCAGGTCCTGGGTCGCCCAGTTGCCCAGCGAGTAGGTGTTGCGGGGGATCGGCACGCCATCGTATTGCCAATCGTCGATCTGGAAGCCCCGCGACGACAGGATCATGCCTTTGCCCACCCCTTGCACACCCACCAGGCCGGTGGTCTGGTTGGCGGCGGCCTTGAGGTCGGTCAAGCCCTGGTCATCCAGTTGCTTGCGGGTCATCACCGTGACCGATTGCGGGATTTCTCGCAGGCTGTGCTGGCCCTTGCCGATGGTCACGGCGCGTGCAGCGTAGGAGTTGGAGCCTTCGGTGGTGGCGCTGTCGAACCCGCTCTCGACGATGTCGGTCATGCCCAGTTGTACCCCGGCGCTAGCGGCGGGGAGCGGTTCGACGCTGAAGTGGCCGCTGGCGGTGAGCCGCAGTTGCAAGCCGCTATCGACCAAGGCGGCGCGCATGGCCTGGGTCGGTGTCATCGTGCCGTTCACTGCTGGCGCCTGCTTGCCCGAGACCAGGCCTGGGTCCAGGGACAGCACGACACCGCTCTGGCCGGCAATGGCATTGAGCGTCACCGCCAGCGGGCCGGCTGGCAGGTTGAAGGGACGGGACTGCTCCTGGGCCAGGACCGGACCGCTCAGGGCAGTCACGGCGATGGCGACGGGCATGGCATGGAACCAAGGGTTGCGCACGAAATTCTCCTGATTGCGTTGAAGTGTCAGGAGATAGGTGGGACGAAAAGTCAAAACCAGACACGAATGAGAGTTATTTTTAAAAAATATCCACTCTCAACTTCGTGGCTGGATCAACGTGAGCCAAGGGCCGTAGCGCTCGATGCGGATGGGCAGGGTCTGGGCCAGCGCATCGAGGGCGCGTTCCGGATCGTCCAGGGGAAATACCCCCTGGACGCGCAGCTGGCTGATTGCCGGGTTGACTCGGATAAAGCCCCGGCAATAGGGACGCAGCGCGGCAATGACCTGCTCCAGGGAGTCATCCAGCACGCTCAAGCGGCCGTTGAGCCAGTCGCCACGGTATGCCTGGTCCTGCGCCAGCAGTTCGATCCGCCCAGGATGCAGCAGCGCGGCCTGGCCCTGTGGCAGGTCCTGTACCGGGCCGGTGGGCAGGCGCAGGCGCACTGAGTGTTCTAGCACTACAACCCGGCTGGCATCGGCTTCCTGGCTCACCAGGAAGCGCGTGCCCAGGGCCTGGACCTGGCCCTGGAGGGTTTGCACCCGCAGGGGGCGCCGGGAGTCGCTGGCCACCTGGATCAGCAGTTGCCCGTGACGCAGGAGCACCAGCCGTTGCTGGTGGTCGAAGCTCAGGTCCACGGAGCTTTCGGCATCCAGGCTCAGGCGGCTGCCATCGGGCAGGATGAAATCCCGGCGCTGGCCCCGGCCGGTACTGAAGTCCGCCAGCAGGGTTTCGCCAACTTGCGTCCGGGCACCCAGCCACAGACCGCCACCCAGCAGGCCGAGCCCGGCCACCCCGCGCAGCAGTTGCCGGCGCGAGGCATGGGGGCTGAGCAGCAATTGTCGTGCTTCGCCCGCTTGCCCTGGCAGGCGCTGGTCGAGGGTACGCAAAGTATTGAACGACGTCCCCAGCTTGGCTTGCAGTTGCTGCCAGGCTTGGGCGTGGGCAGGATCACTGGCCAGCCAGGCGGCCAGCTCCTGTTCCAGGCGTGGGTCCGCTTCGCCGGCACGCAGGCGCACCATCCAGTCGATGGCCTGCTCGACCACCGGGTCCAGGCGTTGTCGGCTCACAGGCCCAGTTCACTCAGGTAGCACTGGCGCAAGGCCTGTTTCATGTAGCGGCTGACGGTGCGTTCGGACAATTGCAGCTTGTTGGCGATTGCCACATAGCTCAGGCCATCGAGCTGGCTGTAGAGGAAGGCGGTCTTGACGATCATTGGCAGGCCATCCAGCGCACGATCGATCGCCACCAGGGCCTCGATCAGCAGCAATTGCTCTTCGGGGGAGGGCGCGAGCAATTCCGGCAGGGCGCTCAGGCGCTGCAGGTAGGCCTGCTCCAGCTGGCGCCGCCGATGCCGGTCGAACACCAGGCGCCGGGCGATGGTGGACAAGTAGGCCCGGGGTTGTTCGATGCTGTCCGGGTCGACCTGGGCGCTGAGCAATTGGCAGAAGGTATCCGCGGCGGTGTCTTCAGCATCGGCACGGTTGCCCAGGCGTTTTTGAATGTGTTGCAGCAACCACCGGTGATGGTCGCTGAAAAAGAAGCCCAGCTTGTTGCTCGCAGATGAGTGCACCATTGGCCGCCGAGATGTGAGTGTGAATCGTTCTCAATAATACAAGGGCGTCGAACAGGACTGCAATCGTCGCATGAGGGCGCTGTGGCCCTCACCGATCGGCACGGCATGGGAGGAACGATTTCAGCTTTCACGGCCGTGGGCCGCATCGGCCAGCCGCTGGGTATCGACCCGCACGAACAGCGAGTTGCCGATGGCCGTGAGCACGTCGCCGGCATACACCTCGCACACCACCCGGCTCTTGCGTGCCACTTCACCTTCGACCCGGGCGCGCAGGGTCAGGGGCATGCCCATGGGGGTCGGCTTGATGAACTTGATCCCCAGGTTGCCGGTCACGCAGTCGATGCGCGGCAGGCTGCCCGGGGCCCGCTGTTCGTTGCGGTAGTGGTAGGCCATGGCGGTCCAGTTGGAGTGGCAGTCCACCAGCATGGCGATCAGGCCGCCGTACACCAGGTCCGGCCAGCCGCAGTACTTGGCCTCCGGCTGGTGCTCGGCGATCACGTGGATACCGTCCTCGTGCCAGTGGCTCTTGATGTGCAGGCCGTGGTGGTTGCTGCTGCCGCAGCCGAAGCAGACGCCCTCGGGCGCGGTGGTGTCTTGCAGGGAAGTCGCGTGCATGGTTGTTCTTCTTGTCCTTGACGATGGTCTGGCGGGTATCGCGGTCGGCCATGATGCCCGTGGTGGTGCCACAGGCCAAGGTCTGCGGCGGCGCCGGGAAAGGATTTGCGCCAGCGTCCCTGTGACGCATTGATTGCGGCGGATGTCGTAGTGCCTCGGGGCTTGCCAAGGGCGCCGCAGCCAAGACAGGCTGATGCCGTAATGATATTCTTGCGCTGAATCGGTTCATCGTTTGTGCAAAAATATGCCCCCTGTGCTTTGCTTCAAATGGCCTGATCGGGTCCTTTGCAAGCGTGCGGGTGTCTCTGGCAAACCTGCCGAGCGTAATGTCAGGCAGTGTCCATCCACCTTCCTTGGTGGAATCCGACCCTTTTTCCCTGCTGGTTCCCGCGAAGGCGGGTACCGCCGTTGCCCGTCGATTCGGCGCCAGCGGAACATGGAAAGGAGCAGGGTGGCTGCCTGTCGGCTGCGTCCCGTGACGAGCCCCGAGCCCCGAGTAACAAGTGTCACTCATGTAGCTGAGCCAACAACGACAAGAAGTCAGCACCGGAGCGATATACAACTGAGGTCGAGCGCGTTTCGTCGGCCTTGTGTGCCCACCCCCCAGTTCTCATGAATGCGTTCATCCGGGACCTGCGAAATGCCTGTTTCGCACCCTCCGGGATTCACAGGATCGAGGATCGGGCGGCGGATGGCGTTCTATCGTAGGTACTACAGAATGTTGAAGAAAGTGAACACGGCCCTCATCGGGCTGGCGATGTCGATAGGTCTGACGACCGCCCATGCGGCCGAGCCAAAAAAAGTGGATGTGCTGCTGATCGGCGGCGGCATCATGAGTTCGACCCTCGGGGTCTGGCTCAACGAGCTGCAGCCGGACTGGTCCATGGAGATGGTCGAGCGCCTGGATGGCGTGGCCGAGGAAAGCTCCAACGGCTGGAACAACGCCGGTACCGGTCACTCGGCCCTGGCCGAGCTGAACTACACCCCTGAAGGCAAGGACGGCAAGATCGAGATCGCCAAGGCCATCGAGATCAACGAAGCGTTCCAGATTTCCCGCCAGTTCTGGTCGTGGCAGGTCAAGAGCGGCGTCCTGAAGAACCCGCGTTCGTTCATCAACTCCACGCCGCACATGAGCTTCGTCTGGGGCGATGACAACATCAAGTTCCTCAAGGCTCGCTACGAGGCCCTGCAAGCCAGCCCGCTGTTCAGCGGCATGCAGTACTCCGAAGACGCCGAGCAGATCAAGAAGTGGGTTCCACTGATGATGGAAGGGCGTGACCCGGCGCAGAAGATCGCTGCGACCTGGAGCCCGATCGGCACCGACGTCAACTTCGGCGAGATCACCCGCCAGTTCGTCGCCCACCTGCAGGCCCAGCCCAACTTCGCCCTGAAGCTGTCCAGCGAAGTAGAAGAAATCGAGCGCAACCAAGATGGCTCGTGGCGCGTGACCTACAAGAACCTCAAGGACGGTTCGAAAACCGAGACCGACGCCAAGTTCGTGTTCATCGGCGCTGGCGGCGGTGCCCTGCACCTGCTGCAGAAGTCGGGTATCCCCGAGGCCAACGAATACGCCGGTTTCCCGGTGGGTGGCTCGTTCCTGGTGACCGACAACGCCAGCGTTGCCGAGCAGCACCTGGCCAAGGCCTACGGCAAGGCTTCGGTCGGCGCGCCACCGATGTCCGTACCGCACCTGGACACCCGCGTGCTGGATGGCAAGCGCGTGATCCTGTTTGGCCCGTTCGCTACCTTCTCCACCAAGTTCCTCAAGGAAGGTTCGTACTTCGACCTGCTGACCAGCACCACCACCCACAACATCTGGCCGATGACCAAGGTGGGCATCGAGCAGTACCCGCTGGTGGAATACCTGGCCGGCCAGCTGATGCTGTCGGATGACGACCGTTTCGCGGCGCTCAAGGAATACTTCCCCAACGCCAAGCAGGAAGACTGGCGCCTGTGGCAGGCCGGCCAGCGCGTGCAGATCATCAAGCGTGACGAAGAGAAGGGCGGCGTGCTGAAACTGGGCACCGAGATCGTCGCTTCCCAGGACGGCAGCATCGCCGGCCTGCTGGGCGCTTCCCCGGGCGCTTCGACCGCCGCGCCAATCATGCTCAGCGTGCTGCAGAAAGTCTTCAAGGACCAGGTGGCCACTCCAGCCTGGCAAGAGAAGCTGAAGCAGATCGTGCCGAGCTACGGCACTGCCCTGAACGACAGCCCTGAGCGTGTGGCCAAAGAGTGGGCCTACACCGCCGAAGTGCTGCAGCTGACCACGCCGCCACCAGTCAAGGGTGCGGCTCCTCAAGCGCCGGCCAGCATGGCCAAGCCTGAGAGCAACCCAGCGGCCGACATGGCGCTGTAAGCCCCGCTCCCGCCCGCGTTCGCCGGGCGGGACATCGCCGATGCCCTTGGCATCGGCTGGCTGGTCCGATTGCGGTGGCGTGTCGCCGCCGCAATGGGGCAGCCCCCCCCAAGCCTTCCCAATCTTGCCTTGCCATGCGGCGCTGCGCCCCTGCGCCTGCGTGAAGGGGTATCATGGCGCGCCCGCTCCTGGCGGACATGCCCCAACCCTCGGAGTCACCGCCCAGATGTCCAGCATCACCCTGTTCCAGGCCCCGCCCGCCGAAGCCATCCAGAGCCAGATCCAGCAGATGGTGGTGGACTACATCACCGACATCAGTGCGGTCGCCATCGCTCCCAGCAATCCGCTGTACAACCTCTACCAGTACGGCGTCGGCTACGAGGTGCACCTGTACCTGCAGGCCATGGACGGTTCCCGGGATCTGGCCGTGGAGCTGCTGGTGGCCGGCGACCCGCTGGACCCGGAGCAGGTGCAGGGCTTCTTGCTCTACCTGCCGCTCAAGGACGACCCAGAAGCTTGCGCCGTGGCCTACATGGCGGTCCGCCAGGACCTGCGCCGCCAGGGCATCGCCCGGCAGATGCTGGCGGCGATGCGCGCACGCTATCCCCATGCCGAGCTGGCCTGCAGCCCGGCCAAGCTCCGGTGCTTCGAGGCCCTGGGGTTCCAACTGTTGGGCGCCCGTGGCCCGCAGGTGCTGATGAACACCCGCGAGCATGGCAGCGATGGCTTGCTGGCAGTGCTGGATGTGGCGCCGATCTACAACTCGGTGGAGGTGCGGCAGATCCATACTTACCTGCTGGCGCAGCATGGGCGCAAGGCGATGATCGAGGCGGAGAAGAAGCGCGACCGCCACCTCGACCAATTGACCCGCCAGGCCCAAGCCCTGGTGCGCGAGCGCCTGGGCGAAGCGGCCTTGCATCGCTCGCGGGCACCGCGCCTGGTCTGACCCTGCTCCGGCAGATCTTGCAGTCGCTGCGCGCCCGAGCGCGGCCTGCGGCAGCGGCCACACCAAGCCTCAACGCATGGCTCCTGTAGCCGCTGTCGAGCCACGGCGAGGCTGCGCCAAGGCCCGCAGGGCCTTTGGGGGGTGCTGGGTCCAGAGGCTTGTGCCACTGCTCCTGCCTGGATAATCTCGCACAAACACGCAGAATCGGGCATCAACATGCAAAACCTGCATTCCACCGCTGAACTACCGTCCCTGCGCCGGCAAAAGATCCTCCTGCTGCTCGAGCGCGACGGCAAGGTCATGGCCGCCGAGCTGAGCCGGCATTTCTCGGTTTCCGAGGACACCATCCGCCGTGACCTGGCGGAGCTGGATGCCGCTGGCCTGGTGCAGCGGGTCCACGGTGGCGCGCTGCCCCGGCCCAAGGACAGTGGCAAGGATTACTTCACCCGGGTAGGCGAGACCGACGTGGTGAAGATGCGCCTGGCGCAGTTCGCCGCACAGTGGGTGCAGGAGGGGCAGACGGTGTTGTTCGACTCCGGCTCCACCACCTTGCACATCGCCCGCTCGCTGCCCCGGGATATCGGCCTGACTGCGGTCACCGCCTCGCCGCTGATCGCCGTGGCCCTGGCCGAATACTCCAGGGTCCGGGTGATCCTGGCCGGCGGCCAGCTCAACCCGGCGGCGTTGGCCGCCAGCGGCCATGAAGCGCTGCGGATGCTCCAGGGCATCAAGGCCGACCTGCTGTTCACCGGGGTCTGCGCGATCCACCCGGAGATCGGCATCAGCTCCCTGCATTTCGATGAAGTGCCGATCAAGCAGGCGATGTTCGACAGCGCCGCGCAAGTCATTGCCGTGACTACCGCCGACAAGCTCGGGGCCATGGAGCCTTTTGTCGTGGCGCCCTGCAATCGTCTGCACCGGCTGGTGACAGAGCGGGAAGTGGCGAGCGCGGAGCTCGAAGGCTATCGACAGCAGGGAGTCGAGGTACTGCAGGTCTGACTCCAGGCAGTTATCAGAGCAGGGCTTTTACTTCATCGAACCTGTCCGCCACTTTCTTGCTGGCTCATCCACTGCGCCATCTGCCGCAAGCGGCTGCTGAAACCGGCATCGGCGGGACTTGTCGCTTCGGCGGCTTGGCGGAACTCGTCGATGACCGCTTTCATTTGCGGGTAGTGCCGCACAAACAACTGGGCATGTTCGTCCAGGCTGCGGGGCCAGCTCGGTTCCTGCTCCGGGCGCAGCAGGTTGGTCGCGCGAAGGAGCTTGCGCGAGGCCTCGCGTTGCAGGCGCAGGGTCTGCCCAGGGGTTGGCGCGTGGTCGATGCGCGTGGCGTAGTCGTTCAGCACCGCAAGAAAATCGCCGTTCACCGCCAGGGCTATTTCCCGGCTGGGCTTGAACGGGGCGAAGCGCTGGCGCAAGTCCTCGCCCAGCAGGCAGCGACAATGATGCTTGAGCCAATAGCCCCAGCTGTGGCGATTGTCGCTGGCCAGGACTTGCTCCAGGTGGCCGATATCGAAATCGATCTTCGACACCTCGGGATGCCGCGCCTGTAATTGCAGGCGCAGCTGTTCCAGCTCATCGAGCAGGCCCGGGGTAGGTGGCTGTCGCAGGATGAGGGTCAGGTCCAGGTCGGAGACCCCAACCCGGGCCTCGCCCCGGGCCACGCTGCCGTACAGGTAGAGGCTGTGCAGCGATGGCTGGCCCAGGCGGTGGCACAGCTCATCGAGCAGGGCACCGAACCCAGGTTGCAGGGGCGGCTCGGGAGGCAGCCTGATCAAGCCTTCGGCATCGACGCCGAACGTACTGGGCATTTGCATGGGATGGCCTGCGAAAAAAAACCAGCGCCAGCTTAACAGGTTGCGGCAGGCTGCTTGGAGCCTGCCGCAACCTTGCATCGCTCAGTTCTTGAAGGCCGAGTGCTTGCGGCCCTGGTCACACAGGGCGAACACCACCACCAGCACCGCGGCAATGGCGAGGATGATCACCACGCCATCGGTGGAATGGGTGGGCGAGGCGGCCACCAGCGACAGTCCGCCCAGCGGGGCCAGGCCACCGGCGATGGCGGTGCCGATCTCGCGCCCGGTGCCGAAGCCCGAGGAGCGGGTCGCGGTGGGGAACTGGCGGCTGAGGAACGAGCCCTGGGGCGCGAACATCATCGGTGCCAGGATGCCGGTGCCGACCCCGATGGCGAGGTAGATCATCAGGCTGTCGCCGGTGTTGAGCAGGGCCAGGAACGGGTAGGCGAACAGCACCGAGAACAGGCCGCCGAGCACCAGGACGGTCTTGCTGCTCCACTTGTCGCACAGCCAGCCGAAGAACGGCACGGCGACGATGGCCACCAGGCTGGCGATGGTCACCGACAGCGAGGTCACGTGCACATCGACATGCTTGTACTGGGTCAGGTAGGCCAGGGAGAAGGTCTTGAAGATGTAGCTCAGGGCGTTGTAGCCGATGGCCACGAAGAACACCACGGCCAGGCCCTTGAGGTCGTTCTTGAACAGTGCCTTGAGCGGCGAGGCCTGGGCCTTGCGGCTCTGCTGGTCCAGTTCCTTGAACTCCGGGGTTTCCGGAATGCTCTTGCGCACCCACAGGCCGACGCCCACCAGCACGATGCTGCACACGAAAGGAATGCGCCAGCCGCCGGCCAAGAGGAATTCGTTGCCGTTGATGGTCAGCAGGTAGATGGTCAGCGACGACAGCAAAAGGCCCAGGTTCAGCCCCAGTGCCGGCCAGGCGCCCTGGCTGCCGCGCTTGCCTTCGCTGGCGTGTTCGTAGGAGGTGACCGCCGCGCCGGACAGTTCGGCGCCGGCACCCAGGCCCTGGATGATGCGGATCGCCACCAGGATGATCGGCGCCCAGATGCCGATCGAGGCGTAGCTGGGAATCAGGCCGATCAGCGCGGTGCATACGCCCATCAGGCAGAAGGTCAGCACCAGCACCTGCTTACGCCCGAACTTGTCGCCCAGGTAGCCGAACAGCACGCCGCCGAAGGGGCGGGCGATGAAGCCGATGGCGAAGGTGGAGAACGACATCAGCATGGCGCTGTTGGGGTTGCTGGTATCGAAGAAAATCTTCGAGAAGACGATCGCCGCCATGGTGGCGTAGAGGTAGAAGTCGTACCACTCCAGCATCGAGCCGAAGATGGTGGCCGCCGCGACCTTGCGCAGGCGTTTCCTGGTTTGCTGTGGGGTTTGCGCTGCAGTAATGCTGGGTTCAACTGCGGTCATCGGGTGCATCCTCTTGGATCATTGTATTTATTGTCGGGTGACGCGAGCACGCGATCCTGCCGGCGTCGTCGAGGCGCCGGGCAACGCGAGTGCCAGGGTGTTTCAGCCGGCCTGGAAGATCCGGTCGGCGATCATCGAGCCAATGGGAATCGCCGAGGTGGCGGCGGGCGAGGGCGCGTTGCACACATGCAACATGCGCGAGGTTTCGGCGAACAGGAAATCGTGGACCAGGCTGCCATCGCGCATTACCGCCTGGGCGCGGATACCCGCTTCGTAGGGCAGCAGGTCGCTGACTTCCAGGGACGGGCAATACTTGCGGCACTGCTCCAGGTAGCCGGACTTGAACAGCGAGTTCTTCATCTCGGTGGTGCCGGAGCCGAGGTTCTGCCAGATGGTTTTCCAGAACCCGGGGAAGCTGGCGTATTGCGCGACATCGCGCCAGTTGATGGAGAACTTGCGGTAGTTTTCCCGGCCCAGGCCCAGCACCGCGTTGGGGCCGACGGTAACGCTACCGTCGATCATGCGGGTCAGGTGCACGCCGAGGAACGGCAGCTCCGGATCGGGAATCGGGTAGATCAGGTGGTTGACGATGTCGTTCTTCGCCGCCGGCAGGCGGAAGTACTCACCGCGAAAGGGGATGATCTGGTGATCGATCCGCACTCCGGCCAGGGTCGCCAGGCGGTCGGACTGCAGGCCGGCGCAAGCCACCAGTTTCTTCGCCCGCCAACTGCCGCCATGGGTGCCGACGGTGACGCTGTCGGCGTGCTCCTGGATGGCGGTGACGGTCTGCCCCAGGCAGATCTCGCCACCGGCGCGGCGGATCACCCGGGCCATGGTGTCGCACACCTGGCGATAATCGACGATGCCGGTGGCGTCCAGGAACAGCCCGCCCAGGCCGACAATGTTCGGTTCGCGCTGGCGCAGTTGCTCGGCATCCAGGCGCTCGACCTTCAGGCCATTGAGCTGCGAGCGTTGGTACAAGGCTTCCATGCGCTGCACTTCCAGGGCATTGGAGGCCACCAGCACCTTGCCGCAGACCTCGAACTTGATCCCATGCTCGGTACAGAACTGCTTGGTGGCCTCGGCGCCGCGCTTGCACAGGTCGGCCTTGAGACTGCCCGGCGCGTAGTAGATCCCGGCGTGGATCACGCCGCTGTTGTGCCCGGTCTGGTGCTTGGCCAGCACGCTTTCCTTTTCCAGGACCACCAGCGAAGCGCCGGGCTGGCGCTTGAGGATCTCCATCGCCGTGGCCAGTCCGACGATGCCGCCGCCGATGATGCAAAAGTCGTAGATCATGGTTCCAGGTGTCCGTATCAGTCTGGTTATCAGGTTGTCAGACTAAGTAGTCCGATAAAAACCGCAGGCTCGGCCTGCGGTCTGGCGCAATAGGGTCAGTCGAGGGTAGGCAACTCCAGGCCCAGGCGCTTGGCCGAGGCCCGCAAATGGGCATCGGCACAGCCGGCGGCGGCCTGGCGGTCACCGGCGGCGATGGCCTGGTACAGCGCCTGGTGTTCCTGGGCCGCGTCGGCAGAACCGCCGACCAGGCGCAGCGCCGAGTTTTCCCAGGCAGTCTTGCGGGCACTGGCCAGCTGGCTGCGCAGGAAGTCATGGAAGGCCACGAAGTAATCGTTCTTGCTGGCTTCGGCGATGGCCCGGTGGAACGCCACGTCGGCCAGGGCCGCGGCTTCGAAATCACTGCGCTTGTCGTGCATTTCCTGTAGCGCGGCCTGCATCCGTTGCAGGTCGTCGGCGTCCCGGCGCTGGGCGGCGATCGACGCGGCCTGGGTCTCGATCCACAGGCGCATCTCGAACATCTGCGCCAGGTCCGCCAGGCGTCCTTCGCTCTGGGGGAAGCGGAACACCGTGCCGGCCGGGGTCTTGGAGATGTACGAGCCCAGGCCACGGCGGGCGATCAGCACGCCATCGGCCTTGAGCTGGGCGATGGCCTCGCGCACCACCGAGCGACTGACATTGAGCTGTTCAGCCAGTTGCTGTTCGGTGGGCAGGCGCGACTCGGGAGCCAGTCGGCCGGAGTCGATCTCATTGCGGATGGCGTTGACGACCCGCACGACCAGGGAGTCGGGGCGCTGGAGTTCGAGCATGGGTAAACCTTGTAAGTCAGGTTGTCAGACAATAGCCGTGGCGAATTTTTCCTGTCAAGAAAAACCCGCGACAAGGCGCCGCATCAAGCCGTCAGGCGACAGCTGAAAATCAGGTCGTCGCAATCCTCGCCGCCCAGCTGGAAGGCCCGTTCGTCACGGCGTAGGAAGGCGAAGCCGCATTTCTCCAAGACCTTGCAGGACGGCGCATTACCGTCGGTGACCGTGGCGATCAGCTGCTTGATGCCCAGGGTGTGCCGGGCGTGCTCGATGACGGCGCGCAGGGATTCCACGGCCAGTCCCTTGCCTTGATGCTGCGGACGCAACAAGTAGCCGACCTCGGCCTCGGAGGCGTCGCCGTTGCTGATCCGCAGGCCGGTGAAACCCAGGCCCTCACCGCTGTGGCGGTCGTTGATCAAAAGGCACAGCCAGTGGGTCGAATCCGTATTCCAGTGCGGCAGGCGCGAGGTAAAGCGCTCCTCGATCTGCGCTCGGGAAAGTGGGTCGCAGACATAGCGCAGGTTATCGGAGTCGCTGTGCAGGGTCAGGAACAGCTCCCAGTCATTGGCGTTGAGGGAGCGCAGGTGCAGGCGTTCAGTGTGCAGTTCCAGCATGGGGCGGTCCTTGTCCTCGGGTTGGGCGACGCCTTCACTCTACAGCTCCAGGCCCGCGACTGAAGAAAACTCTGATCGCGCCAGAGTATTTTTCGCATAAGATCCCGGCCTGATTTCGCAAGGACAGGCATGTAAGCGTGAATTGGGATGATCTGCGATTCTTCATTGCGGTCGCCAACGCCAGCAACATCACCGATGCCGGACAGGCGCTGAAGGTGTCGGCGGCCACGGTCTCGCGCAAGATCCAGATGCTGGAGCAGGCCTTGCACACGCCGCTGTTCCTGAAGACCACCCAGGGCTATTTCCTCACCGAGGCCGGCCGCGACTTGCTGCCCATGGCGCTTGAGGCTCAGGAACGCTTTGGCCAGATGGAGCGCCAGTTGGCCCGGCCCGGTGCGCGCATGGCCGGGGTGGTGCGCATCGATTGCCCGGAGCTGATGGGCAGCCACCTGTTGATCCCGGCCCTGGCGGCGTTTCGTGCGGATCATCCAGAGATCCGTTTCGACTTCGTCAATGCCGCGCGCTCGGTCAAGCTCACCCAGAGCCACAGTGACCTGGTGCTGCGCCTGCACCGGCCGGAAGCCGGTAGCAACTTCACCTTGCGCAAGGTCGGCGCGCTGACCCAGGCGCTGTTCTGCTCCCCGGCATATGCCCAGGCCCAGGGGTGTCCGCAAGCGCCCGAAGACTTGGCCCGGCATGGCTTGATCGGCTGGAACCAGGCCCTGGAGCATATGCCCCTGGCCCGCTGGCTGGACCGGCTCAGTGGCGGCCAGCCGCTGTGGATGAGCACCGCCAACCTGCAAGCGCAGCTCCGGGCGGTACAGGCCGGCCTGGGGATCGCCGCCTTGCCGGTCTATATCGCCGAACCCCTGGGGCTGTGTCGGGTGTTGCCGGATGTCCCGGCGCATCGGGCCGATATCTGGCTGCTGCGCAACCTGGCGACCCAGGGCCAGGAGCGGGTCGAGCAGGTGGTGCAGTTCATCGACCGGGTGCTGCGCCAGCATGGCCTGCAAGACCACTGAGGCGGTCGGCTCAGGCCAGGCCATTGCGCAGGAAGATCCACGCCGCCACCCCCATCAACAGCAAGCCGAACAGCACATTTTGCGCCTTGAGCAAGCCCGGCCTGGCACGTAGAAGCGGTTGCAGGCTCGAGCCCAGGCCCGCCCAGAGCAGGTGGCCGAACAGGTTCACCGCGATCAGCGCGGCGCTCAGCGCCACCACCGCCAGGCTGCCGGCACTGGTGGCCGGGCTGAAGGTGGAGAACATCACCAGCAGCATGACCAGCCCTTGCACGTTGCCCAGTTGCAGCACCACGCCATCGCGGAACAACAGCGCCTGTTCTGGCTCGCCGGGCTTGCGCAGTGGCCGCAGCAACAGGCGCAGGCCGAGCCAGAAGATGTACAGGCTGCCGGCGATCCGCAGGCCCCGCAGCAGTTGCGGCTGCTGCGCCAGGCTGTGGTAGAGCCCGAGGCCCACCAGCAGGGCCAGCAGGAAGTAGGTCAGGTCCAGGCCGAGGATGAAGCGCAGGGAGCGGCGCACGCCGCTGCGGGCGCCGGAGCTGGCCACCATCAGGTTGCCGGGACCGGCGCTCAGGGCCATGGGCAGCATGGTGGACAACCACAATGACCAGTTGATGTCGGGGATCGGGGGCACGCGCGATTCCTTGGAGGCAGTGCGGATTGCACCGGCGCCAGCTTAAGGCGGCGCCGGGGCAGGGGTTACCGCCAGGAATGCAAAGCGGTTTTTCAGGCCTGCTCCAGGGCGTTTTGCAACCAGCTGCAGAAGCTGCGGGTCAGCGAGCTGCCTTCACTGTCGCGATGCACCAGCCAGGCCCAGGTCGGGCCGCGCACGCTTTGTTCGCACAGCGGCTGCAACTGGCCCTGGGCCCGGGCTTGCTGGGCCAGCAGTTGGCTGACCAGGGCGATGCCGTGGCCAGCGCAGGCGGCGTCCAGCAGCAATCCCGGGTCGGAGAAGTTCAGGCCGTTGCTGCGCTGGCCGACGTCGGTGCCGCCTTCCACCACCCAGTGGCTCCAGTCCATTTCCCGTTCGCCGTGCAAGGTGGTGCGCAGCGCCTGGGGCTGCTCCAGCAGGGAGGGGTGGCAGGCCGGATAGAGCTGGTCGCTGCAGAGCTCCAGGTAGCTGCATTCGGCCTGGGCGCTGAGGTCGTCGCGGATCGTCACGTCGATGGTCTGGGTGGCCATGTCCGGCGGCTCGAAACTGGTGAACAGCCACAGGTCCACTTCCGGGTGCAGGCGGTTGAATTCGCCCAGTCGCGGTAGCAGCCAGTGGCGGGCGAAGGCCGGGCTGGTGTTGACCACCAGCTGGTTGGGCTTGCGGTACTGCTCCAGGCGGCGAATGCCCACGGCCAGTTGTTGCAGCAGCGATTGGGTGGTGCTGCGCAGGTCATGCCCGGCATCGGTCAGGGTCACGCTGCGCCCGCTGCGGTAGAACAGCGGCTGTTCGAGGAAGGTTTCCAGGCTGCGGATCTGCTGGCTGATGGCCGATTGGGTCAGGTGCAGCTCTTGCGCCGCCTGGTGGAAGCTGCCCAGGCGCGCGGCGGCTTCGAAGCCGCGCAGGGCGTTCAGGGGAGGCCAGTGTTTTAACATTATCGATAAGCCCAGCTAATCAGAATTTCACTAAATCTATCGTTTGTTGCGGGATTTTCAAAGCCATAGCATGGGCGCCATTGGTTGCACCGGTATTTGTTGGCTGATAACAAAACCTTAATCGAGAGGCGCGATTCCCATGCACAGCAATGACAGTCGAAACAGCGGTTGGCGGATGCCCGCCGAGTGGGTGCCCCACGCGGCGACCTGGATGGTCTGGCCCCATAACCAGGACCTGTGGGAGTCGGGCTGGGGCGTGACCCTGGCCGACGTACAGGCGGATTTCGCCAGGGTGGCCAATGCCATCGCACGTTTCGAGCCAGTCAAGCTGGTGGTCGATCCTTCGGCCCTGGAGAGCGCCCGGCGCCACTGCGGCGCCAACGTCGAGCGGGTGGTCCAGGCCGTGGACGACAGCTGGTGCCGCGACTCCGGGCCGAGTTTCGTCTGCCATCCCCAGCACGGGCTGGCCGGCGTCAGCTGGCGCTTCAATGCCTGGGGCGGCAAGTCGGCCCATGAGCTGGACCGCAGCCTGGCCCGGCGCCTGCTCGACCAACTGGGGCTGGACTGCTTCGGCACCCACCTGGCCAACGAAGGCGGCGCCATCCATGTGGACGGCGAAGGCACCCTGATCACCACCGAGTCGGTACTGCTCAATCCCAATCGCAACCCGGGCCTGGGCAAGGCCGAGATGGAAGAGATCTTCGAGCGCCTGCTGGGAGTGAAGAAAACCATCTGGCTGCCCGGCGATCCGGACTACGTGACCGGCGACATGACCGATGGCCATGTCGATGGCGTCTGTGCCTTCGCCCGTCCCGGCCTGCTGCTGGTGGACGCCACCCATGACCAAGGCTCGGTGTACGCCGAAGTGGTGCGCGAGAACCGCCGTGCCCTGGAGCTGGCCCGGGATGCCCAGGGCCGCGCCTTCGAACTGGTGGAGTTGTTCGAAGCCACTGCCGCGGTGGACACCCAGGCCGAGGTGTTCTGCGCTTCCTATACCAACTTCTACATCGCCAACGGCGCGATCATCATGCCGGCCTACGGCATCGAGGCCGATCAGGTCGCGGCCCAGGTCCTGGCCAAGGCCTTCCCCGGGCGGCAAGTGGTGCCGGTGCAGATCAACCACCTGGCCCATGGCGGTGGTGGCGTGCATTGCATCACCCAGCAGCAACCGCGCTGGCCACTGGAGGTGTCGGCATGAGCAACTTGACCGTCGCGACGTTGCAGATGCCCTGTACCTGGGACCTGGCGGACAACCTCGAGCGTGCCGAGCAACTGGTGCGCGAGGCCGCAGCCCGCGGCGGGCAGGTGATCCTGCTGCAGGAGCTGTTCGCCACGCCGTACTTCTGCATCGAACAGCAGCACCGGCACCTGGCACTGGCCGAAGAGTATGGCCAGAGCCGCATACTCAAGCGCTTTGCCGCCCTGGCCAAGGAGCTGGGGGTGGTGTTGCCGCTGAGCTGGTTCGAGCGGGCCGGCACCGCCTACTTCAACTCCCTGAGCGTGGCCGATGCCGACGGACGCCTGCTCGGGGTGTACCGCAAGACCCACATCCCCAACGCCATCGGTTACCAGGAGAAGGAGTACTTCAGCCCCGGCGACACCGGCTTCAAGGTCTGGGACACGGCGTTCGGCCGCCTGGGCGTGGGCATCTGCTGGGACCAGTGGTTCCCGGAAACCGCCCGTTGCCTGGCATTGCAGGGTGCCGAGGTGCTGCTGTTCCCCACGGCCATCGGCTCGGAGCCTGGCGCCGCCGACCTGGACTCGAAGGATCACTGGCAGATGACCATGCGTGGGCACGCCGCGGCCAACCTGCTGCCGGTGGTGGCGGCCAACCGCGTCGGGCGGGAAGTGGCTCGCAGCGACTCAGAGCTGCACATGCAGTTCTACGGTTCCTCGTTCATCTGCGACCACAAGGGCCGGCTGCTGGCCGAGGCCGACCGCGACACCACCGGCATGCTCTTGCATGAGCTGGACCTGGCGGCCATGGCCGAGGAGCGCCGGACCTGGGGCATCTTCCGTGATCGTCGTCCGGAAATGTACGGGCCCTTGCTGAGCCTCGACGGCCAACACCTGCATTCACGCTGGAACCCTCGGGAGGCATGAGCATGAACCGCATCGGCACATTGCGCCTTGGCGCGCTGGCACTGGCATTGATGGCCGCGCAGGTCCAGGCCGCGCCTGAAGAAAAGACCCTGCGCCTGTACAACTGGGCCGACTACTTCGCCCAGGACACCCTGGCGCGTTTTACCGCCGAGACCGGGATCAAGGTGATCTACGACGTCATGGAAGGCAGCGAGGTCCTGGAGGCCAAGCTGATGACCGGCGGCAGCGGCTACGACCTGATCTTCCCCGGCGACACCGTGGCCGAGCGACTGATGCGTGCTGGCAGCCTGCAGAACCTTGACCCCGCCAAGCTTGCGCAAATGGACGACATCGAGCCCGGCCTGCAAGCCTTGCGCAAGCAGTACCCCCGGGCCAGCCAGGCCACGGTGCCCTATACCTGGGGCACCATCGGCCTGACCTACAACGCCGGGCAGATCGCCCAACGCTTGCCCAATGCACCGGTCAACAGCCTGGACCTGCTGTTCAAGCCGGAGCTGGCGGCGCATTTCGCCGATTGCGGGATCTCGGTGATCGACTCGCCCGACGAAGTACTGGCGGTGGCGCTCAACTACCTGGGGCGCGATCCGCGCAGCGCCAAGCCGGCAGACCTGCAAGCGGCCAGCGAGCTGTTGCTCAAGCTGCGGCCGTACATCCGCAAGTTCCAGTCGCAGCCAGTGACCGACCTGGTCAATGGCAACCTGTGCCTCTCCCTGGGCTACAGCGGCGATGTGACCCAGGCCCAGCGCGCCGCCGACGGAGCCGGCAAGCCGGCGGACTTCCAGTACCGCATCCCGCGTGAGGGCACCACGGTGTGGATGGACACCATGGCGATCCCCAAGGATGCCCGGCACCCGGAGTACGCCTATGCCTTCATCAACTTCGTCATGCGCCCGGAGAACATGGCGGCCATCAGCAACTTCACCGGCTACCCCACGGCCAATGCCAAGGCGCGGCCGCAGATCGATCCACGGATGGTGGGCAACCCGGATATCTACCCGGATGCCGCGACCTTTGCCCGCCTGGTGCCGGGGCGCGATATTCCCCAGGCCGACATGCGGGCCCGAATGCGCATCTGGACCCAGTTCAAGACGGCTACGATAAAAGCACCCTGAGCCGTTCCACTTCATGCAATCCCCCTTGAGAGAAAGACCGATGTCGACCCGACGTACATTCATCAAACAGGCCTCGCTGCTGGCCGGTTTCGCCGCCGTGACTACCCTGGGCCTGGGCGCCCGTCGGGTCTTGGCCCAAGAACAGGAACAGGAACAGGAGGACTGGGTCATGCCCGACGAAGGCGATCGTCACCAGCGGGCCTTCATGGCCTTCGGTGCCCAGGATGCGATCTGGGAAGACTTCACTGGCGATGTGCAGGAGGCCCAGGGCCGGATCGCCCGGGCGATTGCCGCCCATGAGCCGCTGACCCTGTTCTGCCGCGAGCATGAGCGCGACCTGGCCGAGGAGCTGTGTGGCACTCGCAATGTCACCTATGTGATCACCGAGCTGGACGATATCTGGATGCGCGATATCGGCGCCAACTTCGTGGTCGACTCCCGAGGCGAGCTGGGCGCAGTGGACTTCAACTTCAACGGTTGGGGCAACAAGCAGCGCCATTCCCGGGATGCGCGCCTGGCACGCCAGGTCGCCGATGGCGCGCGCGCCACCTACTTGCGCAGCGAACTGGTGGGCGAGGGCGGCGGTATCGAGGTGGATGGCCACGGCACCGGGATCATGACCGAGAGCAGCTGGATCAACCGCAATCGCAACCCCGACTGGAGCAAGACCGATGTCGAGGCCGAGCTCAAGGCTTGCCTGGGCCTGCGCAAGATCATCTGGCTGCCGGGGATCAAGGGGCACGACATCACCGATGCCCACGTCGACTTCTATGCGCGCTTCGCGGCTCCCGGGGTGGTGGTGGCCAACCTCGACAACGACCCGGATTCCTACGACCACGCGGTGACCCGCGCGCACCTGGAGATCCTGCGCAACGCCACCGATGCCGATGGCCGCAAGCTCAAGGTGCACACCCTGTCGCCCCCCTTGAATCCGCGCAAGAGCCGCTTCAGCCGGGGCAACCAAGACTTCGCCGCGGGCTACATCAATTACTTCGTGATCAACGGCGCGGTGATCGCCCCGGAGTTCGGCGATCCCGTGGCCGACGCCAAGGCCCACGACCTGCTCAGCCAGCTCTACCCCGGGCGCGAGGTGGTGCAGCTGGATATCGATGCCATCGCCGCAGGCGGGGGTGGGATCCATTGCGTCACCCATCAGTTGCCGGCGTTGTGAGGTGCTGGCAGGCGAGGGCAAGTGGTCTGCTGTTGAAATTAGAATTGGCCTGCTACAACAGGCCGTTAGCTGCCTAAGCTGGCGCTCTTCGATATCCCCGGAAAGCAGTGTTGTTTCCGGTTTTTCATGAGGAGAGCGTCATGGGCGAGCAGCAACAGACGGTAGCGGTACGGGCCATCCAGGCCGAAGATCGGGAGCAATGGCAGCAATTGTGGCTGGCTTACCAGGATTTCTATCAGGTGAGCCTTTCGGAACAGGTGAGCCAGCGCACGTTCGAGCGTTTCTTCGACCCCCGGGAGCCGGTGTATTCGGCGGTGGCGGTGCAAGGTGGCGAGTTGGTGGGGTTCGTCAACTCCGTGCTGCACCGTTCGACCTGGGCCACCACGGACTTCTGCTACCTGGAGGACCTGTACGTGGCGCCGCAGGTCCGTGGCGGCGGCACTGGCAAACAGCTGATCGAGTGGGTCCAGGCCTTTGCCCGCCAACACGATTGCGCACGGCTGTACTGGCACACCCACGCCACCAACAAGCGCGCGCAAAAGCTCTACGACTGGGTGGCGGACAATTCGGGATTCATCGAATACCGGATGCCACTCTAACCCCGCGCCGATCCTGAAAGCTCATGCGGAGCTGGCGAGGCTGCGCCCGGGCGCGCAGCGGCCGTAAAAAGGCCGATGCGGTCGATCAACTGCGCCGCCAGGCTGGCCCGGTGGCCGCCACGGCTACGCTGGCTGGTTGAACACCAGGGCCTTCAGGCCGCATTGCGCATCGGCATCGGGAAATTCCGGCGGGTTGTCCAGGCGCTGTTCGAAACGCAGCCCTGGCGCGGCCTCGGCCATGCCGTCCAGCAGGAACTCCACGCTGAACGCTGGATCGTTCATGCAGGCCAGCACCCGGCCCGTCGGCGTCAGCAACTCCGGCAGGCGCCGCAGCACTCGCGCGTAGTCCTTGCTCAGCACGAAGCTGCCTTTCTGGAAGGAGGGCGGGTCGATGATCACCAGGTCGTAAGGGCCGCCTTGCTTGACCTTGCCCCAGGACTTGAACAGGTCATGGCCGAGGAAGCTCACCCGGCCCAGGTCGTGGCCGTTGAGCCGATGGTTGTCGCGGCCACGGCTCAGGGCCGCCCGGGACATGTCGAGGTTGACCACCTTCTCGGCCCCGCCGGCGATCGCCGCCACCGAGAATCCGCAGGTGTAGGCGAACAGGTTCAGCACCTTCAGGCCCTGGGCATTGGCCCGCACCCAGTTGCGCCCGTAGCGCATGTCGAGGAACAAGCCGTTGTTCTGCTTGCTGCCCAGGTCCACCCGGTAATCCAGGCCTTCCTCGGTGATGGTGCAGGATTCCACCGGCTCGCCCAGCAACCATTCACCGAGGCTGTCGGGCAGGTAGCGGTGTTGCAGCATCAGGCTGGTGGCGCCGCTGGCCTGCCACTGCGCAGTGGCGCCCAGGTCCACCAGCAGCTGTTTCAAGGCAGCCAGGTCCCCGGCTTGCACTTCCTTGAACAGCGACACCAGCAGCACGCCTTGCAGCCAATCCACGGTCACTTGTTCCAGGCCCGGCCAGCAGCGCCCGCGCCCGTGGAACAGGCGCCGGGTTTCGCTTGGGGCGCTGGCCAGGGCGTCCAGCAGGTGTTGGTTGAGGGTGGCGAGGGCTTGAGGGTTCATCGGCGCGACCGGCAATTTTTCGGGGCGGCATTTAACCACAATTGCCGGCCGGCGCGGTTCAGTCCAGGTGTTCCGGGCGGCCCATGGCTCGCCATTGCGCCAGCCGGCCATCGAGCACCGGAGCGAGCAGGTCGTAGTTGCTCCAGCTGTTCTCCACCCGGTAGATCGTATCGGGGACTGGTGCCAGGAGCTGCTCATAGTCCTCGCTGTAGCGGACGTTGCTGTCCTTTCCCGCATAGTAGGCAGCAGCGAAGGCATTGCCTTCGGCGTTGAAGTCTTCGTCGTAGAGCCTTTCATCGAGCATCTTGAACAGGAACTCACGGCCATCGAGTTTGCGTGAACGTAGCTGCGCCAGTTCCTCGGCGGCATCTTCTTCAAGTTCTTCGCTGGCAAAGCCGTTGAGCAGCATCCAGGCCAGGAACAGGCCGATATGGGTGCCCCCGGCGCTGGGCGGCAGGTCGCTGGGAAAGTCCCCGCCGTAATGCCAGGAAGCGTCGTCGTATTTCATCGGGCATGGGTCCTTGTGTACATGCGATTCAAAGAATGGTGTTTTCCCATTTCTCGGTGCCGGCCAGGCGCCGCTTGACGTTGTCGATCCGCCATTGCCCGCCCGCCAGCTTGACCAGGAAACGATACTCGTAGCGCAGCCTGCGCGAAGCGGGGTCGCGGATCAGCACTTCGGCCTGGCTCGGCTTGAGCAGCTGGCAGGCCAGCAGTTCGTTGTCCTTCGAGTAGGTGGTGGGCGAGCCATAGGAGGCGCGGGTATAGGCCCTGTCGCGCAGGGTGCAGAAGCGCTCCAGCAACTGCCGGGGCTCGGCCCAGAAGTCCTGGTCCAGGCCGTCGCGTGCCTGGGCCTTGCCGCGCCGTTCCCAGGCCTCCACGGCCAAGGTATAGGCTCGCACCTGGGTGATCGGGTCGCTGCTGCTGTGGGCATCGGCCGGCAGATCCGGCCACGGCAGGTACGGGGACGGTTGCGCTGGAGGCTGTTCCCCGGCACCGGCTTGTGCCAGCAACTGCATGATTCGCCCATGGCCCTTGTCTTCGGCCAGGGACCAGGCGTTGCGCTGCTGGAAGTCCAGCAGTTGGGCATCGGCCCCGGCCTGCAGCAGCAGGCTGACCATCTCGGCGTGGCCGCCCTGGGCGGCATTCATCAAGGCACTGCGCCGCAGGTCTGGGGAGACCTGGTCGAGGGCTGCGCCGTGTTCGATCAGCAGCTTGGCGATGGCGCAAGCACCGTTGCCGGCAGCCCAGGACAGCGAGCTGTAGCCCAGGGCCTTGCAGGGTTGTTGCGGGTTGGCGCCACGCTGCAGCAGCAATGCCACGGCGGGCAGGCGGCCGGCGATGGTGGCCGCCAGCAGCGCGGTGCGGCCGGTTCCCTTGTGCTTCCATTCGATGTCTGCGCCGGCATCCAGCAGGCGGGTCAGTGCGGCGAGGTCGCCACGGGCAGCGGCTTTTTCCAGAAGGTGGGACAAGGTCGGGAATCCGTTCGATCAACAAAAACTCGGGCGCAATGGTAACGCCGCGATGCCCGGGTTTGCCATGTCGGTGTCAACGTGGACGCTACGCGGGGCCTTGCGTAGGATGGCGCCTTCGCCGGCATGTCCCTGTGCCGCGCTGGTGCCCCCGGCCTTTGCCCGTTGCCGACAGACCACTTTCCAAGCAGGAGTCCCGGATGTTCAACGCCATTGTGATCGACAAAGACACTGCAGGTTATCGCGCCGATATGACGCAGCTGGAAGACGCCCGGCTGCCCCCGGGCGAGGTCAGTGTGCAGGTTGCCTACAGCACGTTGAACTACAAGGACGGCCTGGCGATCACCGGCAAGAGCCCGGTGGTGCGCCAGTTCCCCATGGTCCCCGGCATCGACCTGGCGGGCACCGTGGAGTCCAGCAGCCACCCTCGCTTGCGGGCAGGCGACCAGGTCTTGCTCAATGGCTGGGGCGTGGGCGAAAGTCATTGGGGCGGGTTGGCGCAGAAGGCTCGGGTGCAGGGCGACTGGCTGATCCACCTGCCGCAAGCCTTCACCCCGCGCCAGGCCATGGCCATCGGCACGGCCGGCTACACCGCCATGCTGTGCCTGATCGCCCTGGAACGTAACGGCCTGCGCCCGGGGCAGGGCGAGGTGCTGGTCACCGGCGCCAGTGGCGGGGTCGGCAGCTTTGCCGTGAGCTTGCTGGCACGCCTGGGCTACTCGGTGATCGCGGCCACCGGCCGCCCGGAAGAGGCCGGTTACCTGCGGCAACTGGGGGCCTGCCAGGTGATCGAGCGTGCCGAGCTGTCCCAGCCGGGACGACCACTGGCCAAGGAACGCTGGGTGGCGGCCATCGATTCGGTGGGCAGCCATACCCTGGCCAACGTCTGCGCCGGTACCGCCGCCGATGGCCTGGTGGCCGCCTGTGGGTTGGCCCAGGGCATGGATTTTCCGGCCTCGGTGGCACCTTTCATCTTGCGTGGAGTCAGCCTGTTGGGAATCAACAGCGTGACCCGGCCATACCAGGAGCGGGTCCATGCCTGGCAGCGGTTGGCCGCCGAGGTCGACCTCGAGCACCTGGAGTTGATCACCCGCGAAGTGGCGCTGGGCGAGGCCATCGGTGTCGCCGCCGAGTTGCTCGAGGGCAAGGTCCGTGGGCGGGTGGTGGTCAACGTGAACCGCTGACCGGCACTGGCCATAGCGCGTGCGGCCATCCCGCGCGCCTGCCGAACCGTCGAGCCTGATAATCGCGGTCGGTCATACCCGGGCCCCGTGGCCCTTTTCATCGCCCTGATTCGAGGTTGCCCGTTCCATGTCCATTGCCCCCCAGCGACCGCTCTGGCAGGTGTATTTGCTCTTCCTGCTGCCCATGGTGCTGTCGAATTTCCTGCAGTCTTTCTCCGGCACCCTCAATGGCATCTATATCGGCCAGCTGTTGGGGACCCAGGCCCTGGCGGCCGTGTCGGGCATGTTTCCCATCCTGTTCTTCTTCATCGCCCTGGTGATCGGCCTGGGTGCGGGGGCCTCGGTGCTGATCGGCCAGGCCTGGGGCGCCCGGGAGCTGGATGCGGTCAAGTCGGTGGCCGGCAGCACCCTGTTGCTCGGGGCCATGATCGGCCTGGTGGGAGCGGTGCTGGGCATGCTCTTCGCCCGGCCGGTGCTGCAGGGCCTGGGCACGCCGGCGGACGTGCTGGATGACGCGGTGGGTTATGCCCGGGTGATGATGCTGATCTTGCCGTTGCTGCTGGTCTTCGTGCTCTTCACCCAGTTGCTGCGAGGCGTCAGCGATACCCTGTCGCCCTTGCTGGCGCTGATGGTCTCGACCCTGGTGGGCCTGCTCCTGACCCCGGCACTGATCCAGGGCTGGCTGGGCTTGCCGCCCCTGGGGATCCAGAGTGCGGCCTTCGCCGGACTGGCCAGTAACATCATCGCCATGGGCTTTCTGGTCTGGCGCCTGCGGGGCCAGCCCCATCCGCTGGCCTTCGATCGGGCGCTGTTCGCGGCGTTGAAGCTGGACCGGGCGATCCTGGCCAAGGTGCTGCGCATCGGCCTGCCCACCGGAGTGCAGATGGTGGTGATCTCGCTGTCGGAGCTGGTCATCCTGGCGCTGGTCAACCACCACGGTTCCCAGGCCACCGCGGCCTATGGCGCAGTGACCCAGATCGTCAACTACGTGCAGTTCCCGGCGCTGTCGATCGCCATCACCGCCTCGATCCTCGGGGCCCAGGCCATCGGCGCCGGACAACTGCAGCGCATCACTCCGATCCTGCGCACCGGGCTACTGATCAATCTGTGCCTGACCGGCGCCCTGGTGCTGCTGGGCTACCTGGTTTCCCACTGGCTGCTGGGGTTGTTCATCATCGACCCGGCGGCCCTGGTCCAGGCGGGGCACCTGTTGCACATCATGCTCTGGAGCCTGCTGGTGTTCGGCTTCCAGGCGGTGGTCGGCGGCATCATGCGTGCCAGCGGCACGGTGCTGATGCCGGTGGCGATCTCGATCTTCTGCATCCTCGGGGTGCAGTTGCCGGCGGCCTACTTGCTGGATGCGCAGTTCGGCCTGCAAGGGGTGTGGATGGCGTTCCCGGTGGCCTACCTGGCGATGCTGGTGTTGCAGGTCAGCTACTTCAAGCTGGTCTGGCGCCACAAGCAGATCCAGCGCCTGATCTGAGCCCCGGCGTCAGCCGTTCCCGGGCTGGCGTTGGTCCCGCCAGTTGCAGACCACCAGGTACAGCAGCGGGCCGATGGAGACGAACACGGCGGTGAGCAGCAGGTAGGGCCATACCGAACTCGCCGATCGTCCTCGGGCGCGGGCGTCGCGCAGCATCCACAGTCCGGCCAGGATGGCCATCAGGTACAGGTCGATCACCACTTGTGCGGTGTCCGGGCGCGACAGCAATTGCAAGCCGAACTGCAGCAGCGATTGCTCGGCCTGCATCAGGGTGAACAGCGTGTAGCCGCTGAAAGCCAGCAAGGCCAGGAGCGCGGGGTAGGGGCGGGGCATGAGTGTTCCTCGATCAGGGGCGGTGGGCATTGGCGAATCGCGGATGCCGGGTTCCCAGGTCCAGCAGCAGGTAGCCCAGGCCGGCAGCCGCCCAGGCATGGATCAGCCCCTGGGACAGCAGCGAATCGAACAGGTACAGCGGGTGCTCTTGCAGGCGGTAATGCAGCCCGGCATGGATTACCGCGAATCCGGCCAGGGCCTGTCGGGTAATGCGTCGAAGCCGGGCCCGAGGGTGTCCGGCCAGGGCCATCAAGGCGAGGCCCAGGGGCACGTGCAAGGCGATGAACAACTGCTGGGCCGGCGCTGGCTCGAGGTCGCGCAGGCCATAGAGCAGGCGCCATTCGGCCTGGGCCACGGCGTCCAGTTCATGGCCGGCGAACAGCGCGACACAGAGCATCCAGAAGGTGGTTTTCACGGTAAAACTCCTTGAACAACGTCAGGCAAACAGGCTAAGTGGCGAGCGCTGCGCCACTCAATGACCCCGCAGGTCATAGACAGCCGCGCACCGATGCGTTGTGCTAAAGCCCGTGCCCCTCTCTTCAAGGACCGAACGACCATGAGCAACCACCAGCCGAACCCAGCAGCCGGCGCTGGCCGAACGATTCGCCTGGCCGACCCCACGGACGTGCCGGCCATGCTCGAGTGCGATCCCTACGCCCGCCAGCATCCGGCCCGGGGGCGGCAGGTCGACCAAGCCGTTGCACGGGGCGAGGGCTGGGTCGAGGTGGCGCAGGGACAGGTGGTTGGCTACCTGCTGCTCAACCATGATTTCTTCGAATACGGCTTCGTCGCGCTGGTGGCCGTGGCCCCCTGGCAGCAACGCCAGGGGGTGGCGCTGCGCTTGCTCCTGGCTGCCGAGCAGGCGTGTCGTACCCCACGATTGTTCATCTCTTGCAACCAGTCGAACCAGGCCTCCCGGGCCATGATCGCCAAGGCCGGGTTCCACCCCAGCGGGGTGATCGAAAACCTCGACGAGCAGGATCCGGAGCTGATCTTCTGCAAGACCCTGGGCTGAGGGCGGAGCGCAACGGATGACCGTCTCCATGACCGATACCCTCGAGCATTCCCGCATCGACCGGCAGGCCGTAGGCATGCAATTACGCCGGCTGCGCCATCAGGCGCGCCTGAGCCAGCTGGACCTGGCCTTGCAGGCCGGCTTGTCGCAACGGCACCTGAGTTGCGTCGAGACCGGTCGGGCACAACCCAGCCCGGCCTTGTTGCAGCGTCTTCTGGATACCCTGGAAACGCCCCTGGAAGTGCGCAACCGGGTATTTCTCGCCGCCGGCTATGCGCCGCGTTATGCCGCGCTGCCATTGAGCGATCCGGGGTTGGCCCCGGTGCGCACGGCGTTGCTGCATTTGCTGGAAGCCAACAACCCCGCGCCGGCGATCGTCATCGACAGCGGCTGGCAGGTGCTGGCGGCCAATCGGGCGACCCAGGCGCTGTTCCAGTTGCTGGGCCTGCCCCGGCAAGCACTGGGCGAAGGTTTCAACCTGCTGGTGACGCTGTTGGCGCCCGCAGGCTTGGGTGATTGCCTGATCAATGCCGAGCAGATCCGCCAGGTGGCCTGGCAACGGGCATCCCGGGAGGCTGGCGAGGCTCCCGGCTTGGCGGCGCTGCTGGCGACCCTGCCGGTGCCTTTGGCGGTGGATGCGGCCGAAGTGTCGGCGCCGCTGTTGCTGACTCGGGTCCGTGGGCCCCAGGGCGAACTGCGGTTCCTGTCCACCTTCACCACCTTCGGCATGCCCCAGGACATCACGGTCGCCTCGCTGCGCATCGAACACCTGATCCCGGCCGACGAAGCCACCTGGCAGGCCCTGGGCGAGGCCTGCGCGCAGCTGGCGCAACCTTAGACCGCCAGTGCCCGGGCCGGCCGGTCCTGGCCCATGCCCGAAGTGCCCACGGCGCCGGCCAGGATCATCCGGGTCAAGGTCCTGGCGACGTCCTGGAAGTCGGCGTCGCTGGGCTCGCCACGGCCCTGGATCAGGGCGATCTGCCAGCCGAGGGTGGGGTAGGTCTGGGTGGTCGCTGCGATGAACAGCAGCAGGTGCTCCGCGGCGACGGCCTGGATCAGGCCATCCTCGATCCAGCTGCGCAGGCAGGCGATTTCGTTCTGTTGCTGGGCATGCAGTCGCTGGCGCCAGCTATCGGGCAACTGCTGCGCACCATGGAGCAGTTCGCTGCAGAGAATCTTCGAGCGCAACGGGTATGCCTGCACGATTCGCAGCCGCGCGGTGATATGGGCGGTGAGCGCGGTCGTCGGCTCGGCGTTGGCGGCCAACAGGGCCGAGGCCTGGCACAGGGGCTCGAGCAACGGTTCGAGGACCTCGGCGTAGAGGTTCTCCTTGGTGTGGAAGTAGTAATACAGGTTGGCCTTGGGGACTCCGGCCCGCAGGGCGATGTCCAGGGTCTGGCAGGCGCTGAAGCCCTTGGCGGCGAATTCGTTGCAGGCCGCGTCGAGGATCAGCTGCCGATGGCGCATGCGCGACTGGCGTTCGCGGCGCGGCGGCGGTTGCGGGCGTGATTGCGGGGATGCGGGAGAGGCGGGCATGGGGCGATCTCGTGATTCGATAGCGCAATATACAAAACTATATAGCGGCGTGCCTGTGCCAGTTGCGCAGGCCTGGATGGCCTGCCCGTGCGTTGTGCGGAAAATCGGGGCCAGTGGCCGGCCCCGCGGGCTTCAGCCGTGGCGCCGGCGCAGCCAGCATCGGAGCAGCCAGGCGTACACCGACAGGTTGATCAGCAGCACCACGGCGCCGAGCCACAACTGGATGCCCGGGGTCAGCCCCGCGGGGTAGATCAGCGGGATCAGGTAATGCTCGATGAATCCGGCGGCGTAGCCCTGTTGTCCGGCGGCATGGCGCAGCAGGTTCTCCCAGCGGGTCAGCGGGCATTCCAGATGCCCGACTTCCACGGCCACGCCCCAGGCCGCCGCCGGCAGGTGCAGCAGCATCAGGTGTGGCTGGCGCAGCACCAGCAGGCCGCCCAGCAGTACGAAGAGGATGAAGGACAGGTGGAACAGCACCAGGCTGTCGGCGGCGATACGGTAGAGCATGAAGGTTCCTTGGGCAGGGCGGCAGGTCCATGGCGCGAGCGCGCGGGCAATATACCTGTGTCGCGCTACCTATACTGGAAAAAGGTCGGCGCGGCTCGGATGGGCGCGGCGCCGCCGATAGCGGAGGGACGTGCCGTGTGCTCACAGGCGCTGGGTGCCGGTCGAGGTCGAACCTGGTTGTTCGTCCTGGGCTTGCTGGTGTTGGCCGGTTGCGCCAACCGCGGTCCCGAGCCCGTGGCGCCGGCTCCGGTGGCCCCGGCTACCTGGCGCCAGGTCGACCGCGCCTTGCTGGAGGCCTCCGCTCGCGCCACCGCACAGGCCGAAGTCTACGCCCAGGGTTCCATGGAGCATTGGCGGACCCGGGTCTATCAGCAGACCGATGAAAACTTCCTGCCCTGGTTCAGCGGCTACTGGACCCAGGAGTGGCTGGCGCTGAAGGTTGGTTGGTATTCGCTCAACAGCCGGGGCGACAGCGAGCAGGCTGCCAGGCGCCTGGCGCTATACCTGCAGGAGCAATACCAGCAGCGGGTGCTGGCGCCGGTAGCGCTGGAGATCGATGCCGACCAGATCACCGCCCAGGCCATGGAGTTCTACGTGCAGCAGCTGCGCCTGCAACTGACGCAGGTCAGCACCCGCCTGCAGTTGCCGGCGGCGCAACTGGACCAGCACCTGGAAGGAATCATGGCCATCGACCTGGGACCGCAGGCGAGCCAGCGGGCCAGCCTGCGCCAGTTGTTGCAGGTCGAGCCGATCGTCCGGTTGCCGGCCTACGGGCCGTTGCTGCAGCAGCTACGCCTGCCCGAGCAGGCCACTGGTATTTCGGGCGTGCCCCGGGTAGCACAACAGACCAGCGAAAAACTCCAGGCCCAGTTCGCCGGGCGTGGGGTCGCCGGTGCCGTGGCCGCTGCAGTAGGGCGTGTGGCCGGGGCGTTGATCTCGGTAGGGGTGGCCGGCGTCCGGGCGCTGGTCCAGGACGACGCTCGGCCCGACTTGCAAGCCCAGACCCGCCGGGACCTGGGCGAGGCATTCGACCAGGCCTGGCTCAGGCAACTGCATGATCCGCAACATGGGGTCATGGCCGGGGTGTATTACCTCGGGCGCCAGCTCGAAGGCCAGTTGCAGTCGCCAACCGAATCAGCGGAGGTTGGCGCCGTGCCTTGATCGAGGTACGAACCGCGCGCCATGGGCTGACGCGCGGCGGTGGGGCGGGTTTCGGGGCTCAGCTGACCACGCGATAGCAGGGCACGTAGGCGGCACCACCGGGCAACTTCATGCGGTGCTGATCGACGAAGGCTTTGAGCAGCTGGTCCAGCGGCTGCATGATCGCCGGGTCGCCATGGATGCTGTACGGGCCTTTCTGCTCGATCAGGCGGATGCCCTGGTCCTTGACGTTGCCGGCGACGATGCCGGAGAACGCCCGGCGCAGGTTGGCCGCCAGTTCATGGGGGGGCAGGGCATGGCTGAGTTGCAGGTTGGCCATGTTTTCGTGGGTCGGGTCGAACGGGTGCTGGAAGCCTTCGTCGATCTTCAGCAGCCAGTTGAAGTGGAAGGCGTCGTTGCGCTCGCGGCGGAACTGCTTGACGGTCTTCAGGCCCTCGGTCATCTGCCGGGCCACTTCGGCCGGGTTGTCGATGATCACCTGGTAGTGCTGGCCGGCCGCTTCGCCCAGGGTCGCCAGGACGAAGGCGTTGAGCTGCTCCAGGTACGGCGCCGCGCTCTTGGGCCCGGTGAGGATCACCGGGAACGGCAGGTCGCGGTTGTCCGGGTGCATCAGGATGCCCAGCAGGTACAGGAACTCTTCGGCGGTGCCGGCGCCACCGGGGAAGATGATGATGCCGTGTCCGACCCGGACGAAGGCCTCCAGGCGCTTCTCGATGTCCGGCAGGATCACCAGTTCGTTGACGATGGGGTTGGGCGCCTCGGCGGCGATGATGCCCGGCTCGGTCAGGCCCAGGTAGCGGCTGCCGTTCATGCGCTGCTTGGCATGGGCGATGGTGGCGCCCTTCATCGGCCCCTTCATCACGCCGGGGCCGCAACCGGTGCAGATGTCCAGCTTGCGCAGGCCCAGCTCGTGGCCGACCTTCTTGGTGTACTTGTACTCGTCGGTGTTGATCGAGTGGCCGCCCCAGCACACCACCAGCTTGGGCTCCACGCCGGGACGCAGGGTGCGGGCGTTGCGCAGCAGGTGGAAAACGTAGTCGGTGATGCCCTGGGAGCTCTCCAGGTTGATGCGCTGGCTGTCCAGTTCGTTGGCGGTGTAGACGATGTCGCGCAGGGCGCTGAAGAGCATTTCCCGGGTGCTGGCGATCATCTCGCCATCGACGAAGGCATCGGCCGGAGCGTTCAGCAGCTCCAGGCGCACGCCGCGATCCTGCTGGTGAATCCGTACTTCGAAATCGTGGTAGGCGTCGAGGATGGTCTTGGCGTTGTCGACGTGGGCGCCGGTATTGAGGATGGCCAGGGCGCACTGGCGGAACAGCGTGTAGATGCTGCCGGAACTGGCGGCGCTCAGTTGTTGCACTTCACGTTGCGAGAGGGTCTCCAGGCTGCCTTTCGGGCTGACCGAAGCATTGATCACATGTCTTTGCGGCATTCATCCATTTCCTGAAAGCGGCGCCACCGATCCCGGGGGCGGGGGCGCGAAAGAGCGGGGCAGTGAACGGGGCCGCCCGTATCCGGGGGCTGGTTTCCAGCGGCAGGGCAAGAAAGCGGCGATCGCTGCGAGGGTGTTCGCTCTTTGAATCTACCTCATGACGACCCGTCGTGGCGGGAAAAATGATGAGGCGTGCCCTTGTCCCCGGGTTTCGGGCGCATCACAGGATGCTGGCGCGCCGTGGATCGATCACCGGCGAGGCACCGGCCTGGGTCAGGCGCTGGAGCAGCTCGGGGTAGCCTTCAGTCTGCGCCCAGGTGTGTTCCGCTGCGGTCAGGCCCACCAGTTGCAGGAAGTCGAAACGCCCGCAGAGCAGTTGCTGGGTCTCGGGAAACCCCGGCGCGGCGATGAACAGCACGCTCTCGACCAGGCTGCCGGCACCGTCGATGGGGTTGCCCAGGCGCATGCGGTCCCACTCGTCCAGCAGCGGTCGCTCGCCGAAGTGACCGGCAGACAACAACAGTTGGTAGGCGCAGAAGTGGCGCAGCAGGTACAGCGCCCATGGCGATTGCTCACGGGTTTCCAGCAGTAGCTCGCGACCCATCCCGGACCAGCCGTCCGGCTCGGGTTGCTCCGCGTGCCAGGCATTGGACAGGCCCGAGGTGACGTACAGCCAGCTCTCGCGTCGGGCATTGGGGGGCGACTCGAAGACCCCATGGGTCAGCCAGCGCGGATCGACTTCGGCGTCGCGGAACAGGCTCGGGTCCAGGGGGTAGATCCCGGAGCCGAGGTCACCGAACAAGCTCCGGTAGATCTGTTCCTCGCGCTGTTCCCAGGCCGCTTCGAACCATGAAAAGTCTTGGGTATCCGACATCTTGAAACATCCTTGAAAGCAGAGGGTGGCCCACTGCGGGCCCCCCGGAAATCAGGTAAAGGCCTGCTGTAGCAGTTGTGGCAGCACCTGCCCGGCCTTGCCCACCAGGTGGTATTCCCCGGGGGCGCTGCCGGGTTGCGGCTGCGGGTTGATATGCACCACGCAGGCGCCTTGCTGCAGGGCCAGCTGGGGAATCTGCGCCGCCGGCTGCACCAGCCCGGAGGTGCCCACCGACAGCAGCAGGTCGCACTCGCGGGCAGCCTGGAAGGCGCGCTTGAGGGCCGCCTCCGGTAGCGCTTCGCCGAACCACACCACGCCGGGGCGCAGCTTGCCATTGCAGCCGGTGCAGCGTGGCGGCTCCAGGCGCGCGCCGCTCTCTGGCACGGATGGCATGGGCAGCGCGCCGCTGAAGGGCCGGTTGCAGGCGAAGCACTTGGGGCTGTGCAGGCTGCCGTGCAGATGCAGCACATCGACGCTGCCGGCACGTTCGTGCAGGTCATCGACGTTCTGGGTGATCAGGGTCAGGCGCGGCAGGCGCCGGCCCAGTTCGGCGATCGCCAGGTGGGCCGGATTGGGCTGGGCCGCGAGCACCTTCTGGCGCCGCCATTCGTACCAGCCCCAGACCAGCGCCGGGTCGTCGCGAAAGGCCTGGACCGTGGCCAGGCGCGCCGGATCGAAGTTTTCCCAGAGGCCGGTCAAGGCATCGCGAAAGGTCGGGATGCCACTTTCCGCCGAGACTCCGGCGCCGCTGAATACCACCAGGTGCCTGGCCTGGGCCAGTCGCTTGGGATCGAACTCCATGGAAAGAACCACCTCCGTTTTCAACCACGGCACCACTTGGGTGGCGCGTGCGGGGCTGGCATTATCCGCCGACGGTCGCGGCAAGTGAATTTATCTTCGCGCCTTCGCTCATAAGTGTGTCGGCGGCTTGGCTCGCCCATCCAACTTGCCAGGGAGTGTGATCCATGTATTCAGCTTCGCCCATCGATAGCGACGCCTGCGGGCGCTTGATCCTGGTGGTGGAGGACGAGCCGACGGTGCTGGAGTTCCTGTGCGAGATCCTCGAGGACGAGGGCTACGCCACCCAGGCCCTGGACAGTGCCGACCAGGCCTGGGAATTCCTCCACGAACGGGCCGCGGACGTGGCGCTGCTGCTGACCGATATCACCATGCCTGGCCGGCTCAATGGCGCAAGCCTGAGCAACCTGTGCGGCGAACACTTACCGGGGATGCCGATCGTGGTGATGTCGGGGTACGAGACTCCCGAGAGTTCCGGGGTGCGCTATCCGGTGTCCTTCATCCGCAAGCCCTGGACCATAGGCCAGGTCCTGGATTGCGTGGAAGGCGCGTTGAAATCGGCCCAGGGTTGAGGCGTTGCGCCTCACCCCGGCCAATTGCCGGTGTTACTCCTTGACGCTCATGAACTCCCGCGCCCAGACGATGTACTCCTCGGGCTGGGTGTAGGTGTGCGCCAGTTCGGTGGCGCTCAGGTCCGAGGCCTGGGTGAAGATCTGCCGCTGTTCGCGCAGGCAATCGTAGGTGGCCTTGATCGCCGCGAAATAGGCGGCGTGGCCATCCACCGCGATCTTCACGCCCAGCTGGGCCAAACGTGCGTCGTCGCGCAGCGCCGGGTTGCCGTAGGTCACCAGCATCAGCGGCACGTTCAGGTGCTCGGAGATCTGCTCCAGTTGTTCGAAATCACGGATGCCGACCATGCAGATGGCATCGGCGCCGGCGCGTTCGTACTGCTGGGTGCGGCTGATGATTTCCTGCACCGGCAGGATCCCGGCGTTGGTCCGGGCGATGATCGCCAGTTCCGGATCGACCCGGGCCTCCAGGGCCGCGCGGATCTTGCCCACGCCTTCGGCGACGGATATCAGGTCGGTGGACTTGCGGCCGAATTGCGCCGGCAGCAGGGTGTCCTCGATGGTCAGCGCGGCGATGCCGGCGCGCTCCAGCTCGACCACGGTGCGCATCACGTTGAGGGCGTTGCCGTAGCCATGGTCGGCGTCGGCGATCACTGGCAACTGGGCCACACGGCCGATGCGGGTGGCCTGCTCGGCGAACTCGCTCAAGGTGATCAGGGCGAAGTCGGGGGCCGCCAGGACCTGCAGCGAGGCCACGGAACCACCGAGGATACCGACCTCGAAGCCCAGGTCGGCGGCGATCCGGGCGGACATCGGGTCAAACACAGAAGCGGTGTGATAGCAGGAAGATGAGGCGATCAGTTCACGGAAACCGCGGCGCAAATCTTGATGGGAAAGCCTGGACATAACAGCTCCGAGATGGGATCGAGAGATCGACCTTCGGGTCGAATCGAATTTTGCAATCAGTTCCCTTGGCGAGCCGATGATCGAAAGGCTCGCAGCGAAACGTTGGTTGGGCAGATGAAGGTGAAGCAGGGGGGTAGCAAGGCGTCTTTATCCCGCTTGATTGAATGAAGCTGCGGGTTTGTTATGCGAGGCCGACATAGCGGGACGAGGCTAACACGCTCCCGGGCCGTAGAGGATGAGGAATTTGCATAGCATTATGCCGGACTGGCATTGGCAATTTTTTAGCAACTTAATGTTACAAGTGTTCCGCACGGCCCTGTCGGGCCCTCGCCGGAAGGTATCCGGCGGCTGCCGGCACTTGTCGCTCCAGGGCAAATCGCGGAAGCTGCCGCGCCGCAAGGTCCGCTCATCCAGCGGCGCAACGTATTTATTTCAGGGATGCAGGTAATGACGCTCAGAGTGTTGGTGGTCGGTGGTTATGGCAATTTTGGCAGCATCATCTGCCGCTACCTGATCCACCGTCGGGGCTTGCACCTGGTGGTTTCCGGACGTGACCCGGCCCGCCTGGAGGCCAAGGTCCAGGCCTTGCGCGCGGAGGGCGGCCAGCCCTGCGAAGGCTGGTGCGGCGACGCCATGGGCGAGGAGTGGGCACCGGCGCTCAAGCGCCTGCAGATCGATTGGGTGATCCACACCGGTGGACCGTTCCAGGGGCAATCCCATGCCGTGGCGCGCGGCTGTATCGAGGCCGGGGTCAATTACTGCGACCTGGCCGACTGTCGCCAGTTCGTCGCCGGCATCGCGGCCCTCGATGCCCAGGCCCGGGCCGCCGGGGTGGTGGTACTCAGCGGCTGCAGCTCGGTGCCGACCCTGTCGACGGCGATCATCGATGAGCATCGCCAGCGTTTTTCCCGGATCGAACGTATCGAACATGGCATTTCCTCCTCGGCGAAGATGCCGGGGCTGTCCACCATCCTCGGCGTCCTGGCCTATGCCGGCCGGCCGATCCTGCAGCTCAAGGACGGCCGGCCGCACCCGGTGATCGGCTGGCAGGGCCTGACCCTGCGCAAGCTGCCAAGGCTGGGCACACGCTTGGTGGCCAATGTCGATGTGCCGGACCTGGATCTGTTCGCCGCCCGTTATGGCGCCCATACCCTGTCGTTCAAGGCGGGTGCCGGGCTCAAGGTCGCCGGGCTGGCCAATGCCTTGCTGGCCCAGGCGGTGAAGCTGGGGCTGGTGCGCGACCCGGCGCCCTGGGCTACGCGCCTGCATCGCTGCGGAACCTGGTTCGAGTGGCTGGGCGATGGCTTGAGCGCCATGTACGTCGATGTCCATGGCCTGGGCCAGGACGGCCAGCCGTTGTCGATGAGAGCGCAACTGACCGCCGCCAACGATCATGGCCCGGAGATCCCCAGCTGCGCAGCGGTGGCGGTGATCCTCAAGGTGCTCGATGGCCAGCCGCTGCTCCCGGGGGCTCGCGCCTGTGCCGGTGAGGTCAGCCTGGAGCAGTACCTGCAAGCCATCGACGATCCGGCCAACCTGCAGATGCAGGTCGAGTTCTCGCGTTAGCCGGGCTGAGCTTTTTCACCATAGAAGCGGCTTGGCCAGGTCCTTCCAGAACAGCCAGCGCTGCACTTCGTGGTGCGCGCCGGTGCCGATCTGCCAGTCCGGGCGGCCACGGTCCAGTTCGATGCGCACGATGATCCCGGCGTAGGTGGCGGCCACCAGGGTCTGGCCGTCGGGGCTGATGTCCATGGCGCACAGGGTCGAGCCGACGTAGTGCTGCCAGCGCTCCTCGCCGGTTTCGCTGAAGGCCCGCAGGTAACCGTAGGCATCGCCGATGATGAACTCGTCGCCCCGCGAGGCCGCGGCGTATACCCGGGCACCCTCCTGCAGCACCGGTGTGCGTGGGTCGTCGCTGTAGAAGTCGGTGGCCAGCCCCGGCAGGTCCGCCACCGCGACGCCCAGGCTGGCACCGCTGTAGAAGTGGCAGGCATTGAGCAGCAGGCGGTCGCCGCGCTGGTTGAAGCAGGCGAAGTGCGGGTATTCGCTGCCGGGTCCGATCTCGGCCACTTGCTGCAGTTGGGCATCGAACACCAGGTGCGAACTGCTTTGCTCGCCCACGGCGATCCACTGGCCGTCGGCTGAAATCGCCCCGTGCTCCATGTCCAGGTCCAGGTTGAGGTCCTCGGCGGCGACTCCCTTGGCCAAGTCCTGGCGCAGCTCTTCCAGGTTGCGCAGCAGGCGGGTGGCGCCACCGGCATGGAGGACGAAGATGCCATCGGCACTGACCAGCAGCACCCGCTGGCCGTCGGGGAAGGGGATCAGGCGGCTGGGAGTGGCGCGTTCGCGCAGCTTCAGGTCCGCGGGCAATCCGGCGAGCCGCTCGGGCCAGGCGAAGCTCGCCACCTGTGGGCCGTCCCAACCGTCGGTGACCTGGATGCCTTCAGCCCGGGCCCAGGCGAAGTAGCGGCGCTGCGGGCAGGCGCCGAAGTACTCCACCCGGTCCAGGGTCCGGACGCGATCGTTGTCGATGTGCACCACCGAGCCCGCCTCGTAGGGCGCGCCGATCCGCGCCAGCAGGCTGCCGTCGGCCAGCAGGGCGAGGGCCGGGATCATCTGGCCCTGGTCGTCCAGGCGTGGCGTCAGGGGAAAGTGCGCCGGCGGCCAGGCCTGGCGAAAAGCCTGGCGCGTGGCTGGGTCCCAGGGGGCCGCGTTGTTCTCTTCCAGGGCTGCCTGCCAGGCCGGTAGCAGGTGCTCGGTGGGTGGCAGGTAGGGCTCTTGCAGGTTGTCCCAGCCTTCACGCATGCCGGTCTCGACATAGCGGTTGATGTCCTGGGCATAGCGGTGCACGGCGTTGTGCCATTGTTCCTGGGCGTTCTGTTGCGGCGTGGATCGAGACATGCGCGTGGCACTCCTTAATAGCGCGGGCAGGCAAGTGGACTGCGGATTGACCGCCAAGGCCGGGAATTTCTCCTCGCCCCGAGGGATTTTTTTACCGGGCGGCTCAGGCGGCGTGGGTGCTGATCCGGTTGCGTCCGGCATGCTTGGAGGCGTACAGCGCGCGGTCCGCCCATTCGACCAGGCAGCGGTGGTCGCGGGCGGTGTGATCCAGGCAGGCGATGCCCAGGCTGATGGTGAAGGCGATACTCTGGCCGTGGTGGACCACGGCCTGTTGCTCCACCGCCTGGCGCAGGCGCTCGGCCAGGGCATGGGCGCCGTCCAGGTCGGTGCGCGGTAGCAGGATGGCGAACTCCTCGCCGCCGTAGCGCCCGGCCACGTCGCTGTCGCGCAGGTGCTGGTGGATCAGCTCCGAGAGGCGTTTGATCACCGCGTCGCCGGCCTGGTGGCCGTAGCGATCGTTGATCGACTTGAAGTGGTCGATGTCCAGCATCAGCAGGGCGGTGGTCCTGTCGTGGCGGGCATATTCCAATTGCAGGCGCTGTTCCCAGTGGCCCCGGTTGTAGAGCTGGGTCAGGTGGTCGGTGCGCGACAGCTGTTGCAGTTGCTGGTTGGCCTTCTGCAGCCCCAGGTTGTTGATCGCCACGTCGGTGAGGTCGTAGATCACCAGGCACACGTGGTGGATCTCGCTATTGGACGAGCGCAGGGGCAGCAGCGTGGTGTTCTGGTACATGAACTCGCCCTGGCCGGTGATCGGCTGGTAGTTCTTGAAGCGCACCAGGTACGGCCGTTGTTTCCAGATGGTGAAGGCCGGCGTGCCGAGGGCCACCACCCGCCCGACCTTGCGGCTGAACCAGGGGCGCTCCACTTCCGGGAACAGCTCGAAGAACGAGCGGTCGATGGCCTGCTTGGAGGCCACGCCGGAGCGGTTCTCCATGAAGCTGTTCCACACCTGGACCCGGCATTCGAGGTCCAGCACGACGATTCCCACGTCGATGCCGTGGACCACCGCCAGCAGCCAGTGCAGTTCACTGAAATCCATTCGTTTGGGCATGGTTCAACTCATCAGGTAGGCGAGTTTCTGTTCCAGCAGGGCCAGGGAGTCCTCGGTGAACAGCAATAGCAGGTCGAAGTGGATGTTCTGCTCATCCAGGCTGTAGCTGATCTCCACGGCCTGGGTGTTCTTCCAGCGTTGCTGGTTGAGCACGATCAGCTCGTCGATGGCGGTGTGCTCCCCGAGTACCTGGGGATGACCCACGGAAAAGAACACGTCCAGTTGCTCGGCGATGCTGCTCAGGCAGGCACCGATCAGCACGCTGGACAGGTCGATCAGCACTTCCATTTCCTGGTAGGGGTCGGTGCCCTGTTCGATCAACTGGGCGATGTCGGCCACCGAGGAATCATGGAATATCAGCAGCGCCTCGCCGGCGATGCCGCTGCCGATGTAGCTCTGGCAGATGGCGGTCAGTTGCCGCGAGCGATTGGCGTCCGTCAGCAGCATCTGCAGTTCCCCGGCCTCCAGGATGTTGACGTGCGGGACCGGCAGGTGCACGAACACATCCAGGACCTTGGCGATCAGTGCCGCGGCGTAGCCCATGGAGACGTTCACAGTCTCGCGAAAGGCATCGCGAAAGGTCACCACCGGTGCCGGCGACGGATCGGGCACCGGCTTGCTGCGCCCGTTGTCCAGGAGCTCCAGCTCGTGGAGCAGGCTGCGCAGTTGCTGGGGATCGAAAGGTTTCTTGAGGAATGCCCGGGCACCCAGCTCCCGGGTCAGGCGTACCGCTTCCTCTTGCACGTCGCCGGAGATGACGATGATCTGCGTGTCGATGCCTTCTTCCTGCACGGCGCTCAACACCTGGTAGCCGTCCATCACCGGCATGGTCAGGTCCAGCAGCGCCACCTTGCCCAGTCCCTTGCGCAATGCCTCCAGCCCTTCGCGGCCATTGCAGGCCTGGGTCACGGATACCCGCCATTCGCCGGGCAGGGTACGCAGCACCTGCTTCCTGGCCATGCTCGAATCGTCGCAGACGAGGAGGGGAATCATCGGGATCGGACGCTCATTCGAATAAATCCGCAGTTGGATAGTGTTCGGGAATGTAACGAGTTGCCGTTTGTATTGTGTTTGTTACGGGCTGTCCGTGCCGCGCCGAACTATAGAGCGACGGATAATGAAAGAACAAGTAGTGGGTAATCGGGTTGTTTGTTCCAGATCATTGTTCGGTGTAGTTGCCTGGAGGCGCTTGTATAACTTGCGTCAGGCCTGGCGCTGCTTGTCGACAGCTAGGTGGAGCGGCGGTGGCGCCGAAGAGTGGCCCCTCTAGTTAAATGAACCGGTTCGTTAATGACTGTTTTCTGGCGTTTAGAAAATGACACTTCGTAAATAACTTTAAAGCGTTCAGGACTGGTTGGTTAGTTGTCGCAAGTGTGTGTGCTTGTCGGGGCGAAGAATTAGGGATGTGATATTGCAGGCTGTTATTCGAGAAGCACTTGAAGACTACGCCAGGTAGTAGTGGCCAGGCAGGTTTCGCTGCTGTTACAGAAGGCGGGGAGTCGATTGGCAAGCGTGTCGGCGGTCCTGCGCCGCCTGGCGTGGCCCAGCCGGGCCGCGGGTGCCGGGGTTAGAAAAATGTCAGATTTTGAGTCGTGGCCTGGACCTTTTCCCGCAATGCGCAATCATTACTGCGTGGAAAATATAAGGAGAGACGCATGTTCATTCGGTCATTGACCCTCGCAACTCTGCTCGCTGTCGCAGGCCCCGTCCTGGCTGCCGACAACGATGGCCCACTGGCCCAGGACCTGGGCAAATCACGGCCATTGATCGTGATCGCCCCCAGCAGCGTCGACCCGACCCTGGTGAGCTTGAAGAAGTCCCTCGAGGAACCGGCCAATCGCCAGGCCTTCAACGAACGCAACATGGTCCTGTACACGGTGCTCAATACCATCGGCCAGCGCGATGGCAAGGACATCGACCCGCAATCCACCATGGCCCTGATCCGCAGCCTCAAGTTGGGCGCGGGGGCCCAGACCAAGGTGATCCTGGTGGGCAAGGATGGCGAGAAGAAGCTGGAGCATTCCGGGGCCATCGAACTCAAGGACGTGTTCAGCGCCATCGATCAATTGCCGGCGGCCGAGAAGCAGGCGGCCGCCCCGGCCCCGGCGCCGGAACCCCAGGCCAAGCCAGCCAATGCCAAGGCTGGCAAGCAGGCCAAGCCCGCAGCGGCGCCCCAGGCCCTGGACGACTGAGCCAGGTGTCAGCACCTGCCGGGAGCTAACTGCGGTAGCCCCCGGCATTGCTCCGCGCAGCGGGATGTTTCCCGCAGGCGCTCATGGGCGATCCAGCAACTGGCGCAATGCCTGGACGATCGTTCGTACCTCGTCCTCATCGATCACCAAAGGTGGCAGCAGGCGAATGGTCTTGCCCCGGGTGACGTTGATCAGCAGCCCATGATCCCGGGCGGCAGCCTGCACCAGGTCCGGAGCCGGATGCCGCAGTTCGAGCCCGATCATCAAGCCCAGGCCACGAATCTCCAGCACCTGCGGATGCCCCGACAGTTCCTCGCGCAACAGCTTGAGCAGCAACGCGCCCTGGCGTTCGGCGTTGGCCAGCAGGCCCTGTTCCTCGATGATCTCCAGTACCGTGCAGGCCACCCGGCAGGCCAGGGGATTGCCGCCGAAGGTACTGCCATGACTGCCGGGGGTGAACAGTTGCGCGGCCTTGCCCCGGGCCAGGCAAGCGCCGATGGGGATGCCGTTGCCCAGGCCCTTGGCCAGGGTCATCACGTCCGGCACCACGTCTTCGTGCTGGCAGGCGAACCAGCGGCCGGTGCGACCGATACCGCTCTGGATCTCGTCGAGCATCAGCAGCCAGTTGCGCCGGGAGCACAGCTCGCGCAGTGCCTTCAGATAACCTGCTGGTGCCAGCTGGATGCCGCTCTCGCCCTGGATCGGCTCCAGCAGCACCGCGCAGATGCGCGCGCCATGGCGGCTGGCGGCCTGCTCCAGGGCCGCCAAGTCACCGAAGGGCACCTTGAGGAAATCCCCGGGCAATTGCCCGTAGCCCAGACGTACCGCCGGCCCGTCGCTGGCCGACAGGGTGCCCAGGGTACGGCCGTGGAAGGCGTTCTCCATCACCACCACCAGCGGTTGCTCGATGCCCTTGTACCAGCCATGCAGGCGCGCCAGTTTCAGTGCGGTTTCGTTGGCCTCGGCCCCGGAGTTATTGAAGAACGCCCGGTCCATGCCGGCCAGCGCCGTCAGCCGGCCCGCCAGTCGCTGCTGCCAGTCGATGCTGTACAGGTTGGAGGTGTGCAGCAGCAGTCCGGCCTGCTCGCTGATGGCGCTGACCAGGCGCGGGTGGGAATGGCCTACACCGGTCACGGCCACGCCGGCGATGGCGTCCAGGTATTCGCGGCCGGCCTGGTCCCAGAGGCGGGTGCCCAGGCCTTTGCTGAAGTTCAGGGACAAAGGCTGGTAGGTACTCATCAGGGCGGCGCTCATGGCGGTTCACTTCCATCACGGGTGGGGGTGTCGCCAGTATCGTTAGCCAGCCAGGCTAGATAAACTCGGCAGATCTTTAATCATCTTGAAGCAGGGCTTGATAATGGATCTGTTCCAGGCGATGTCGGTGTACGTCAAGGTGGTGGAGGCGGGGAACATGACCGCCGCCGCCCGGGAGTGCGGCCTTTCCACCACCATGGTGGGCAATCACCTGCGGGCCCTGGAGCAACGCCTGGGGGTGCGCCTGCTCAACCGCACCACTCGCCGCCAGCGCCTGACCGAGTTCGGCACCGAGTATTACCAGCGTTGCCTGGCGGTGCTGGGTCTGGTGGCCGACTCCGAGCACTTGGCGGAGCAGGCCCAGGGCACGCCGTCCGGGACCTTGCGCATCACCGCGCCGGTGACGTTCGGCACCGAGCGCCTGGCGCCGGCCCTGAGTGAATTCCGCCAGCGCTGCCCGGAGGTCAAGGTCGAGCTGAACCTGGCCAACCAGCGCTTCGACCTCACCGATGGCACCTTCGACGTGGCCATCCGCCTGGGCAACCTGGACACCAATGCACTGATCGCCCGGCCATTGCAGGACTACACCCTGACCATCTGCGCCGCGCCGCAATACCTGGAGCACCATGGCACCCCGCAGGTGCCCGAGGACCTGGCGCAGCACAACTGCCTGGCCTTCGCCTTTCCGGCGGGAGACGAGTGGAGTTCCACCGCGACCCAGTGGCCCTTGCACGGGCCCGAGGGGGATGTGCTGATACCGGTGTCCGGCTCATTGCTGGCCAATACGTCCTCCGGCCTGCATCGCGCGGCGCGGGGCGGGTTGGGGATCGTGATGATGCCCGATGCGCTGGTGGAGGAAGACCTGCGCCAGGGGCGGCTGGTGGCCGTGTTGCAGGACTACCAGCTGCCGCTGCGGGCGATGCACCTGCTCTATGCCCAGGACCGCTACCGGTTGCCCAAGCTGCGCAGTTTCGTCGAGTTCGCCCTGGAGAAGTGGGGGCGCCCCTAGCTCGCTTCGTGGGCCAGCAGCATCATCGCCGCCGACAGGGTATGGCCGTCGGTGATGCGCCCGGCGGCGATCATCGCCAGCAGTTCCTGGCGGCTGACCCACAGCACCTTGTCCACTTCGCCATCGGTGGCGCCGGCCTGCTGCTCGGCGATTTCCACCTGGCACACGGCAACGGCACTGGCGATCAGCGAGGTGTTGCTGTGCAGCAATCCCAGCTGGCGCACCTGCGATGCCTGCCAGCCGGTTTCCTCCAGCAGTTCACGGGCGGCGGCAGCGCAGGGGCTTTCGCCGGCATCGATGGCCCCTCGTGGAAACTCGATGGACTGGCCGCCGATGGCCCGGCGCCTGAGGTCGACCAGCATCAGCCGGCCATCGGCCAGGGTCGGTATGGCGACCACGCCGTTCACCGCCTGGGCCTCCTTGATGATGAAGTAGCCCTGCTCACGGACCACCCTGAAATAGGGGGTTTGCAGCAGGCACTGGTTATCGGGGTTCGAACTCATGTGGGTCACTCCAGGAAGCAGCGATCGAACAGGTACACCTGCTCGGGTTTGAGGTTGTCCAGGGTCGCCTGGGGGCGGCCGCCGTCGCCGCTCTTCTTGCGCCCGGTGTCGCGCAGGTAGCCGGCTTCGCTCATCTTCAGCAGGCGTTGGCGGATGCTGGTCTTGAGCACCGGGCGTTGCAGCACGGTGGAAAAGATCGCCACGGCCTCGGGGGCACTGAATTCGTTGCCGAGGAACATCAGCGGCAGGCTGCTGTACAAGGATTTGGACAGCAGTCGTTCATGGGCCTGGGCCACCAGGCTGTTGTGGTCGAAGGGCAGCTTGAAGGCGCCGCTGGCCACTTCCCGCAAGCTGAAGAAACCTTGCTGCGGGCCAGGCTGCACGGGTTCGCTGGCGATCCCCAGGTAGAAGGTCGAGGACGACCAGCAGCGCGGATCGCGGAAGGCATCGCCCACCGTGCCCACCTGTTCCAGCCAGGCCAGGGGCATGTCCACCTTGCTCGAGCGGCGCAGGCGTTCCACCGCGTCGTTCAGGCTGCGGTCCTCGACATCGCCGTTGACCACGATCCCGGGCAGCGCCCAGTGCCCGGCGAAGGGCTCGCTGTCCCGCTGGTGCAGGAGGATGTCCAGTTCGCCGCTGTCACGGTTGTAGCGCAACAGGCACAGGTCGATGGTGTGCAGGTAGGCGTTGGCGAGGGTGGGGCGGTCGTGCATATCAACTTCCGTGGACGGCGTAGAGGCCGTAGTTTAGCGGATTCATCCCCGGAGCCAGCCACTGGCTGGGCGGTGTTTCGCCACGAGCCAGGCATTGGCGCAAGACCGTGCTGCGCACGCCGGGCTGTTCCTCGATGCGCAGGATGGAAAAGCGCTGCAGCAACTCCTGGCCGCGATGGAACCTGGGCAGCTGCTGTGCCACATCTTCACCGACCACCAGGGCGATGCGCTTGCCCTCCAGGGCCAGGTCGTCGGCCAGGCGCTCGAGCAGGGTGATGCTGTACACCGGGCCGGGATCGGCCAGCGCCAGTGTCTGCTCCAGGCGGCTCACCGCCAGCTCGGCCGGGCATTGCGCTTGCAAGTGTCCGGTGATGGCCTGCAACCAGAGTGCGCGTTGTTCGAAGTCGGCCATGCGCTTGCCGTCGGGGTGGCGGAAGCTGGGCACCACCAGGACGCGCCGGGCATGGCGAGCAGCCTCGAGCATCACTTGGGCGTGTCCGGCGTGGGGCGGATTGAAAGCGCCGCCATACAGGGCCAGTTCGAACATCGGCTAATCCTCATTTAGTACATGACGTGTACTTTACCACTGCATTGCCCTGCTGCAACTGCTGTTTGAGGCGATTATTTAATTTGTGATCGATCTGGAGGCACTGAAAAAAACTGGAGCAGGGGGGATTGCCACAAAAGTACATGACGTGTACTTTGTGCTCCATGCAGAGGAGAGACCCAGCATGAACAGCCAAACGATGAAGACCGCTTCTTTCGATGTCGATGCGCAAAAGAGCTTCACCCCGCTGTGCCCGGACGAGTTGCCGGTGGCCGAGGGCGACCGCATCGGTGGTGAGCTCAACTTCATGGCGACCCTGGCCAGCCTGCGCGTTGGCAGCAAGGACGCCCACAGTCCCCAGGCTCCCTGGGTGGTGGCCGGGCACGAGCAGATGCTGCAGCCCACAGGCCTGGAACACGCCGACCTGACCTGGGTCAGCCACTGCGTTCCAGGCACCGAGGGCTTCACCCTGCTGGACGAATTGCCCAGCCCCTATGACTACGACTACTTCGTGTGGAAGGGCGTGGAGCCGGACCTGCACCCCTACGGCGCCTGCTACCACGACCTGCACGGCAAGCTCTCCACCGGGGTCATCGAGTACCTCAAGAGCCAGGGCGTGCAGCGGGTCATCGTTGGCGGCCTGGCCCTGGACTTCTGCGTCAAGACCACCGCCCTGCAACTGGCCGCTGCCGGTTTCAAGGTGATCATCCACCTGCCGGCGTGCCGGGCCATCAGCGCCGAGGGCGCCACCCAGGCCATCGCCGACATGCAGCAAGCCGGTATCGCGATAGCCGCGACCCGCGAAGAAACCGCCAGCCTGGCCAGCGTTTGAGGAGTCACCATGGAAAGTGCATTTGACCGCGACAACGGCGTGATCCAGAGCCTGCTGGACACCGACTACTACACCTTCACCATGATGCAGGCGGTGCTGCACCAGCACCCCAATGTCGAGGTCGAGTACCAGTTCATCGTTCGCTCCAAAGAGTCCCTGGTGCACCTGATCCCCGAGATCCGCCAGGAGCTGGAGAAACTGGCCGACCTGCAGATGCGCGAAGGCGAGCAGCGCTTTTTGTTCAACAAGCGTTTTCGCGAATACCTGACCCCTGATTTCGAGCAGTTCCTCGGGCTGTTCCGCTTCAACCTGCGCTACATCCATGTGGCCGCCGTCGAGGGTCAGTTGAGCATCCGCGTCCGTGGCCCGATGCTGCATTGCATCATGTTCGAGCAACCGGTGCTGGCCATGGTCAGCGAGCTGCGCAATCGCGACAAATATCCGGATGTCGAACTGGCGGACGTCACTCGCCGGCTCTACCAGAAGTTCGAATGGCTGGAGAAGAATGCCAGCCGCGATGAACTCGCCGAATTGCGGGTCTCGGACTTCTCCACCCGCCGGCGCTTGTCGTTCAAGGCCCAGCGCGAAGTGGTGAAAATCATGCACAGTGATTTTCCCGGGGTGTTCGTCGGCACCAGCAATGCGCACCTGGCCTACGAGTTCGACCTGCCGCTGATCGGCACCATGGCCCACCAATGGCTGATGGTGCACCAGCAACTGGGACGGCTGCGGGAAAGCCAGAACGCCGCGCTGGAGAACTGGGTGCGCGAGTATCGCGGGCGCCTGGGCATCGCCTTGACCGACTGCATCAGCACCGACTTCTTCCTCAAGGATTTCGACCTGTACTTCGCCAAGTTGTATGACGGCCTGCGCCAGGATTCCGGGGACCCGCTGGTCTGGGCCGACAAGGTCCTGGCCCGCTACCGGGAACTGGGTATCGATCCGCGGAGCAAGGACCTGATGTTCTCCGACGGCCTGAACTTCGAGAAATGCCTGCCGATCCTGCGTCATGTGCGCGGCCAGGCCCGCTTCGGTTTTGGCATGGGCACCAGCCTGGCCTGCGATGTGGAGGGCGTGGAACCGCTGAGCATCGTGATGAAGCTGGTGCGGGTGCATGGCGAGCCGGTGGTGAAGTTCTCCGACGACCCGGTGAAGAACGTCTGCGAAGACCCATCCTTCCTTCGCTATGCGGCGCAGGTATTCAACGTCGATCTTGCCAACTCGCCCCTGGAGGCCTGACATGACCCATCCGACCCAAGAACGTATCGCCCGGGAACTGGGCATCGACCGGCAACTGGTCGCTGGCGGCGAGCCTGCCGAGATTGCCCGCCGCGTGGCATTCATCCAGCAGGTCCTGGGTGATTCCGGTTGCCACAGCCTGGTGCTGGGCATCAGCGGCGGCGTCGATTCCCTGGTGGCCGGGCGCCTGTGCCAGCTGGCGGTGGAGCAGATGCGCGAGGCCGGCCATGGGGTGCGTTTCATTGCCATGCGCCTGCCGTATCGCCACCAGGCGGATGAACACGACGCCCAGGCGTCCCTGGAATTCATCCGCCCCGATGAGATCAGCACCTGCAATATCGCCGACAGCGTCGATGGCTTGATGCGTGAGGTGCAGCTCGACGGCCTGGAACCTTCGGCGGCACTCACGGATTTCACCAAGGGCAATGTCAAGGCCCGGGCCCGGATGCTGGCCCAGTACGCGGTGGCCAACCTGAGCAATGGCCTGGTGGTGGGTACCGATCATGGTGCCGAGGCGTTGATGGGCTTCTTCACCAAGTACGGCGACGGCGCTTGCGACCTGGCGCCGTTGTCGAGCCTGACCAAGACCCAGGTGCGGCTGCTGGCCGATGCCCTTGGCGCGCCTGGGCACCTGGTGCGCAAGGCGCCCACTGCGGACCTGGAGGAACTGGCGCCGGGCAAGCTGGACGAGGACGCCTATGGGTGCAGCTACGAGGAAATCGACGCCTACCTGATGGGCCAGCCCGTACCCGACACCGTGCGCCAACTGATCGAAAACGCCTACCAGCGCACCGCCCACAAGCGCGCCTTGCCCCGCACTCCGGCGCCACATACCCGGTCCCTTTAACCGCTGTCGAGCGGGCGAGGCTGCGATCGGGTGCGCAGCGCCCGCCACACCTGGCGATGGGGTACATCAGGCAAATTTCGGATATCCAGATGTGGCTCGTGCCGAGCCTGCGTCAGCGGCTACACGCGGTTTCAACCATCGCGCCACTTGTCCAGGGCCACACGGCAATCGGCGACCAGCTCGGGCATATGTTCCCTTGCCTCGGGCCAGCCCAGGTCCTCCAGCGCTTGCTGGGCCGCCTGGCGCAATGGCTGCCATTGCCGGTGTTCGAAACCATTGTCCTCGAGCGTCATGCCGTAGGCTTCCGGGCTCAGCCCTTCACAGGCCGTCAACAAGGCTTGCAGGTGCTGGTGCAGGGCCGGGTCCAGTCGTGCCGGGAAATCCCGCACGAAACGCTCCAGGTAATCCAGCTGATCGGACCACAGGTTGCATTCCGCGCAGCAACCGATCTCCACCCGTTGCTGGTCCGCATCCATGGCCAGGAACTCCAGGGCCGGTCCCAGTTCGCCCAGGAGGATGAGCCAGCGGTACTGGTCCTGGCCGTACCAGGTCCAGATATTCGTCGCCAGTTTGTCGTAGCCGCTGCCTGGGTTCATGGCGTTTCTCCGGCGTGCCACCAGCGCGGTCGCTGGCTCTTGTAGGAGTGGTGGGTGGGCATCAGCGCCTTGCGGTTGTTGCTGTCGAACGTCCCCAGCAGCAGGGCGACCGTGGGGGCGTCGTCGATGGCGCCCAGGGAGCTGCCACACTGGGCACAGAACGCCCGGCTGGAATAGTCCGACGACCTGAACGTGCTCGGTGCGCCGCCCGGGCCAGTCCAGCGCACCCGCTCGCGGGGGAACTCGACCCAGGCCAGGGTCAGGGCGCCGCTATGGCGCTGGCACAGCTTGCACGAGCAGGTATGGGGATTGGCGGCAGGCCCCCGGGCCTCGAAGCGAATCTGCCCGCACAGGCAGCCGCCCTGGTACATCTCTGCGCTCATGCTGGTCCTCCTCCAGGGTGTGCCGTAGTGGCTGGAGGGCGAATCTAGCATGCCCTCCGACTGGCTTCAGCGCAGTTTTTCCAGCATCTGGTAATACCACATGCCAGCGGCCAGCATCGGGTTGCCCAGTTGGTCGCCGAACGGCACGCGGATGTGCTGGCAGGCGGCGAAGGTGTCATAGCGGCCCAGGTGGCCGGTCAGGGCCTCGGCCATGATCTCGCCCATGATGTGGCTGGTGGCCACGCCATGCCCGGAGTAGCCCTGGCAGTACCAGACGTTGTCCGAGAGCTTGCCCAGTTGCGGGATGCGGTTGATCACGATGCCCATGGCGCAGCTCCATTGGAAGTCGATGGCCACGCCCTTGAGCGCCGGGAAGGTACGCTCGATGCACGGCCGCAGCTCGCCGGCGATATCCCGCGAATCCTTGCCGCTGTAGTTGGCGCCGCCGCCGAACAGCAGGCGACCGTCGGCGGTCATCCGGTAGTAGTCGAGGACGAAGCGGCAGTCGTACACCGCCAGGTCCTCGGGGTTCAGGCGCCGGGCCAGGTCGCCCAGGGGCTCGGTGGTGACGATGCCGCCCATGGCCGGGAAGATCTTGCCCTTGAGCTGCCCGGGCTCGAGCTTGTGGTAGACGTCGCCGGCCAGCAACACCTGGCGGGCCTCGATGCGGCCCTGAGCGGTTACTACCGCCGGCTGCGGGCCATGGACGATCTCCAGCACCGGGCTGTGTTCGAAGATCAGCGCGCCGAGGCTTTCGGCGGCGCGGGCCTCGCCGATGCACAGGTTCAGCGGATGCAGGTGCAGGTTGCGGGTGTTCTTGATCGCGCCGTGGTAGAGATCGCTTTCCAGCAGGCCGCGGACCTGCTCGCGGTCCAGCAGGCTGACCTCGTCGCCCATGCCACGCTCTACTGCTTCGTCGTAGGCGGCGCGCAACTCGGCCAGGTGCCCGGGCTTGTAGGCGGCATGCAGGTGGCCGTGCTTGAGGTCGCAGGCAATGGCGTATTTCTCCACCCGCTGGCGGATGATCTGGTGCCCGCGCCAGCGCAGGTGCCAGATGAAGTCATCCACCTCGTCGCCCAGGCTGCGGCGCATCTGCTTGCGCATGGCGGCATCGCCGGACAGGCTGCCGGTGACCTGGCCACCGTTGCGCCCGCTGGCGCCCCAGCCGATCTTGTGGCTCTCGACGATGGCCACCTTCAGGCCGCGCTCGGCCAGCTCCACGGCGCTGGCAACGCCGGTGAAGCCGCCACCGATGATCACCACGTCCACCTGCTGGCTGCCTTGCAGGGTCGGGTACCGGGTTTCCTGGTTGAGGGTGGCGCTGTAGTAGCTGGGGCAGCGCTCGGCTGCCGGGGTCCGCGGATCGAAGGCGGCGGTCATGGGGGAACTCCTCGCAAAAGAATGAACCGGGCCGCTGCTGGTAGGCAGCGGCCAGCAAGTCGGGTTGCCCGCAGGGGCTCAGGCCTGGGTCAGGTACCAGCGCCAGTCCTGCTCGCCGACCTCGGCCATGAACTGGCGGTACTCGGCGCGCTTGACCGCCAGGTACACCCCGAGGAATTCGTCGCCCAGGGCCTCGCGGGCCCAGGTCGAGCGTTCCAGGGCGGTGAGCGAGGTCAGCCAGTCGGTGGGCAACAGCTCCTTGGCCTGGGCATAACCGTTGCCCTGCACCGGATCACCCGGGTCGAGTTGTTCATCCAGGCCGCGATGGACTGCGGCGAGGATCGCCGCGGCGGCCAGGTAGGGGTTGGCATCGGCGCCGCAAATGCGATGTTCGATGTGCCGGCTATTGGCCGGACCGCCGGGAACCCGCAGGCTCACGGTGCGGTTATCGACGCCCCAGGTGGGGGCCAGCGGCGCATAGCTGTTGGCCTGGAAGCGCCGGTAGGAGTTGGCGTTGGGGCAGAACAGCAGCAACGAGTCCAGCAGCGAGGCGAGCATGCCGCCCACCGCTTGGCGCAGCAGCGGGGTGCCGGCCGGGTCCTGGTCGGCGAACAGGTTGTTGCCGGCGGTATCGGCGAGGCTCACGTGCATGTGCATGCCGGTGCCGGCCAGGTGGTCGAAGGGCTTGGCCATGAAGGTGGCCTGCATTCCATGCTGGTGGGCCACGGCCTTGACCAGGCGCTTGTAGCGCACGGCCTGGTCCATGGCGGCGAGGGCGTCGCCATGCTCCAGGGTGATCTCCACCTGGCCTGGGGCGTACTCGGAAATCGCCGTGCGGGCCGGAATCCCCTGCAGCTTGCAGGCGGCATAGAGGTCGGCGAGGAAGGGTTCGATCTGTTCCAGTTCCCGCAGGCCATAGACCTGGGTGGTACGCGGTCGGCCGCCGTCGGCATCCAGCGCTGGCTGTGGGCGGCCATTGCCGTCGCGCCTGGCGTCCAGCAGGTAGAACTCCAGCTCACAGGCCATCACCGGGTAATAACCGTCGGCCTTGAGCCGGTCGATGACCTTGATCAGCAGGTGGCGCGGGTCGGCGATGCTGGCGGGCATGCCCTCTTGCGGGTGCATGCTGACCTGCACCGCGGCAGTGGGGATCTGGCGCCAGGGCAGGCGCACCAGGCTGCCCGCCAGTGGGTAGGCTCGGCAGTCGATATCGCCCACGTCCCACACCAGTCCGGAGTTCTCCACGTCGTCGCCATTGAGAGTCAGGCCGAGGATGGTGCTGGGCAGGGGGCGGCCGCTTTCGTACACCGCCAGCAGTTCCTCGCGGTGCAGCAGCTTGCCTCGGGGCACGCCGTTGGCATCGAGGATGAACAGCTCGATCATGTCGATATCAGGGTTGGCGGCCAGGAAATCACGGGCCTCTTCGGGGGCGGCAAAATTCATTGTCGTTCTCGCTTGCGCCTTCAGGGCGCACAGGTTTTCAGGTCCTGCGACGACACCACGCATGGGGCGTTCGCAGGGACGCAAAACAGGTCTGGAGGGGGGATGCGCAACGTTGCGCGATCAGCCCAGGAGCGAGTGATCCGGAGGACGTGAGGAGTGGCGCAGGCGGGAACGGCACAGGGCCATGGGCAGGTTGACCAGGAGCTTCATGGGCAGGACCTGTCCAGCAGGTAATAACCGATGGCGGCAGCGCGACCCTCATGGACCTCATGAGGGGGATGGGGGAAGTGGCTAAGGTGGCGAGCAGGCAGCGAACCCTGTGTGACGGCCATGCCCATGCGACCCTGGCTGCAAGCCGTGGGAGCGGGGCTGGTGAATCCGTGGTACGGGTTCGAGAGGTACATCGGCCGGTGATCTCGCTGTCGAGTTCGTTGTGCTTGTTCTTCCGGGTGCCCCTGGGGCAGCAAGCCCCGAGGCGAACCCATACTGCAAGAATCCTTTGGCCAATGTAAGGGGGTGGTGGGGCCAGCCAGCCCCGGCGAGCCGCCAGGGAACCGCTGCCAAGTCCCGGGCTAGAGCGGGGCGTTGGCCTTGGCAAGGGTGTCTGATTTTTTTTACGGCATTTCAGTAGAGGCCGGGCAACAAGCGCCAGCTGCGGGCGCAGTAGTCCTCGTAGGGCTGGCCGAAATGCTCGCGTAGCAGCGCTTCTTCGGCGTGGATCCGGGCAATCAGCGGCACCAGGGTCAGGGCCGCCAGCAACAGCCCCAGCCCGGAACGAAAGGCCAGGGCCCACCCCACCGCATTGACCAGCAAACCGAGGTAGCTGGGGTTGCGCAAATGGCGATACAGGCCGTCGGTCACCAGGCGGTGATCGGGCTGGATGGCCACCAAGCCGCTGAAGCGCCGGCCGAGGATGAACACCGGCCACAGGCGCAAGGCGCCACCGGCGATGAACAGCAGTGCGCCGAGCCAGCGCAGGGCCTCGCCGCCAAAGGTCCAGAACTCCAGGCGATCGCAATAGGCCGGCAGGAAACCGCTCGCCAGGCCGATCAGGCCGAACACCGGCAGCACCCAGCGATTGCCCCGGTCTTCCTGTTCGCCGCTGCTGAGGTTGACCTCGCTGTACAGCGAGGCCAGCACCATCAGCAAGGTGGCGATGGCGACCAGGGCCAGCGCCGGGTGGGCGAAGAACGCCGCGAAGCCGCCGCGTCCCCCAGATCGCCAGGCCAAGGTAGGCCAGGGCACCCAGCAGGCTGGAGATGGCCAGTCGAGAAGAGATTTTCATGATGACCGCACAAGCATCAGGAACCTCCCTTGAGTGTAGGAGCGTGCTGGCTCGGCCAGGTGTGCGTTGGTCCGGTTCAGGCGCTGGGCTGGGCCAGCCGGCTCACCAGGAAGTCGATGAAGGCCCGGGTCTTCTGCGGTACTCGCCGGGCTGAAGGGTAGACCACGTTGATGCTGATGGGCGGCGCCTGCCACTGGCACAGCACCGGTACCAGGCGTCCTGCCTCCAGGGCCTCTTCGACGATGAAGTCCGGCAGCAGGGCGATCCCCATTCCAGCCTCCGCCGCCTGGGCCAGCAGGTCGCCATTGTTGGCGTGCAGGGGCCCGGTCACATGCACCCGTTGGGTATCGCTGCCATGGCTCAACTGCAGGCTGACGCCACTTTGCAGGTAGCCGTAGCCGAGAAACCGGTGGCTGCCCAGGTCCTTGGGCTGGAGCGGCACGCCGGCGCGTTCCAGGTAGGCGGGGGAGGCCACCATGATCCGTGGGGCCGGCGCCAGTTGCCGGGCCACCAGGGAGGAATCCGCCAGGCTGGCGATCCGCAGGGTCACGTCGAAGCCGCCGCGCACCGGGTCCACTTGCTGGTCGCTGAGCACCAGTTGCAATTCGATCAGCGGATGCAATTCATGGAACAGCGGCACCAGTGGTCCGAGCCGGCGCAGGCCGAAGGACATCGGCGCATTGACCCGCAAGACTCCGCGCAGCTCGGCGTTGCCGTCCCGGGCTCGCTGCTCGGCTTCGTCCACCGCTGCCAGCACTTCACGGGCGGATTCGTAGTACTCGGCGCCGGTCTCGGTCAGGCGCAGGCTGCGGGTGGTGCGCTGCAGCAGTTGCACGCCGAGGCTTTCCTCCAGGGCCTGGATCTGCTTGCTGACCTTGGAGCGGGGCACATCCATCGCCCGTGCGGCGGCGGCAAAACCGCTTTCGTCGACGGTGGCGACGAAGGCGCGCATGCATTCGATACGATCCATGATTGTCCCTATTTCGGAATCAATGATTCTCGATTTTAGGGAATTGTTCCTGTTTCAGCCAAGGCCTAGATTAACCACCAAGCCGGCCCCGCAGGACGCTCCCAGCGCCATCAGCCGGTCATGTTCGCCCTTCACCCTGACTGCAAAAGGAACGCGCCATGTCCATTCGTGAACTGCTCACCCCGAACAACTCGGCCCTGATCTTGATCGACCACCAGCCGCAAATGGCCTTCGGCGTGCAATCGATCGACCGCCAGGCCCTGAAGAACAACACCGTGGCCCTGGCCAAGGCCGCCAGGATCTTCAACGTACCGAGCATCCTCACCTCGGTGGAGACCGAGAGCTTCAGCGGCTACATCTGGCCGGAGCTGCTGGCGGTGTTTCCCGAGCAACAGCCCATCGAGCGGACTTCGATGAACTCCTGGGAGGATCGCCACCTGGTGGCGGCCGTGCAGGCCACCGGGCGCAAGAAGCTGGTGATGGCGGCGCTGTGGACCGAGGTCTGCCTGACCTTCCCGGCCCTGGAGGCGTTGGCCGAGGGCTATGAGGTGTACATCGTCACCGATGCCTCCGGCGGCACCAGCCAGGAAGCCCACGACATGGCGGTGCAGCGCATGGTCCAGGCCGGCGCGGTGCCGGTGACCTGGCAGCAGGTGCTGCTCGAGTACCAGCGCGACTGGGCCCGCAAGGATACCTACGACGCGGTCATGGCCCTGGTGCTGGAGCACAGCGGTGCCTATGGCATGGGGGTCGATTACGCCTACAGCATGGTGCACAAGGCCGGGCAGCGCCGCTTGTAGTCTCTGGCCGCCGCAGCGCCAAGGCGCTTGGGCGGCGGTTTTCGAGATTGTGCGGCATGGGGCGAGTCGCTCCCCGCCGTTGTTCCTTCTCCTGGCAGTGTGGAGTCGCAGATGAATATTGAACTTACCGATGGCGTGGTCACCCTGCTGGTGCGCCACCGCATCAAGAAGGGGCAGGAGCAGGCCTATGAGACCTGGCTGCGGCAGATCATCGCCAAGGCCCGCAGTTATCCGGGGCACCTGGGGATCGATGTGGTGCGCGGCCACAGCGGCGGCCTCGGGCTCTTCACCAGCGTGCTGCGCTTTGCCAGCACCAAGCAGTTGCAAGACTGGCTGGACTCCACCGACCGCCGGCAACTGGTGCAGCAGGCCCAGCATCTGCTGGCCGATGGCGACCAGACCGAGGTCAATGTCGAGCGCGAGTTCTGGTTCACCCCCCAGGACAGCGCCGCGCCGGCCCCGCCGCCGCGCTGGAAGCAAGCCTGCGTGACCTTCCTGGTGATCCTGCCGCTGACCTTCCTCGTGCCGCAGCTGTGGAAGCCGCTGTTCGCCCGGCTGCCCTGGCTTGGCGGTTACGTGCCAGCCAATGTGCTGATCACCCTGAGCATCGTGCTGCTGGTGGTCTACGTTTTCATGCCTCGGGTCACCCGCCTGTTCAGCCGCTGGCTGCAACCGCGCGGTGCGGCCTGAACCTTTTCGCTTCAATCGGAGCCATGCCATGAACCACAACGCAATTGCCGATCTGATCCTGTTCAACGGCCGCCTGCACACCGTGGACCGGGCCAACCCCCGGGCCACTGCCGTGGCGATCAAGGACGGGCGCTTCATCGCCGTGGGCGACGATGCCCAGGCCATGGCCCTGCGCGGCAGCAGCACCCAGGTCATCGACCTCAAGGGCCGTACGGTGATCCCCGGGCTCAACGACTCGCACCTGCACCTGATCCGCGGTGGCCTCAACTACAACCTGGAGCTGCGCTGGGAAGGCGTGCCGTCGCTGGCCGATGCCCTGCGCCTGCTCAAGGAACAGGCCCAGCGCACCCCGGCGCCGCAGTGGGTGCGGGTGGTCGGTGGCTGGAACGAATTCCAGTTCGCCGAGAAGCGCATGCCGACCCTGGAGGAGTTGAACCAGGCGGCACCGGATACCCCGGTATTCGTCCTGCACCTCTACGACCGGGCGTTGCTCAACCGCGCCGCGCTGCGGGTGGTGGGCTACGATCGCCATACGCCGAACCCGCCGGGTGGCGAGATCGTCCGCGATGGCAACGGTAACCCCACCGGCATGCTGATCGCCCGACCCAACGCGATGATCCTCTACGCCACCCTGGCCAAGGGGCCCAAGTTGCCGCTGGAGTACCAGGTCAACTCCACCCGCCAGTTCATGCGTGAGCTCAATCGCCTCGGAGTCACCAGTGCCATCGACGCGGGTGGCGGCTTCCAGAACTACCCGGACGACTACCAGGTGATCGAGCACCTGGCGGCCCAGCAGCAATTGACGGTGCGCATCGCCTACAACCTGTTCACCCAGAAACCCAAGCAAGAGCTGGCGGACTTCAAGAACTGGACCAGCAGCGTGCGCTACGGCCAGGGCGACGACTTCCTGCGGCACAACGGGGCAGGGGAGATGCTGGTGTTCTCCGCCGCCGATTTCGAGGACTTCCTCGAGCCGCGCCCCGATCTGCCTCAGGACATGGAGCAGGAGCTGGAGCCGGTGGTCCGCCATCTGGTGGAGCAGCGCTGGCCGTTCCGCCTGCATGCGACCTATGACGAATCCATTTCGCGCATGCTCGATGTTTTCGAAAAGGTCGACCGCGATATCCCCTTCAACGGCTTGCCCTGGTTCTTCGACCATGCCGAGACCATCAGCCCGCGCAATATCGAGCGGGTCCGGGCCCTGGGCGGCGGGATCGCGATCCAGGACCGCATGGCCTTCCAGGGCGAGTACTTCGTCGACCGCTATGGCGCCAGGGCGGCCGAGATGACCCCGCCGATCCAGCGCATGCTCGCCGAAGGTGTGCCAGTGGGCGCCGGTACCGATGCCACCCGAGTCTCGAGCTACAACCCCTGGACCTCGCTGTACTGGATGGTCAGCGGCAAGACTGTCGGTGGGCTGGCTCTGTATCCCCAGGGCCTGGATCGCGATACCGCACTGGAGCTGTATACCCACGGCAGCGCCTGGTTCTCCTCGGAACAGGGCAAGAAAGGCCAGCTCAAGGTCGGGCAACTGGCGGACCTGGTGGCCCTCTCGGCGGACTACTTCAGCATCGAGGAAGAGGCGATCAAGTGGATCGAGTCGCTGCTGACGGTGGTGGATGGCAAGGTGGTGCATGCTGCCGGCGACTTCCACTCGCTGGCGCCGCCCAGCTTGCCCGTGACACCGGACTGGTCGCCGGTGGCCAAGGTGCCAGGGCACTGGAAGCCTGCCGCGCCGTTGTCGGCTCAGTTGCACCAGTGCAGCGGTCCTTGCGCGGTGCATGCCCACGGGCACGAGCGGGCGCGCTTGGCCAAGGTGCCGGTCAGCGATTTCCAGGGCTTCTGGGGGGCGTTCGGCTGCTCGTGCTTTGCCTTTTGAACCCAGCCGATAAAAGGGCGACAGGACGCTGCGGCGTGCTGTCGCCTGCTGGCTGGGCATTCGCGGCAGGCAAGTGTCTCAGTCTTCACCAGGCGCGGCATACGCCTGTTCGATGTGACCGATGTTCTTGTTCAGGATTGGTTTGGAAATACGCAGGATCAGGGACTCGACATGCTTTGGAAAGTCTCGCCATTCTGAGCTGCCGACATCGTAGGCAGAAATGTAGCGCACCAGTTCATAGCGTTTCTCGGGCTTCTTCTTGATTCCCGCGGGGAACTGGATGTGCACATCCCGGCGTATGGCCGAATAGGCTTCCTTGAGCAGGTTGGTGGCTTTGCCGAGGTAGATGAGGTTGGCCATCGAGTCATAGAACGCATAGATGCCGGCCCGGTCTTCGTGTCCTTTGAACAGGACCTTCAACTGCTTCATCACCTGTTGATCCGGCTTGAACTCGGCGAATTCGATCACCGACTGGAATTCAGGCGTGAAGGCGCGGTGAATGAAGTACTCGACGGTGATGTGCTGGGGCTGGCAATGGCCTGAGCACCACTCCTGGATCTGCTTGACGCTGTATCCGGTACGGGCTTCGGCGTCTTCCAGATCGTCCGAGTAGTACCGTTCAATGATGTAACGCAAGACACCGCTGCGATCAGTCACACAAAGTCCTTTTTTTAAGGTTCGACTTGGCTTTCGAATATCGTGCCTGGTGGTGACATCGAGGCGTCAGTGAATACTGCAGCCCTCTTTGCCAACCGCCTGGCCGGTTTGAGCGGGGCGATGCTACTAACTGGCCATCAGGCTGTCCAGTTGCCAGGTGATCGTGTTCACGAACCGTGATGAGTGAGCTGGAAGATGTTGTTCGGATTAATTGCGGGCAATAAAAAGGGGCGCTGAAAGTTCAGCGCCCCTGTTGTTTTATATCAGGTTGAAACTTGTCTCAACAAAACCGATCGATGACCCGAACTTCCGAGTTGCCGCGCAACGATTGCCATTCGGTCTTCAGGGTCTCCAGGACCCGGCCGATGAAATCCTTGTCGGCGGCGGCCTTCTTGCCGACGTAGCCCTGGCCGCGGCGGTACATCTTCAGGCGGGCCGCCAGCTCTTGGTTGTTACGGTCGAACTCTGCTTCATGGTTATGGGGCGACAGGCAGTCGATATGCACTTGACCCGACTTGGCGACCCACAGGATGTGGCTGTCGTGGCTGTCTTTGCGTGCGGCGAACATACGTGCCAATTCATCAATAGTGGGTTGGTTGTTAAGATTCATTTGTAGCCCCCTTGACCATTCATCGATCTATCTAAGTTGTTTCGCTAATTCATCTTGCTACTTCGGTAAGTTGAACCCTGATACCGGAAACAGGGCGACAGAGGGTGTCTGTCGGATACAGATAAGGCCCAGAGCCTGATGTGTGTAGTTACCTTGATCAACTGCTACGCAGAGAGCGTCACAACGATAGAAAAGCAGCATGAACCTGGATGAAGCTGCCGACATTCCCACCATCGGCCACAAGCATCTTGAAGAGTTCTCGCCGGCTTTCCCGTCGAATCGAGGACGGTCAATGCCAGGTCAGTTTCATCAATCTGCCTTGTGGGCAGTACACATCCGGGTCGACAGCTCGGCGGTCAGACGAGCTTGCTCATAACACCTTTGCCTCATCCCCCGATCGGGGGGACGCCTGCATCATGCAAGGGCGCAATCCACTCGTCAACGGTTTTGTAGTGAAAATTTTCAAGCACTACATATTGTCCGACAAAAGCCGTAAAGCCATCATCCAGGCCCCCAAGCAAGGCCGGGACAGGTAGAATCGGCGCCTTGAATCGGCTCTGAGGTTGCAACGGTGGATGTACAACAAGGCTTCGTCCTGACGCGGCACTGGCGCGATACGCCAGCGGGCACGGAAGTCGAATTCTGGCTGGCCACCGACCAGGGCCCGCGCCATCTCCGCTTGCCATTGCAGACCTCCGTGGCGTTCATCCCGGCCGTGCAGCGACCCCAGGCCGAACGCTTGCTGGCCGACGACCCGGATGTCGAGCTGCGCCCCCTGCAACTGCGCGACTTCCACCAGCGTCCGGTCATGGGCCTGTATTGCCCGCAGCACAACCAGTTGATCCGCCTGGACAAGACCCTGCGCCGCGCCGGGGTCGATGTGTTCGAGGCCGATATCCGGCCGCCGGAGCGCTACCTGATGGAGCGCTTCATCACCGCGCCGGTAGAGTTCAATGGTCAACCGGGGCCGGATGGGCTGCTGCTGGACGCGCAGCTGAAACCCGCCGCCGACTACCGCCCGCAGCTGCGCCTGGTGTCCCTGGATATTGAGACCAGCGAGCGCGGCGAACTGTATTCCATCGCCCTGGAAGGCTGTGGCCAGCGCCAGGTGTACATGCTCGGCAAGGCCCGCGCCGACGACAGCGCGGTGGACTTCGACCTGGAGTTCTGTGCCAGCCGCGAGCAATTGCTGGAGAAGCTCAACCAGTGGCTGGCCGAGCACGACCCCGACGCGATCATCGGCTGGAACCTGGTGCAGTTCGACCTGCGGGTACTGCATGAACATGCCCGGCGCCTGGCGGTGCCGCTGCGCCTGGGCCGTGGTGGGCAGGAGATGCACTGGCGCGAGCACGCCACCCACAACCATTACTTCGCCTCGGCGGCGGGGCGCTTGATCATCGACGGCATCGAGGCTTTGCGCTCGGCCACCTGGAGCTTCCCGTCCTTCAGCCTGGAAAACGTCGCCCAGACCCTGCTGGGCGAAGGCAAGTCGATCGACAACCCCTACCAGCGCATGGACGAGATCAACCGCATGTTCGCCGAGGACAAGCCGGCCCTGGCCCGCTACAACCTCAAGGACTGCGAACTGGTGACGCGGATCTTCGCCAAGACCCAGTTGCTGACCTTCCTCCTGGAGCGCGCCACGGTCACCGGCTTGCCGGCCGATCGCAGTGGCGGCTCGGTGGCCGCCTTCACCCACCTGTACATGCCGCTGATGCACCGCCAGGGTTTCGTCGCCCCCAATCTCGGCGAGTTGCCGCCCCAGGCCAGCCCTGGCGGGTTCGTCATGGATTCGCGGCCCGGCCTCTATGAGTCGGTGCTGGTGCTGGACTACAAGAGCCTGTACCCCTCGATCATCCGCAGCTTCCTGATCGATCCGGTGGGCCTGGTGGAAGGCCTGCGCCAGAGTGACGAACAACATTCGGTGGCGGGCTTTCGCGGGGCGCGTTTCTCCCGTACCCGGCATTGCCTGCCGGCTATCGTCCAGCGGGTGGCCGAGGGTCGGGAAGTGGCCAAGCGCGAACACAACGCGCCGTTGTCCCAGGCCCTGAAGATCATCATGAACGCCTTCTACGGTGTGCTGGGTTCCAGTGGCTGCCGCTTCTTCGATCCGCGCCTGGCTTCGTCCATCACCTTGCGCGGGCACGAGATCATGGCCCGCACCCGGCAGTTGATCGAGGCCCAGGGCCACCAGGTGATCTATGGCGATACCGACTCCACCTTCGTCTGGCTGGGCAGTTCCCATGACGAGGAGCGCGCCGGGCAGATCGGCCGGGCCCTGGTGGCCCACGTCAACCAGTGGTGGCGCGATCACCTGCGCGAGCAGTACGGCCTGGAAAGCGCTTTGGAGTTGCAGTTCGAAACCCACTACAAACGTTTTCTGATGCCCACCATCCGCGGCGCCGAGGAGGGCAGCAAGAAGCGCTACGCCGGCCTGGTCCAGCGCGCCGATGGCAGCCAGGAGATGATCTACAAGGGCCTGGAGACCGTGCGCACCGACTGGTCGCCGCTGGCCCGGGAATTCCAGCAGGAGCTGTATCGACGGATCTTCCATCGCCAGCCCTACCAGGACTATGTGCGCGACTACGTGCAGCGCACCCTGGCCGGCCAGCAGGACGATCTGCTGATCTACCGCAAGCGCCTGCGTCGGCTCCTGGACGACTACGAGCGCAATGTCCCGCCCCATGTCCGCGCGGCGCGCCTGGCCGATGACTACAACCGTGAGCAGGGCCGGCCACTGCAATACCAGCGCGGAGGCTGGATCAGCTACGTGATCACCCTGGCCGGTCCCGAGCCCCTGGAGAACCGCCGCGCCGCCATCGACTACGAGCACTACCTGACGCGCCAGTTGCAGCCAGTGGCGGACGCCATCCTGCCTTTCGTGCAGGACGACTTCTCGACCCTGGTGGGCGGGCAGATGGGCTTGTTCTGAGAGAACCCGACACCCCCCTGCGAGCTGTCAAAACGGCCAGCGAATGAGTTTCAGGGATCAGTCGTCGACGGCTTCGCACACGAGGTTGGTGCCGTGCTTGCCGCTGTACTTCACCGTGACCGACTCGTCGTCCTCGACACTGATGGACAGGGTGGCCTCCGGGATCCTGGCCTGGAAATGCCGGTCATCCACGGCAATGCTCTGCACTGCCTTGCCGTTGATGTAGACCGGCCCGCCCTGGTCGGCACTGACGGCCAGGTTGCCCGGGCAGGCGACGTTGAACAGTGGCACGCCTTCGGCACAGGCTGCACCGGCGACGCTCAGCAAAGCGCCCAGCAACAGGATCTTGCGCATTACGGACTCCTCGTGAAAGGGACGGGCACGATGTGGCCAGCCCCGGACAGGTGCCTAGCCTATCGCCGGCGCGATGCGCGCGCGAGGGGGAAATCGACCGCACGCCAGTGGGGTTTTCACACCGTGGTCGGGCGAAGAAAACCATGGACTGGCCGCCGATCACTGTGGCAGCGTTCCAACGCCTCTTTGGGCGAGTGATAGGACGATCTCGCAGGCGGGGTCGTTTGTGTTCTATCGAACATCATCTTGTTTGGAACAAGGACGTAGCAATGTCAAAGACACTGTCAAAAGCACTGTCGGAAATCACCTGGAACTGGGCCGACCAGGCCGCACAAGCCAGCAACGCCTACCAACAGGTACAGGCTTTCAGCCACCGCTATGACCGGGGTGGCAGCGATCTGGTGAACGGCAAGCCGTCGTTCACCGCCGACCAGGCCGCGGATGCGATCCTGCGCAAGAACCTGTCCTGGCACGACAAGAACGGTGACGGCAAGATCGACCTGACCTACACCTTCCTCACCGAGAAACCCGCCAACTACAACCCGTCCCTGGGTACCTTCAGCCAGTTCAGCGCCTTGCAGAAGGCCCAGGCCGTACTGTCGATGCAGTCCTGGGCGGATGTGGCCAACGTCAGCTTCACCGAGGCGGCCAAGGGTGGCGACGGGCACATGACCTTCGGCAACTACAACGTCAGCACCGGCGGCGCGGCCTTCGCCTACCTGCCGTCCGGTGGCAGCTACGACGGCCAGTCCTGGTACCTGATCAACAGCCAGTACCGGGTCAACGAGACCCCCGGCACCGGCAACTACGGGCGCCAGACCCTGACCCACGAGATCGGCCATACCCTGGGCCTGTCCCATCCGGGTACCTACAACGCCGGCAATGGCAACCCCACCTACAAGGACGCCAGCTACGCCCAGGACACCCGTGGCTACAGCCTGATGAGCTACTGGAGTGAGAGCAACACCGGGCAGAACTTCACCAAGGACGGTAGTGGCGCCTATGCCTCGGCACCCTTGGTGGACGATATCGTCGCGGTGCAGAAGCTCTACGGCGTCAACTACCAGACCCGCGCCGACGATACCGTGTACGGCTTCAACTCCAACACTGGCCGGGACTTCTACAGCGCCCACTCCAACAGCGACAAGCTGGTGTTCGCAGTCTGGGACGGCGGCGGCAACGACACCCTGGACTTCTCCGGCTTCAGCCATAACCAGAAGATCAACCTCAACGCCGGTGCCTTCTCCGACGTTGGCGGCCTGGTGGGCAACGTTTCCATCGCCTATGGCGTGACCGTGGAGAACGCCATTGGCGGTTCCGGCAACGACCTGCTGATCGGCAACGCAGCGGCCAACGTGCTCAAGGGTGGTGCCGGCAACGACATCATCTACGGTGGTGGCGGCGCCGATACCCTGTGGGGCGGAAGCGGGGCGGACACCTTCGTCTTCGGCGCGGCGTCGGACTCCACCGTCAACGCACCGGACTGGATCATGGATTTCACCAGCGGCCAGGACAAGATCGACCTGACCGGGATCCCGCAGTTCGCCACTGGTGGCGCAGCCCTGAACTTCGTCAAGGCCTTCACCGGCCATGCGGGCGACGCGATCCTCAGCTACAACGCCGGCACCAACCAGAGCAGCCTGCTGGTTGACCTCACCGGCCACGGCACGACGGACTTCGCCGTGGGCATCGTCGGCCAGGCAGCAACGACCGACATCATCGCCTGATCGATCAGGTCCAGTGGAGCGGCGCGCGATGCGCCGTTTCCACTCTGTCGGCCAGGGTCGCCACCTGCTCGGTAGCAGCTCGGCCGCCACATGTTTCCCCGGCGCTCAGTCGCCGCCCCCGCCGCCACAACCGCCGCCCCCGCAACCACTGCTGTCGCCGCCGCCATCGCTGCCGCCGCCATCGCCGCCGAAGCGCGAGCTGTCGCTGTCGGAGCTGCTGGGGGACGAGTCGCTGTCCGCAGAGCTGCCGTGCAGGTCGCTGCCGCAATGCACCACCGTGCTGCCGGCGCTGCTATCGGCCAGGCGCCGCAGGGACTGGCAGTCGGCGACGTAGTGAAAACCCTGGGCGATCTGCAGCTTGGTATCCAGGGCGAACAGCAACGGCAGGCGGCTGGGGCGGGCAGGGTTGATGTTTTCCTCGCGGCACGCCTGCTGCCAGGTCCGGCGCAGGCCGTCGTCGCTCCGGCGCTCGGCATTCTGGCCCAGGGCCGCCGCCGGGGTGTGGTGCAGGAACTGGCCGAAGGCCTTGTGGCAGAACGCCTGGTACTCCCGGGTATGGAGGATGAACTCATGCCACAAGTCGTCCACCACCTGGGAGGGCATCGACACATAGCGCTGGCCGCTCTTGAGGTAGGCCAGGAAGAACTGGCGCAACCCCTGCGCCACCAGCTGGCAGTCCTTGAGGGTCAGCTGGGGATGCCGGGCCCGCAGGGGCGTGAACAAGCCGGGCGGCAGGCTGAAGTCGCGGATGAAGGCTTCGCGGCGCAGCGCCACCAGGGCTTTCTGGCGGCGCCAGAACAGCAGGGCCAAGGCCAGGGCCGCCACTGTGGGAAAGATGAACAGCATGCAAGATCTCCCGCGCAAAAGTGCCGAGACAGTGGCGCAAAGCCGCGCTTTGTTCAAGTCGCGCAGCGCTGATCCCGGGGCAGTGGCGATCGGGGACAGCCAGCGGAAAAACCCCAGTGGCGCAAGGTCGCGCTTCTATCCTCTGGCAGGCGCCTGTCGCGCTGGCGACCGGCCAGGGAACTCACTCCACACGGAAGTCATGTCATGAAACTCAGCATCTCCTTCGCCATGGGCCTGGCCGGCCTGTGCCTGTTGCCCACTGTCCAGGCCGACCAGGGCAGCGATACGGTGGCCCGTCTCAACCAGCTGTACAACGACACCCGCCAGGACTGTGGCGGCCCGTCCAAGCCGGCGTTCCTCTGTTCGGGGGTGCTGTTTCGCGCCACCTGGCCCTCCACCGACTACCAGTTCTACAGCATCAGCCCGAAAAGCCAGGCCAGTGGCGGTGTCTCGGCGTCCTACCTGCGCAAGGACTCCAAGTTCCGCAAGCTGGCCTACGGCCTGCAGAGCGGCTTCATCTTCGACACCATCTTCGGCAACCCCAAGGATCACCAGGACTACGCCGTGCTGTGTTCCTTCCCCATCGATGCCGCCACCGACGATCGCCAGCAGCAAGGCTGCACCGACTCGCGGCGCACCCCCGGCAGCGTCGAGAAATACTGCCACGAGATCGGCGTGACCACCGCCGAGCAATGGGGTGCCAACTACCGGCAGAATCGAGGCGATCATTCGCGCCAGTGCTCCTTCGACGTGCGTGACGAACGCAATGCCGCAGCCGGCCCGGCGTTCTACCAGAGCATCCGGTCCATGGCGCAGATCGCCGCCGAATCCTTCGGTACCCAGAACGAACTGCGCCTGGCCAAGTGGGAAGAAAAACCGCCGCAGTCGCCGTCGATCCTGGCGCTGTTCTACACCGAGGACGGCGGCCTGGAAGGCGCGCGCCTGAACCAGATCCAGTGGTACCAGGCGGTCCGGCAATACCTGCCGGTGATCAACATGAAGCTGCCGCAGACACCCCAGCAGGAGGCGAGCTTCGTCTACGACAACAAGAAGCAGGTGATCTACCCCATCACCGAAAAGAACAGCTGCGAACGCTATGTGCAGAGCGCTACCTGGATCGAGCGCGACGACCCGGGTTTCGGCAAGAAGATCATGACCCTGGAAGTCACCCCCACCGATTGCGGGCGCAAGGTCCAGGACAACCAGACCAACAACTTCTTCAATGAACTGGCCAGCGACCATTACCTGGACGCGCAGTGGAAGAACAACCCGGACAACCGCGACAGCAGCGTGGGCAGCATGCGCCGCCAACTGGTCTGCCACTTCAACATCGCCCGGGACAAGCCGCAGTGGAACCTGGAGCCCTCGCGCCCCTATACCTCCAATGAGGACTCCATCGCCAAGGGTTGCAACAACATCTGAGTGAGCCGGCCGCCGGCCAAGGGCCGTGCCCTGGCTGGCGGTCGTGGCCATCAGATGTGGTTGATGTCGACCTTGCGGGTTTCCCTAAGGCACAACAGGCCCACCAGCAGGCTGGCCCCGGTGATCGCCACCGGGTACCACAGGCCGTAGAAGATATCGCCGGTGTAAACCACCAGGGCGAAGGACACCGTGGGCAGGAATCCGCCGAACCAGCCGTTGCCGATGTGGTAGGGCAGGGACATCGAGGTGTAGCGGATGCGGGTCGGGAACAGTTCCACCATCAACGCCGCCAGCGGGCCGTAGCACATGGCGGCAATCAGGATCAGGGCGACGATCAGCGCCACTACCATGCCCTTGTTGACGTTCTGGCTATCGGCCTGTTGCGGATAGCCGGCCAGGGTCACCGCGCCACGCAGGGCCGCCTCGTCGAAACCGTCGATCTTCACGTCGCCGATGCTGACCTGCACCGGGCTGCCGGCCGGGGCGGCGATGCTGGAGTAGGGCAGGCCCTGTTTCACCAGGAAGGTCTTGACCTTGTCGCAGGGGCTGTCGAAGCGCGCCTTGCCCACCGGGTCGAACTGGAAGGTGCAGGTGGCCGGGTCGGCGGTGACGGTGATGGGCGCCTGGCGGCTGGCCTGGTCGATGGCCGGGTTGGCGTAGTGGGCCAGGCCCTTGAAGATCGGGAAGTACAGCACCGTGGCCAGCAGCAGGCCGAGCATCAGCACCGGCTTGCGGCCGACCTTGTCCGAGAGCCAGCCGAAGAAGATGAACATCGGCGCACCGATCACCACGCTGATGATCAGCAGGCTGTTGGCCAGGACCGGATCCATCTTGAGGAACTGGGTGAGGAAGAACAGCACGTAGAACTGCGCGGCGTAGAAGGTCACTGCCTGCCCGGCGTTGATGCTGAACAGGGCGATCAGCACCACCTTGAGGTTTTCCCAATTGCCGAAGGATTCGCGGATCGGCGCCTTGCTGGCCTGGCCTTCTTCCTTCATTTTCAAGAACGCTGGCGACTCGTGCAGGCTCATGCGGATCCAGGTGGAGATGCCCAGCAGCACGATCGACAGCAGGAACGGCAAGCGCCAGCCCCAGACGTCGAACTGATCGCCAGTGAAGTAGCGGCAGGCCAATATCACCAGCAGCGACAGCAGCAGGCCCAGGGTCGCGGTGGACTGGATCCAGCTGGTGTGCAGGCCGCGCTTGCCCTGGGGGGCGTGCTCGGCCACGTAGGTCGCGGCGCCGCCGTATTCGCCGCCCAGGGCCAGGCCCTGGAGCATGCGCAAGGCCACCAGGATGATCGGCGCGGCGATGCCGATGCTGGCGTAGTTGGGCAACAGGCCCACGGCGAAGGTGGCCAGACCCATGAGGATGATGGTGACGAGGAAGGTGTACTTGCGCCCGATCATGTCCCCCAGGCGGCCGAACACCAGGGCGCCGAAGGGCCGTACCACGAAACCGGCGGCGAAGGCCATCAGGGCGAAGATGAAGGCCGTGGTGTCGTTGACCCCGGCGAAGAACTGCTTGCTGATCACCGCCGCCAGGGCACCGTAGAGAAAGAAGTCGTACCACTCGAAGACGGTACCGAGGGACGAGGCGAAGATGACTTTCTGGCTTTCCTTGCTGGTGGGCGCCACGGCCGTGGAGTCCATCGCTTGAGCATGTTCCGACATATCGATATCCCTTACAGTGATTGTTTTTGTTGTTCCACTGTCGGCGCCGGCGTGGCGTCGCTATCTTGTTTTTCGCAGTCCTGGCTCCTACGGTCCGGCGTTGGATTTTTCTGTAGGAGCGAAGCTTGCCCGCGCTAGCGCCGGCGTGGGCGGCTCGATCTCTCTGGCGTGCCGGCTGGCTCTGGCGCGAGCAGCCTCGCTCCTACAATCAGGCGTGGGCGGCGGTCTGTTTTTCCGGGGCGGGGCTCCTTGTGGTCGTGGCAAGAATCAGTTCGGCGGCTTTCTCGGCGATCATCAGGGTCGGCGAGCAGGTATTGCCGGAGGTGATGCGCGGCATGATCGAGGCGTCGGCGATGCGCAGCCCGGGGATGCCATGCACGCGCAACTGGGCGTCGACCACGGCCTGGGCGTCGTGGCCCATGCGGCAGGTGCCCACCGGATGGAAGATGGTGGTGCCGATCTTCGCCGCGGCTTCATGCAATTGCTCCTGGCTTTGCAATTGCGCGCCGGGCAGGTACTCGCTGGGACTGAACGCTTGCAGGGCCGGGGCGGCGACGATGCGCCGGGTCAGGCGGATGGCGTCGGCGGCCACTTGCAGGTCCTGCGGATGGCTCAGGTAGTTGGGCTGGATCAGCGGCGCCTGGCCTGCGTCCACGGAACGGATCTCGACCCGGCCACGGCTTTGCGGGCGCAGGTCGCAGACCGAGGCGGTGAACGCCGGGAAGTTGTGCAAGGGTTCGCCGAAGCGTTCCAGGGACAGCGGCTGCACGTGGTACTCGAGGTTGGCGGTGGCCTGCTCGGGGCTGGAGCGGGCGAAGGCGCCGAGTTGGCTGGGAGCCATGGACAGCGGGCCGCTGCGGTCGTACAGGTAGCGCAGGCCCATGCCCATCTTGCCCCACAGGCTGCCGGCGATCTGGTTCAGGGTGCGGGCGTTGTCCAGCTTGTAGATCAGCCGCAGTTGCAGGTGGTCCTGGAGGTTGCCGCCGACCCCGGGCAGGGCATGGGCGACGCCGATGCCCAGGCGTTGCAGCAACGCCACCGGGCCGATGCCGGAGCGCTGGAGGATGCTCGGCGAGCCGATGGAGCCGGCGCAGAGAATGATCTCCCGGCGGGCCTTGAAGTCCTGCTGGCGCCCCTGGGCCATGGCGCGCACCGCCGTGGCGCGGCCGCCTTCGAGGAGTAGCCGTTGCACCTCGACGCCGGTCAGGACGGTGAGGTTGGCGCGCTGGGCGATGGGCTTGAGGAAGGCCTTGGCGGCGTTCCAGCGCACCCCGGCCTTCTGGTTGACCTGGAAGTAACCGCAGCCTTCGTTGTCGCCACCGTTGAAGTCGTCGATCCGGGGGATACCGCTTTGCTCGGCAGCGCTGCGGAAGGCGTCAAGGATCGGCCACGACAGGCGCTGGCGCTCCACCCGCCACTCGCCGGCGGCGCCGTGCAGCGGGCTGGCCCCGGCGAAGTGGTTCTCGCTCTTCTTGAACAGCGGCAGGACCTCGTTCCAGCTCCAGCCCGGGTTGCCCTCGGCGGCCCAGCCATCGTAGTCGGCGGCCTGGCCACGCATGTAGATCATGCCGTTGATCGATGAACAGCCGCCCAGCACCTTGCCCCGTGGATAGCTCAGGGCGCGGCCTTGCAGGCCCGGTTCGGCCTCGGTCTTGAAGCACCAGTCGGTGCGTGGGTTGCCGATGCAGAACAGGTAGCCGACGGGAATGTGGATCCAGGGGTAGTTGTCGCGCCCGCCGGCTTCCAGCAGCAGCACCCGGTGCTGGGGGTTGGCGGACAAGCGATTGGCCAGCAGGCAGCCGGCAGGACCGGCACCGACCACGATGTAGTCGAAAGCGTCAAAGGCAGGAAGCATCCGTGACCTCGTTGGCAGATTCTTATTAGCAGCTGTCCGTCATCCGCGGCAGCCTTGTGCCTCATCCTAGTTGTTAGCTTTCGTCAAAAGAATGTTAGTTTTTGCCCACCCGCTGTGCGTTTTCTAACAGTGTTCGCCCCAAGGCACCGGCAAGGAATCCCCATGTTCGACTGGAACGACCTGCGCTTTTTTCTCGAACTGCAACGCAGCGGGCGCCTGCTCACGGCGGCGCGGCGGCTGAACACCACCCATGCCACGGTGGCGCGGCATATCGAGGCGGTGGAGAAAGCCCTGGGCACCGCGCTGTTCGTCCAGCACGCCCAGGGTTATGAACTGACCCCGGCCGGCGAGGCGTTGCTCAAGCACGCCGAGGCCATGGAGAACGTTGCGCTGCTGGCCCAGGAGGAAATCACCCAGTCCAGCGCGTTGCTGGGCAAGATCCGCGTCGGCGTCACCGAGGGCCTGGGGGTCAAGTTCCTCGCCAGCCGCATGGGCGGCCTGTTCGAGCGTTACCCGGGGCTGGAGGTGGAACTGGTGGCGGTGCCGCGGTTCGTCAGCATCCTCAACCGCGAGGCGGAAATCAGCATCCACCTGGAACGACCCAGTGCCGACATGTTGGTGACCCGCAAGCTCACCGACTACCGCCTGGCGCTGTACGCCAGCCAGGCCTACCTGGACCGCGCCCCACCGCTGCGCAATCGCGAGGACCTGGGGCGCCATGCCTGGATCGGCTACGTCAACGACCTGCTGTTCAGCCAGGAGCTGATGTTCCTCAACAGCTTTTGTCGCAATCCCCAGGTGCTGTTCCACAGCACCAGCGTCATCGCCCAGCAAGAGGCAGCCCGCTCGGGCCTGGGGATCGCGGTGCTGCCGTGCTACATGGCCGCCACGGATCGGCAGCTGGTGCCGTTGCTGCCCACCGAGAGCATCCAGCGGGCCTACTGGATCAGCACCCGCCGCGAGCTGCACAAGTCGGTGCGCCTGCGGGTGGTCTGGGACTACCTCATGGAGCTGTGCGCCACGCACCAGCCGGTATTGCTGGGGACCGCCCCACAGGTCTAGGGCGGCTCACAAAAGCGGCCCACAGTGGGCCGAGCTGCTGAGCAGGTCGCCGGCCTGGATATCGACGAAGCGCGAGCCATAGGACAGCGGCTTGAGTGCCCCGCGTTCCTGGCCCATGCCCAGGCCGCCGGTGGTGCGGGTCTCGCCGTCCTGCAACAGTGGGTCCAGGCGTGCCTGGGCAGCCACCAGGCGCAGGGTCACGGCCTGGCGCCGGGCCAGCTTGCCGGCGAGCAAGGGGCTGGAGCGGTGCCAAAGATACTTGCTGAACAGCAGGGCATCGCCGGGCTCGAAGGCCTCTTCGATGCGCTGTCGCTCGAAACGCTCGGTCAAGGGGCCCGGGCTGGCGTAGGTCTGGCGCAAGAGCTCGGAAAGTTCGGTGATCGACTCGCCCTGGGCCAACTGCTGGGCCAGCATTCGCGAAAACTGGAAGTTGCCCAGGGCCGAGCACAGCGACAACGGCACCCAGGCCATGCCGCCACCCTGTGCCTCTGGGCGTACCGGTTGCAGGGGCAGCCACAGGCTGAAGGCCGGGTCTTGGGGGCGGATGTAGCGAAAGTTCAGCGAATCGTAGTGCCAGGCGAAACCCGAGCGCCCCTGGCCCAGCTCGAAGCCCTGGGCCTCACACAGGATCAGCCGGCTGTCGGTGAGGTAAGTCAGTACCTGGGCCAATGCCGGCTGGCCTTGGAGTTGCCGGAGAATGCCGTCCTGCTCCAGGCGGTGGGTCAGGCGGTTGAACCCCTCGCCAGCGCTGGCCTGGGTCGGGCGCAGTTGCTGCTCCACCAGCTGGCGCAACGGTTCGATGGCGGCGCTGCTCAGCAATCCCGGGAGCTTGAGGTAGCCCTGTTCGTGGAGCAGCCGCCGCTGATGCGGGTCCAGGGGCAGGGGATTGACCAGGCAAGGGGCGGGCGGCTGCGGCAGGTTCACGGGCGTATTCCATTACCGGGGACAGGTGCCTGAGTATGGATAGTGGCGTCGCTGACCGAGCGCTGGATTCGACCTCGACCGGTGTTTAAGCGACACCTGCCACCGGTTGCTGTCGGTGCGCGGCCAGGCTAGGGCGAGTCTGTCGCCGTTGGCGCATCGAGCGCTGTCAGGAGTTGGGGCCAGCAGCTTGCAGGTCTTGCTGGCGGATGTAGGAGTCCTGGCTCCGGATGAACCGGTCGAAGGCCCTGGAGTTGTAGACCTGCAAGCAAGCGTGCAGCACGACTTTTCCAGGACGGTGCTTGCTGTTGGCCGCGACCTGGTCATAAGCCTTGAAGACGTAGTCGGTGGTGGCGTCATAGGGGTCATGCAGGGTCGTGAGTGTGTCTTCGTCCTGCAGGACCTGATGCAGGCCTGCGCCCATGACGCCATACATGCCGATGGCGTGCCCAACGTCCTCGCCCATGGCCGAGCGCTCGGGAAACTGCCTGGCCATGCAGTAGGCCAGGCCATAGTTCTTCAGGGACTGGCGTGCAGCCGCCAGGTCCTGCGCGCCAGCCGGGCCCACGCCTGCCATCAGGCACAGCGCCAGCGAAAGCCTCTTCATCCTTGATCTCCTGAGTCATGGCCGGCAGCGGCCGTTGCGGCGCCGATGGTCGAAGCCGCCATCGCGCTTGTCAATGCCCCGGCTCGCCGGGGCGCCTGGCCAACCTGATAGCGCCCGCGGGCATTGGCGTGAAAAGACAAAAAGTCGTCATCAATTGAAGCCGGTCGTCGCCAGGGCCGTTGCTAGATTGGCAGCCGTTGCCGTGCCACCTCACCCATAACAATCAATAACGAAGGTGCCTATCGTGAGCGCTACCGCCGAACCTGCAGCCCTGCCGGGCGAGGCCAGTCATCGCTGGCTGCTGATCACCATCACCCTATGTGCGTCGGTGCTACCGGCGACCTTCCTCTGGGCCCCGGCCCTGTCCATGCAATTGACCTCGCAGATCGGCCTGAGCCCGAGCCGGATCGGCGCGATGTTTTCCCTGGAGCTGATCTTCAGCAGCCTGGCCACCTTGCCGGCCATCTACTGGCTGCGCTCGGGGCACTGGCAGCGCTGGGCCTTGCTGTTCGTGGGCCTGTACATCGGCGGCAACCTGGTTTCGGCGCTGCTTCTGGAGCGCCATTTCGACGCCTTCCTGGCGGCTCGGGGCGTCACTGCACTGGCCGCCGGTTCACTGCTGATCCTGTGTACCCGCAGCGTCGCGCACCTGGATGATCGCGGGCGGGCGTTCGGCTCGATCATCTTCGGCCAACTGATACTCGGAACCCTGGGACTGGCGGTGTTACCCAGCGCCTTCCAGCATTTTGGCCCCGGGGTGTGCTTTGCCTTGCAGGCGCTGTTGATGCTGGCCTGCGTGCCGCTGTGCCGGCACTTCGTCCGAGTCCCGCAGCTAGCTGCCAGCGGTGGGCGCCGTCGCTTGGGGGCTTCCAGGCATGGCCTGCTGGGGGTGGCCTCGATCTTCCTGCTGTATGTGTGCCTGGGCGGAGTCTGGACCTTCATCAGTGCCTTGCAGGCGCCCACGGCCATGGATCGTGGGCAGTTGGACCAGCTGCTGACCCTGTCCAGCGCGCTGGGCATCCTCGGCGCCGGCGCCGCCACCTTGCTGGGGCGTGATCGCTATCGCGGGACATGCCTGCTGCTGGGGTTCGCCGCGTTGATCCTGGCCTTGCTGGTGATGGCGGCGGTGCCCCGGGCGGATGCGGCCTTCATCGCGGTGCTGGTGTTCAAGTTCACCTGGACCCTGCTGGTGCCCTTCATGCTCACGGTGATCAGCCTGCACGACCGCGAGGGCGGCTTGATCAACCTGACCAACCTGGTCCTCGGCCTGGGGCTGGCCTGCGGCCCGGCGCTGTGCGGCTACCTGCTGGAAACCTTTTCCTACCAGGCGATGTTCGGCTGCGGCGCGCTGCTGGCCCTGCTGGCCGCCGCGGCGATCAACCTCGCGCACTTGCACCTGCCATCCAAGAGTCTTTGCCATGAAGCCTGAATTGCATCCTTCAGCGGGCGCCAGTGCGTTCCTGTTCGACGAACGCTGCCTGTGGTTCCACTCCGGCCGGGCCTCGGCCTTGGCGGCCCCGGTCGGCGGGTGGGTCCAGCCGCTGTCCAGCGGCTCGGGGGTAGCCTCGGCCGATTGCCTGCGGCGGCTCAAGGCGTTGATGGACGCCAGCGGCCTGAGCCGGCAGTTGCGAGTGGAGTCTGCAGCGCCGGCCTCCCTGGCGCAGATGGCCAGGGTCCATGACCTTGAGTACCTGGAGCGTTTTCGCCGGTTGAGCGAGCAGCAGGGAGGAGAACTGGGATTGGCGGCGCCGTTCGCCGCCGGAGGCTTCGAGCTGGCGGCGCTGTCCGCCGGGTTGGCCAGGGCGGCGGTGGAAGGCGTGATGCGCGGCGAGTACCAGCGGGCCTATGCCGCCTGCATCCCGGCCGGGCACCACGCTTTGCGGGACCAGGCCATGGGCTCGACGCTGCTGGCCAACTCGGCCATCGCCGTGGAGCACGCCATTGCCGAACTCGGTGCGCGGCGCGTGGCCATCGTCGATTGGGACGTGCACCACGGCAACGGTACCCAGTCTCTGTTCTACGAGCGCGGGGACGTGCTGACCATCTCCCTGCACCAGGAAAACTGCTTCCCCCCGGGCTCCGGCGGCGCCGACGAACTCGGGCGAGGCGCAGGGCAGGGGTGCAACCTCAACATCCCGCTGCTGCCCGGTTGTGGCCACCAGCAGTACCTGCATGCCATGGCGCAGTTGGTGGTGCCGGCGTTGCTGCGCTTCGCCCCGGACCTGCTGGTGATCGGCAGCGGCTACGACGCCAGCACCTACGACGTGCTCGGCCACATGCAATTGCACAGCGGCAGTTTCCGCGAGATGACCCGGATGATGGTGGCGGTGGCCGAGCGCCTCGGCCATGGACGCCTGGTGATGATCCATGAGGGCGGCTACTCGGAGGTCTACGTGCCGTTCTGCGCGATCGCCGCCATCGAGGCCCTGACCGGCCTGCAGACCCAGGTCCGCGATCCCTTCATCGAGTTCATCGAACAGCAGCGGTTGGCGGACGATTTCGACCGCCTGCACCGCCAGCGCGTGCAAACCCAGGCCCGGCAACTGGAGCTGGTGCCTGCTCCTTGAGTCCATCGCCCATACAGGTCCGACCATGAATCCTTCCAATAACAACAATCGATTCTTCGTCCAACGTGGGACTGTGCTGGCGTGCTGCGCCCTGTGGGCCGGGTGCGCGCTGGCCGGCCCGGATCAGCCCGGCACGATCGCGAACCCGGTCGCGCCAGCCCGGGCACCGAGCCTTGGCGAACAGCTGGATGCCCAGGGCATCGCCGTGCACGGCTTCGGTAGCTGGTACAGCTTGTACAACACCTACGGCGTGGGGCGTCGCCAGGACCAGAACAACCTGTTCCTGATGCTGGCGGCCGACTTCGACCTGGAAAAGCTGCTGGGCGTGAAGGGCGCCAGCGTGCACCTCAAGCAGAGCTATGCGCCGGTGGCCAGCAACGTCGACTACGGTCCGGCGCTGGGGGACATCTATGGCGCGGTGGCGCCTTTCGTGCCGAAGAAGGCGCGGCTGGTGCAGCTGTCCTACGAACAGCGCCTGCTGGAGGATGCCCTGAAGCTGGAGCTGGGCCGGAGCAACCCCGCGACCTCGTTCATGCAGCCGGCTTGTGCCTTCGTGTTCACCTGTTTCAACCCGCTGACGCTGATGAACGGCTCGGTGTTCGCCTATCCGTTCGCCTACTGGAGTGCCACGGCCCGCTACAACTTCGACGACAACCGCTTTGCCCAGGTGGGCGGCTGGTTGCTCAATGGGCAGATCCCCTTCGAATCCGGCTGGAACTGGCGCGAGGAGCGCCACGACGGGCGCTTCTTCCTGGCCCAGGTCGGCACCCAGACCCGTTTTGGCGAGGCGCTCTATCCCAGTCGTTTCGAGCTGGCCCTGTATCGCTCCACCAAGAAACAGCCCAACCCCAGCCGCACGATGGCCGGTACCTCGACCTTGCTCGACCCGGGCTCGGCGCCCAAGGTCCAGGAGCATGCCGACGGCATTCTCTTCAATTGGCAGAAGACGGTGTACCGCGCCGACGGTGGCAGCCGCCCGTTCGATACCCACCCGCGCAGCCTGACCCTGGAAGGCGGGCTCAGCTCGTCGCTGACCCCCGGGGTCACCGGTGGGGTGGATGCCTTCGGCTTCATCGGGGTCAATGCCCTCAACGTCATTCCGGGCCGCCCGCTGGATAGCCTTGGCGCGCGCCTGAGCTGGTTTCGCGTGAGCAAGGACTACCAGGCCCGCCTCAAGGATGCCGGACGCCTCTCGGGCAGTGCCTACGAGCAGCCACGGGACAGTTTCGTCGCCGAGCTCAATGGGCGCTTTGTCTTGGGCAGCGGCGTGACCCTGGATCCCTTCATCAACTACGTGCTGCAACCCAGTCGCTACCAGAACCCCTTCGCCGAACAGCGTCCGGCCAGCGGCTGGTTGTTCGGCCTGGGCCTGAACTTCGCCCTCGACCCGTTGCTGGGCTGGCGCCACTGATCCCTTGAGGAGAGTCCCGATGAACCTTGTGCAAACCCAGGACCTGATCTTCTGCAACTGGCAACAGGCGGCAGTGGACGGTGACCTGGAACAGCAACTTGCCGCCTTGCTCGAAACCATGGCTGCAGCCCTGGCCGAACGAGGGCTGAGCCTGGGCGCGATGCTCAAGCACAGCATCGCCATTCGCAATGGCGCCGTGGACCCGCTGGCGGCGATCCAGGCATTCCATCGCCAGTGCCATGCCCTGGCCCCCCGGTTGGTCCGGGAGCCCAGCGTCGGCACCCTTTTCCGGGTGCCGCACCTGTCCCGGGAAGGGGCGCTGGTGGCGCTCGAGGCGGTATTCGCCAGGCATGCCACGCCGGCACGGCGGGCCCTGTTCGACGACCTGCCGATGGATGTGGCGCGGGCCCTGGAGTATCGCGGCCAGGTGTTCCTCACCGGTTTCGAGGCCCTGGAACTGCTGGCCCCGGAGCGTGGCTTCAGCGCCGATAACCTGCAGGTCCGTCCCGGCCTGGCGGAGCAGGTGGAGGTGATCCTGGACAAGATCCAGGACAGCCTCCGGGCCCTGGACGCCGACTGCTCCGACCTGGCCCGCCTGACCCTGTACCTGCGCGCCGACCAGGACCCGCAGCACGCCCGACAGTTGGTAACGCAGGCTGTGCGCCAGCGGGCCGATGCCAGGGTGGCCGAGGCGCTGCAACTGTGCGTGCTACGTGGCCACGGCATGGTCCTGGAGGATTTCAAGATCGAGATCGATGGCCTGGCCTTGCGCCCGCAAGCCCCGCGGCCAACCTGGTTCAGCCTGGCGTGCGGCGAGGCCGGCAGCTTGTCGCTGGCGAGCGTGGAGCAGGCGGCGGGGGCCCTGGCCAGGCGCCTCGACACCGGTGGCCAGCCGGCGGCCTTGCAGGTGTTGCTCAAGTGTCCCGGCATCGAGGCCGGCCCCGCGGCGAGCCAGCCCTTGCTGGAAGCGTTCAGCCATCAATTGCAGCGTGAGCTGGGGCCCGTGGCGACGTTGCAGCTGTCCGTGGCGCTGCTCTGGGTCAAGGCCCTGGAGGCACCCGGTGCGGCCCTGGAGCTGGACGCCAGCCTGTTCATTCAATGAAGGAAGGAGTAGCAACATGTCGTTCGATACCCATACACGAGCCTGGGACCTGGTCCGGGACTTGGACCTCTCCGGCAAGATCTACCTGGTGACCGGCGGCACTTCGGGGCTGGGCAAGGAATGCGCCCGCTGCCTCGCTGCCCGTGGCGCCCGGGTACTGGTGCTGGGCAGCAGCGCCGAACGCGGCAACGCCGCCCTGGCCGAGCTGCGGGCCGCCACCGGCAGCCAGTCGCTGCACTTCGAGGCGGTGCGCCTGGAGTCATTGCGCGACGTCGAGCGGCTGGCCTCAAGGCTGCTGGAGCAGTTGCCGCACCTGGACGGCGTCATCGCCAGTGCGGGGATCATGGCCACCGATTTCGCTCGTACCGACGATGGCCTGGAGCGCCAGTTCGGCATCAACCATATCGCCCACCATCGGTTGATCACCCGGCTGTTGCCGTTACTGCGCCAGGCGGCCGCTGCCCGGGTGGTGCTGCTGACCTCGGGCGCCCATCGCCTGGCGGGCATCGATTTCGCCGATCCCAACTTCGAGCACCGGGCCTACGACCGCTGGACGGCCTATGGCCAGTCGAAGTCGGCCAACGTGCTGTTCGCCGTGGGCCTGGACCAGCACCTGGCCGAGGAGGGCATCCGCGCCCTGGCGGTGGCCCCCGGAGTGGTGGCCGGGACCAACCTGCACAATCACCTGACCGACGCCGACTTCGTGCCCTTGCTCGAACGCCAGCCCGGGCTGCGCCAGTTGACCCGGCGCAAGAGCACCGAGGAGGGTGCGGCGAGCATTCTCTGGGCCCTGCTGCATCCGCAATTGGAGGGCTGTGGCGGTTACTACCTGGAGGATTGCCAGGTGGCCTTGAGCAACGCCGATCCCCTGGATCACCTGGGCGTCATGCCCCGGGTGCGTGATGTCGCCCAGGCCCGGCAACTGTGGACGCTCAGCGAGCGGCTGATCCAGCAGGCCCTGGCTGGCGAGCAGCGGGAGGTGCGGCCATGAACCCGCTGGAACAGGCGCTTCCCGGATTCGATGACTTTGCCGCGCAGTTGTGCCTCAACCGCCTGCCCGACAGCCCGGCGCTGCGCGGGCGGCGCTTTGTCTTGGAGTTCGCCGAGCAGCGGGGCGAGCTGGCGTTCGATAAGCAGGGCGAGGTTCGTTGGCAGGGACTGCCGCTGGTGCTGGCGTCGGGGACGGCGCAAGCCGACGTGGTGCAGGCCTGTGCCGGGCTGTTTTTCATCGACCTGCCATTGCCGTCGGCGCAGCGCCAGAGCCTGGTGGTGATCATCGACGAGCAGCGATCCCGGGCCTTGCTGGTGCATTCCTGGCTGGATACCGAGCGCAAGGCTCGCGGGTTGGCCTCCAACGTCGGCCAGGCGCTGCATCACGCCGGATTGGATGGCCGGCCGGCCGGTGCACCGCCCGAGCGCAGCGATGAGCTGATCGGCAAGCGCGTGCTCAACCTCTACAGCCAGGACACCGCGGTGGAGCATGTCTATCTCAACAGTCGCTGGTACGCCTACCAGATCCATGGCGGCGTGCGCCATGGTGACTGTGATTGCGACGAGGCCAGCTACTTCAAGCTGCGCGACCAGCTGTACCTGGTGAGCTTTCGCGAGAAGGCGGTGGATGTGGCGATCGTCTTCGTCCTCGACACCAGGGCCTGGCGCAATACCGGCATGGCCCTGGGCGAAGTGGATGGGGCCTGGTTCAACGTGCCCATCGGCGCGCAGGTACGGCTGCTGAGCGAGACAGCGTATCCCGAAGGCATCTCGCCGCTCTGAAGGGCCGGGCATACTAGGGTCTGTTGCCATTTCGCCGCGACCGCGCCGGAGCCAGTTTTAGCGCGGGGCTAGGCACGAGACGCGAAGTTTGGCCGTCCAAATGAGCCGTCGAGTAACGACGCGCCGCGCTAAAACCGGCCCGTCCCTTCGGGTTGCGCGGCAACGCGGTTTGCGCCGAAACGGCAACAGACCCTACAGGAACTGCCGCCGGTAGCGCAGCGGCGGCACCCCGGTCCAGCGTTTGAAAGCCTTGGAGAACGCCGCGCTGTCGGCGTATCCCAGGCTGTCGGCGAGTTCGTCGATCCGCGTGCCGGGATGGCGCATGCGTTCTAGGGCGAGGCTGTGCCGCACTTGCTCCAGCAGCTCGGAGAACACCACCTGTTCCAGGGCCAACTTGCGCTGCACGCTGCGTGGCGACAGGCACAGCTGACGCGCGATGCGCTCCAGGGACAGCGGCTGTTCGCCCAATTGCCCTTCCAGCAGGCGCCGCACCCGCTCATGGAAGCTGCCGCTGTGTTGTTCGGCGCACAGGCCCTGGATGTGCTCGCGAAAGAACAGCAGGACGTCGGCATCGCAGCCCTGGCCGGGGCACCTGTGATCCAGCCAATGGCTGGCGAAGACGATGCCGTTGCTGGGCGCGGCATCCCGCACCGGGCAATCCAGCAGCCCGCCCAGGGCCTCGCGGTCCTTGGCCGTCAGTGCATGGCAGAGGTCGATCCGCTGGGCCCGCCAGTCCTGTCCCAGGCGCAACTGCAAGACATGGATCAGCATGCCCAGGCTGAACTCCACATCCTGGCGGCAGGCCCTGGCCGGGTAGGCGGGTAACTGGTAGCTGATCTGTACCTGCTCGCCGTCGATGCGCAGTTGGGTGCGGGTGCCGCCCTGCAGGGCCGTGGTGCTGAGATTGAGCTCCAACAGTGCGCCGTGCAGGGTCGCTTCGTTGAGGAACAGCTCGCGCAGCGGCGAGAGTACCGGTGAGCGGCTGGCGAGGCCGATGCGCGCGCCCAGCAGCGGGTCGTCCAGGGTCCGGGCCGCTTCTTCGAAGAAGCCCAGGTATTGATCCAGGGGAATATGGTCCGCGGGTTTGAGCCCTTGCCACCGGGCCTGGCAGGGCGATGGCAGGCGCAGCTGCCGCTCTTGCAGGTACTCGAGCAAGGGGCTGAGCTTCAGGCGGCGCACATAGGCGCCGACGGGGCGGGATGCAGGCATGGCGATGGCGTTTTTCTTATTGTTCTGCAAGGCACGTTCCCAGGTGGCACGCGCGGTCCATCAACCATACTAGACGAGGAGAAAAGCCCCGGACAATGGGCATCGTTCACCTGTTCTCGCCCCCTTGGGGCAGGGCGTTGCCATGCCCTGCGGGCTGCTCCGCGTGTTTCGCGCGGGGCTGTCGGCGAATAGCCAGCAGCAAGCCCATGGCCAGCAGGCCGGAGGCACCCGCCAGCAGCATGGCCAGGTGCAAACCGCTGGTCATGGCCGTGCGGTACAGCTCGCCGAACAGCGGGTTGTTTAGTGGCAACTGGTGTTCGGTCACCGCTTGGCGGGCCAGTTCGCCGGCGTTGGCCATGCCGCTGGCCCGAGCCGATTCGCCTAGCACCTGGATGGCCCGGGCGCCCATCAGGCTGCCGAGCAGGGCGATGCCGATGCTCATGCCGGTCTGGCGCAGGGCATTCATGCTGGCCGAGGCGATCCCGGCGCGTTCCGGCGGGGCGCAGGCCATCACCGTCAGGCCGGTGCCCGGCAATGCCAGGCCCATGCCCAGGCCCAGCAGCCCCAGCAACGAGCCCACCAGCCAGTAGGGGGTGTGGGCGTCGAACAGGGTCATGGCGGTCATGGCCAGGCCAACCAGGCCGTAGCCGGCCACCATCAGCCAGGACAGGGGCACATGCTGGTTGATGCGCCCGAAGCCGATGGCTACCAGGCCGGTGACGGTGAATTGCGGCAGCATGCGCAGGCCGGTCTCGGCAGCGGACCAGCCCTGGATCTGCTGCAGGAAGATCGAGAAGAAGAACAAGCTGCTGTAGCTGGAAAAACCGAGGATGAACGAGGCCAGGTTGGCCACGGCGAACGGGCGCTGGCGGAACAGGTCCAGGGGTAGCAGCGGCCGTTGCACCCGCCGCTCCACCAGGGTGAAGGCCAGCAGCCCCGCGGCGGCCACCAGCAAGGTCAGCAGGGGGCCTTGGCTGGCGAAGCCTTCTTCGCCGGCGAGGATCAGGCCATAGGTCAGGGCCGCCAGCCACAACACGCTCAGGGCCTGGCCCAGCGGGTCGAGGGCAGCGTGCTGCGGGTGCTTGCGCTCGCTGATTCCCCAGCACCCGAGGGCCAGGGCGAGGAGGCCGATGGGCAGGTTGATCAGGAAGATGCTCTGCCAGCCGACGGACTCCAGCAGCAGGCCGCCCACCAAGGGGCCGAGGATCAGCGCCAGGGCACTGAACGCCGACCAGCCGCCGATGACATGGGCCCGCTGGCGCAGGTCGGGGAAGGCGTGGCTGAGGATCGGCATCGCCCCGGGAATCAGCAGTGCCCCGGCCAGCCCCTGGACCGCACGCCCGGCCAGCAGCAACCCGAGCTCCTGGGCCAGGGCACAGAGCGCTGAACCCAGGGTGAACAACAACACCCCGGCCAGCCAGCAGCGCTTGTGGCCGAAGCGGTCGCCCAGGGGGCCGGCCGAGAGCATGAAGGCCGAGAGGCAGATGGCATAGGCGTTGACCACCCATTGCAGGCCGGCCAGGTCGGTGGCCAGGGCCTGTTGCAGGGTCGGCAGGGCGACGTTGACGATGCTGATGTCCAGCGAGGCGAGGAAGGTTCCGAGGTAGGCGGCGGCCACCAGGGCCGGGCGACGATAGCGTTCCATCAAACATCTCCCATGGAGGGCTGGAGAGGGGCGAGGCACTCAGGTTAGTATTTCGACTGACCGTCGGTCAATGGAAAATGATAAATATTCTCAACTCTCTTTTGCCCGGCAATTGCCCTAGACTGGCGGCCCTCGCCACCGCCCGGAATCGTTCATGATCGTGAAACGCCACAAGGCCCAGGAACCTGCCAGCGACCTGCCGCAGCCGCGAACCAAACCCGCCGAAGTGCGCCTGGAAGAATTGATGGGCGCCGCCCGCAGCCTGTTCCTGGAGCAGGGAGTGGAGGCCACCACCATCAGCCAGATCGTCGAGCGCGCCGGGGTGGCCAAGGGCACCTTCTATCACTACTTCCAATCCAAGAACGACATGCTGGCGGCCCTGGGCGAACGCTATACCCGGGACTTCCTCGAGTGCCTGGAACAGGCGGTGGCGGCCTGCGCCGAGGATGACTGGGTGGCGAAGGTCAGTAGCTGGATCCGCGCCAGCGTCCAGGCCTACCTGGCCACCTACCGCCTGCACGACATCGTCTACCCCAACCATCACCACCATGAGCGCGGCAACCCGGAGCGCAATGCGATCCTGCGGCAGTTGCAGGGCATCCTCGAAGGAGGGCGGCAGGCCGGTCGCTGGCCCCTGGAACAGCCGACGGTGATCTCCTCGCTGATCTATGCCGGGGTGCACGGCGCCACCGATGACGTGATCGCCGCCCGCCAGGAAGATGGCCAGGCCCTGGCCGAGGCCATCGTCCAGGCCTGCCTGCGGATGCTCGGCGTGACCCAGCCCTGAAGTTCTCCTCGGTACAAGGAAAGACCTCGATGAAACACAGCAAACGCCTGCTCGGCGCGGTACTGGCCGTGTTCCTGGCGTACAAGGGTTATGGCTGGTTCTACTACGGCACGCCCTACCAGGATCGCTACTACAGTGACGACCGGGCCTTCTACTACCAGAAGTACCGGCTGTTCAGCTGGCGCGCCAGGATTGCGACCATGACCATGCCCGGCGATGGCGACAGCTCGCGCTACTCCACCGGTGGCTACCTGCGGGTGTTCAAGGCCGATGGCAGCCTGGTGGGCGAGTCTTATGACCCGTGCATTGCGGTGGTGGAGGTGTCTTGGGGCAGCGAGCACGTGGTGGGCTTTGGCTGCGACGACCACCTGATAGCGTTGCCGGCCACGACCGCCAAGGACTGAAGCCCGGCGTGCTGCGGCCGAGTTGCACGTGGCCGCAGCGCAGGTTTCAGAAGCCGTTGGCCCGGGCGAAGTCCAGCCGTGGGTCGCTGATGCGCGTAAGGTTCACCGCGGCGCCCGACCAGCCACCTTCCATCTCTTCGCTCAAGTGATAGCGGCTCAGGTCGTACTGGATCGCGGTGCTGCCCAACTGCGGATGACCGATCCGGGAGGTGAGGGTCTGCAGCAGGCTGGAGATCAGGTACTGCAGGGGCGACTCGCAGGTTTTCAGGCCGATCCCGTAGTCGAAGCCCTGGTCGTCACGCTCGCGGAAGTAGCCCAGGAACTTGCGTTTGTCCAGGTTGAATCCAAGCACCCGGTTGAAGGCCTGGCGGCAGGCTTCCAGCTCTTCGCCGGCAACCCGGGGCAGGCCCAGGATGTTGTTGAGGTTCTTCAGGGTCACGCAGCCCTGGGTGGCGATCACCTCCGGCATCAGGATCACGTCCTGCTCGCCCTGGGCCAGGGGCTCGCGGTGCCAGGCGTTGAGGCTCTGGCGCAGCTTGTCCAGGCTGCCGGCGGTATAGCCGTTGTAGCCATAGATGTAGGTTGGCGGCAGCAACTGGTCGCGGACCGAGAAGGATTGCGCCGGGGGCAGTTCGGCGAAGGGTTTGCGGTACATGAACTGGCTGTAGTGGTCCATGGATTCCCGGGTGATCGACACCTTGAGGTTGCGTACCGACTTGCCGTTCTCCAGGGCCTGGAACAACTGCGTTTCGTTGAGCTGCGACTTGACCTCCACCGTGGCCACCACGCCTTCGATCAGGTACACGTCGGCCGAGCCGAAGGTGCGCAGGATGGGAAAGTCGTTGCGGTAGATGATCAGGTCGATCTGCTTGGAGATCCCGCCCTCGGCATCGACGATCTGCCCCGAGCCGATGCTGATATTGCGCGGCAGGAAGCGTTGCAGCACATCCCTGATGAAACTCTCCCGGGCGTCGCCCAGGATGGTCTTGTGGTCGGCGATGCTGCTGCTCACCGCAAAGCTGCTTTCCAGCACCTTGGCGATGGACTTGGCCCACCTGTTGATGATTGCCACGAGGTCTTCCTTGTGTGGATTGAGAGGGGCTCAGGGCAGCAGGTCGAAGTGCGCGCTGGCCAGCCGTTCGCCGTTGACCAACAGGTGCACCAGGTGGCGCCCGGGGTAGTGCCGGCGGGTGGTGAATTCACGGATCTGCTGCTGGCGGGCCAGTGCCTGGCGCCCCTGGCCGGGCAGGGTGAAGGTCTTGAGCTTGAACACCTTGGTACTGGTGGCGCCCGAGGCCTTGATGTAGTCGATGGCGTAGTCCACCACCAGGCGCTGGGGCTGCGAGCTGCTGGAGACCAGCTCCAGCGCCAGCTCCAGGCGCTCGCCCAGGCGCAAGGCCGCAGGCGTGACGGTGAAGTGCTTTACCTGGACCTCGGCCCGGGCCCCGGCGCCGATCAATGCCAGGGCCTGGCGCTCGCCCTGCTTGATCAGGCTGCGCAGGCCATGGCGGACGATCCAGGCCGTGTGCGGTTGCTCCAGCGGCCAGTCTTGCAGGCGTTGCAGCACCCACTGCGGGTGGTCCTTGGTGATGTCGTTGAGGTGGTTGGCCACCGACTTGCGCACATACAGGCTGGGGTCGTTGCGCAGTCGCTCGAGGATCGGCGCCGCCAGCCCAGGTTCGGCCTGCAGGCGTTCCAGGCGGAACGACCAGGGCAGGCGCGGGCGGCTGCCTTCGCTGGCCAGGCGGCGCACGTGTTCGTCCGGATCGCGCGACCAGTCGTACATATGCTCCAGGGTCGCCGCCTGCTGGTTGACCAGGAACGGGCGCACGGCGAACTCCGAGGAGCCGAAACCGGTGAAGAACTTCAGCGCCGCCATGGAACGGGCGAAGTCATGGGTGCCATGGCTGGCCACGAAGTGCGGCAGGAACATGCAGACGAAGCGGCTGTCGAGCCGTGGCGCCAGGGCATACAGCAGTTCCAGGCTGTGTTCGTAGGGCCCGGGCAGCACCTGGTGCAGGCTGTCGCTGACCCGCGCCAGGCGCTGCATCACCGAGAGCTCGGCCAGGCCCTGGCTGGCGCGCTTGAGAAAGCCCGGGTGGTCGAACGCCGGATACACCTCGCGCATGGCGTCGGCGATATGCACCAGGCGTTGCTGGTTGAAGATTTCCTTGAGGGCAGGGGCAGCGTCGCTCATCGAGGTTTCCTGTCAGGGGAGGGAGGCCGCCCAATCTAGACTGGGCGGCTGACAGAATCTGTCAGGAGAGTGCTTCAGCGCATCGGCGGTAGCAGGTTCTCTTCCAGGCGTTCGTCCTCTTCGTCGGCCTCGAACAGGCGGGCCAGTTCGGCACGGGCTTCCTGGGCGGTCTGCATGACCTTGGCCTCGTCGTCGTACACCTCATGCTGGGCGGCCAGCAATTGCTGGTCGTGCTGGGTGAAGCGCTGGATCCGCGAGTCGGCCTGGACCTGGCTGAGCCCGAGGCCGATCAGGGTCCGGCGGCTCATCTCCAGGCTCGAGTAGTAGGTTTCCCGCACGGCCTGGGCGCCCAGGTCCACCAGGCGGTGCACGTGCTGGCGGTTACGTGCGCGGGCGATGACCTTCAGGTGCGGATAGAGCTTGCGCACCTGCTCGGCGGTCTTGATGTTGGTGTCCGGGTCGTCGGTGGCGATGACGAAGAACTCCGCCTGGCCGACCTTGGCTGCGCTGAGGATTTCCGGCCGCAACGGGTCGCCATAGAACACCGGGATGCCGCCGCCGAAGCTGCGGATCAGCTCGATGGTTTCCACCGAGGTGTCCAGGGCCACGAACGGCACCTTCTGCGCCCGCAGGATACGCGCCACGATCTGGCCCATACGACCCATGCCGGCGATCACCACCCGCGGTTGGTCGGAGTCGATCCGGCGGTATTCGGCGGGCATCTCCACGGGTTTCGGCTTGGGCTTGAGCAGGCGCGAACAGGCCAGCAACAACAGTGGGGTCAGGGCCATGGACAGGGTGATGGTCAGCACCAGCAGGTCGTGCAGGCGCGCGTCGAACAGGCCCTGGTCGCGGCCGATCTTGAACACCACGAAGGCGAACTCACCGCCCGCCGCCAGCACCACCCCGAGGCGGATCGCATGCTCGCGGTCCAGGCCACCGGCCAGGCGCCCGACCACGAACAGCAACGGCAGCTTCAGGCCGATCAGCAGCAGGGTCAGGCCCAGCACGGCCAAGGGCGCGCTGAGCAGCAGGCTGAGGTTGGCGCCCATGCCGACGCTGATGAAGAACAGGCCCAGCAGCAGGCCCTTGAAGGGTTCGATCTGGGCTTCCAGCTCATGCCGGTATTCCGAGTCGGCCAGCAGCAGGCCGGCGAGGAAGGCGCCCAGGGCCATGGATACGCCCACCAGGTCCATCAGCCAGGCGGTACCGATCACCACCAGCAATGCGGTGGCGGTGGAGACCTCCGGCAAGCGGGTCTTGGCCACGATGCGAAACACCGGGCGCAGCAGGTAGCGGCCACCGACCACCACCACGGCGATGCTGCCCAGTACCTGCAAGCCGTGGCGCAGGTCCTCGGCGCTGCTGGTGTGGTGATCGACACCGGCCAGCACCGGCACCATGGCGATCAGCGGGATCGCGGCGATGTCCTGGAACAGCAGGATGGCGAACGCCAGGCGCCCGTGGGGGCTGGTCAGTTCCTTGCGTTCGGCCAGGCTCTGCAGGCCGAAGGCGGTGGACGACAGTGCCAGGCCCAGGCCCAGCACCACCGCGCTGTTGAGCGTCTGGCCGAAGAGGAACAGCGCCACGCTGCCGATCACGATCCCGGTCAGCAGCACTTGGGCCAGGCCGACCCCGAAAACCGCCTTGCGCATCACCCACAGGCGTCGCGGCGACAGCTCCAGGCCGATGATGAACAGCAACAGCACCACCCCCAGCTCGGAGATGTGGCTGACGCTCTGGGGATTGCCGATCAGGCCCAGCACCGACGGGCCGATCAGCACCCCGGCCAGCAGGTAGCCGAGCACGGCCCCCAGTTGCAGGCGCTTGGCCAGGGGCACGGTGACGACCGCGGCGCAGAGAAACACGACGGCGGCTTGTAGCAGGTTGCCTTCATGGGGCATCGGGGGGACTCCTGGTAGAACGGGGCGCTGGGATGTCGCCTGGCAGCGCTTGAACAAAAACGGCGTGGATGTTCTGAGACTGGCGGTGCTGCCGTCAAGGCACGTCTGCCCAAGTGCCGTGTGGCATGGATAGCGCTTGCTCCTGGGTCAGTGAGGCCATTGTTCGCGCAGGATCGAGACGAATTTTTCCGCTGCCGGCGATAGCGACGCGCCACGTCGGTAAACCAGCCCCAAGGTACGATTGACCACGGGATCGGTCAGGGGAATGCTCACCAGCGTGGGGTGGTCGGCGGCCGGCATGGCCAGGCTTGGCATTGCCGAAATCCCCAGGCCGGCTTCCACCAGTCCCAGGGAGGTGGACAGATGCTGCACCTCATAGAACCACTGCGGACGCCAGCTCAATCCGGACAAAGCATGATCCAGCAACATGCGATTACCGCTCATGCGCCCGACTCCGATCAGGCGATGATCGCTGAGTTCGGCCCACCTTACCGAGCTGCGTCCGGCCAGCTCATGGTCGCGCCGGCAAGCTAGCACGAAGGGTTCGTTGACCAGGGGCACGAACTCGATGTCGGGATGCTGGCCGCTCATCATGTTGATGCCGAAGTCCACCTCGCCTCGCAACACCGATTCCAGGCCATCGTTGGCGCTGAGATCGAGCAGGCGGATACGGATTTTCGGATAGCGCTGGTTATACAGGCGGATGACCGACGGCAGGAAGTAGAAGGCTGCCGTGGGGATGCAGGCCAGGGTCACCTGGCCGATTTGTCGCTGCGCCAATTCGCGAATGTTGAGGATCGAGTCGTCGAAGTCATCCAGCAAGCGCCTGGCTTTGGGCAAGAAGTCACGGCCAACGCTGGTCAGGCTGACTTTACGGGTGGTGCGGTCGAGGAGAGCGGTGCCCAGGCCTTCTTCGAGTTTTTTCATGCGTCGGCTCAGGGCTGGCTGTGACAGGTGCAAGGCATCGGCCGCCTCATGAAAACTTCCAAGTTCGGCGATTTTCACGAAGGATCTTATGTCCTGGAGCTCATATTCCATGAGGTTCTCTCAAGATAGGGGCTAGGGAATGTAGTGATGCACATTATTTAATTGATGCGTTGATCGCAATAATAGCTCTGATATTTGCATTGGAAACACTATTTGAATCCTGACACTCTTGCTTCAAGGACATTAATTTCCTTGATTGATCAACAAGAGTCAGTATTCATGCAGAAAATTCCTTGTGTATTGATGCGCGGTGGCACTTCCAAAGGGCCGGTTTTCCTGGCCAGGGATCTGCCCCTGGCCATTGCTGAACGTGATGAACTATTGCTCGACCTGATGGGGTCCGGTCACGAGTTGGAAATCGATGGTATCGGCGGTGGCAGCCCACAGACCAGCAAGGTGGCGATCGTCAGCCCATCGTTGCACCCGGAGGCCGATGTCGATTACCTGTTCGTCCAGGTCATGGTGTCTCAGCGGCGGGTAGATACCGCGCCCAACTGCGGCAACATGCTGTGCGCCGTTGGACCCTTCGCGATAGAGCAAGGACTGGTCAGGGCCATGGGCGCTGTGACTCAGGTGCGGATTCGCAATCTCAACACCGGCATTCTCGTTATTGCCCAGGTGCAGACGCCCGATGGCCAGGTCAGTTATGAAGGCGATACCGCCATCGACGGCGTGCCGGGCCGTGCGGCACCAGTGGCCCTGACATTTCTCGATGCTGCCGGCAGCAAGACTGGCCAGTTGTTTCCCACCGGCCAGCCCCAGGACCTGATCGACGGGCTGACTGTGACATGTATCGACATGGCAATGCCGATGGTACTGGTGCCAGCCGCCCAGTTGGGCAAGCGCGGTGATGAAAGTCCGGCGCAACTGGATGCCGACCCGCAATTCTTGCAGCGCCTGGAAAGCCTGCGCCTGCATGCCGGGGTAGCCATGGGCCTGGGGGATGTGAGTGACAAGGTGATTCCCAAGCCGGTGCTGGTGTCCCGGGCCCAGGCCGGGGGCACCCTGGCGGTGCGCTATTTCATGCCCCACAACTGCCATCGGGCCCTGGCTATCACCGGCGCCATCGGCCTGGCTACCGCTTGTGTCACGGCTGGTAGTGTCGTGGCCGAGATCTTGGGCGGAGTCAGTGAGCCGCCCTTGCAAAAGGTCCGTATCGAGCACCCCAGCGGAGGTATCGATGTGCTGTTGTCCTACCCCGAAGCTCCCCAGGGAATCCTTCGTGCCTCGGTGGTTCGTACCGCCCGGCGATTGTTCTCCGGTTATGTCTATGTACCGGCTTCACAATCGTTGGACGGCTAGCCAAGGCTGTCGCTGGTGCGCTTCGCACCAGAACAATTCCAAGAACAGGTGATGCCATGAACCATGTCGAATCGCTCCACCTGAGGATCCGTTTGCTGCGGGCCGGTCGTCAGGCCGTGCCGCGCATGCCGGACGGCGAATTCCCATCCCGATGAAAACCGGAAAACCTTACTGGCGCCCCAGTTCGGTCTGATCAGCACCACGGTTGCGCTGTCCCCCAATGCATCTGTTCAAGAGTTTGTGCCGGGTCCCCGAATGGTTGCCCGGCGCCACGGCGGCCGTGCGCCTGCATGCCGGCCATGCTCACCATAAAAACAAGAGAATCGACTTATGCTCGCGTTACTCGGCCTCGCCATGGTGGTGGTTTTCACCTTCCTGATCATGACCAAACGCCTGTCGCCCATCGTCGCCCTGACGGTGGTACCGGTTGTCTTTGCGCTGCTCGGCGGGTTTGCGGACAGTACCGGCAAGATGATGCTCGACGGTCTGAAAATGGTCGCTCCGTCGGCAGCGCTGCTGCTGTTCGCCATTCTGTTTTTCGGCCTGATGATCGATTCCGGATTGTTCGACCCATTGATTCGCAGGATTCTCAAGCAGGTCAACGGCGATCCGACCAAGATCGCCATGGGCACCGCCTTGCTGTCGCTGGTGGTGGCCCTGGATGGCGATGGTACTACCACCTACATGATCACCTGCGCGGCGATGCTGCCGTTGTACAAGCGCATCGGCATGAACCCGATGATCCTCGCCACCATTTCCATGCTGTCGTTGAGCATCATGAGCGGCATGACTCCCTGGGGAGGTCCTGCGACACGTGCCATCGCGGCGCTGGGCCTGGATGCCGGCGAGTATTTCGTGCCGTTGCTGCCGACCATGATCGGTGGCGCGGCCTGGGTAGTCTTCACTGCCTACCTGCTGGGACGGGCCGAGCGCAAGCGCATCGGCAACGTCCATCTGCAAAGTGGGGGTGGTAACTGCTACATCGAGGCGATTCTCGAAGACACGCCGTACAAGCGGCCGAAGCTGGCCTACGTCAATCTGCTGCTGGTTGTGGCCGTCATGGCGGCGCTGGTGTCGGGCCTGATGCACTCCGCGGTGTTGTTCCTGCTCGGTTTCGTCCTGGCGTTGATGATCAATTACCCTCGGCTGGATATTCAAAAAGAACGCATTCTTGCCCACTCAGGCAATGCAATGACCGTGGTCTTGCTGGTATTTGCCGCCGGGATCTTCGCCGGGATCTTTTCCGGTACCCGAATGGTCGATGCCCTGGCCCAGGCATTGGTGGACTGGATCCCGCCGTCTTGGGGTCATCTGTTTCCGCTGGTGGTAGCGGTTACCAGCATGCCGCTGACCTTTGTCCTGTCCAACGATGCCTACTACTTCGGCGTGGTGCCGATCCTGGCCAACGCGGCGGCGGCTTATGGCATTTCTCCCCTGGAAATCGCCCGCGCCTCGATCCTCGGCCAGCCGGTGCACCTGATGAGTCCGCTGGTGGCCTCGACCTTGCTGCTGGTGGGCATGGTGGATCGCGACATCGGCGACTTCCAGAAAGCCACGGTGAAGTGGGCGGTGCTGACTTCGCTGGTGATCATGGCCCTGGCCTTGTTGACCGGCGCCCTGACCTTGTTCGCCTGACTCGTTCAAAGCCCACTTTCGTTGTCTGGCGCGCCTGCTGGCGGGGCGTCTGGCGACCTGCGCCTTGAATAACAACGACGAGAAGTACGACATGAGCCATTTGCTGATCCGCGTAATGCTTGTTCCCGGCCTGAGCCTGTTGCTCCTGAGCCTGGTCCAGGCCGCGGGTTTGATCGACGACAGCAGCCTCAAGCTGCAATTGCGCAACGTCTATTTCAACGAAAACTTCCGCGACGAACACGGCCTCAGCGCCAAGGCTGCGCGCACGGCCAAGAGCGAGCGCACCGAATGGGCCCATGGGTTGCTGTTCGATTATCAGTCCGGATTCACCCCCGGCACCCTGGGGTTCGGGATCGATGCCCTGGGGCTGTGGGGCGTGCGCCTCGATTCCGGCAAGGGCCGCAGTGGCACGGGGCTGCTGCCGGTGCACGACGATGGGCGCGCCGCAGGCGAATTCGCCAGTGCCGGCGCCACGGCCAAGGTGCGGCTGGCCAAGACCACGCTCAAGTACGGCACCCTGCTGCCCAAGACCCCGTTGCTGGTCTACAACGATGCCCGGCTGTTGCCGCAGACCTACCACGGCACCCAGCTCACCAGCACCGATATCGACGGCCTGAGCCTGACCGGCGGCTATCTGCAGCGCTTCAAACTGCGCGACTCCACCGACAGCGTGGGGCTGGTGCCCGACGGCTACAGCGGCGGCCAGTCCGGGGACTTCCGCTATGGCGGGGCCGAATACCAATGGAGCAAGACCCTGCGCCTGAACTATTTCCATGGCGAACTCGAGAACTTCTATCGGCAGGACTTTGTCGGCCTGCAACATGAGCTGGCGCTGGGGCAGGGGACCTTGACCAGCGACCTGCGCTACTTTCGCAGCGCCGATTCAGGCGCGGCGTTCGACGGCAAGATCGCCAACCGCCTGTTCAGCGGCCAGCTGACCTACGCGATCGCCGGGCATTCCCTTGGCGGCGGCTACCAGCGCCTCAGTGGCGATGCCGGCTTGCCGTATATCAACGGCGCCACGGTCTACTCCTTCAGTAATGCCGGGATCGGCAAGTTCATCGAGGAAGGCGAGAGGACCTGGATGCTCGGCTATGGCTACAACTTCGCCAGCCTGGGTGTTCCCGGCCTGACCTTCAGCTCCCGCTACCTGAGCGGCAATGACGGCAAGTCCGGCACCCGCGTCGATGAGTGGGAGCGCGACAGCGAACTGGCCTATGTGCTCCAGCAGGGCTCGTTCAAAGGACTGGGGGTGAAGCTGCGCAATTACGTGTATCGCTCCGACTACTCACGTGGGCGCGACAGCAACCGCCTCTACATCACTTACGACATTGCCCTGTGGTAGCGCATTTACAGCGGCTTGAAGCGCCCATCCCACTGTGGATCCAGGCGCCGTATGCGCTCGGCCAGCGGCGGGTGGGTGGCGAACAGCCGGTTCAGGCGCGACTGCACGCCCTGGTGGAAATACATGTGGCTGTATTGCGCGGCGTTGAAGGCCTTCAGGCGCGAGCCGGCGGTGCAGCAGCCGATTTTCTTCAGCGCCCCGCTCAGGCCCTGGGGATTGCGGGTGAACTGCACGGCCGAGGCGTCGGCGAGGAATTCGCGCTGGCGGCCGATGGCGGCCTTGATCAGGTTGCCCAGCAGGGTGCCGAGCGAGCCCAGGATCAGCAGGGCCAGGCCGAGCACGGCGAAGACGATCTGCCAGATGAAGCGGTGGCGGTCGCTGGCCAGGTGCTCGCGTTCGGCCTGGCGCAGCACCAGCACGCCCGCCAGGCTGAACAGCAGCAGCCCGTGGATCACCGCCAGCAGCCGGGTGTTGAGGCGCATGTCGCCGTTGTGGATGTGGCTGAATTCGTGGGCGACCATGCCTTGCAGCTCATCGCGCTCAAGCCGGGAGAGGGCGCCCCGGGTCACCCCCAGCACCGCTTGCTGCGGGTCGAGACCGGCGGCGAAGGCGTTGATCGCCTCTTCGGGCAGTACATACACCGCAGGCATCGTGGTGCCCGAAGCCAGGGCCATTTCCTCGACGATGTTCAGCAGCCGCTGTTCATCGCTGTTGCGCGCCGCGCCGTTGATCAGGCGTCCGCCCAGGTGCTCGGCGATAACCTTGCCGCCGGCGCGCAGGCGCCAGGTCTTGTACCAACTGCCCAGCAGCACCACCAGGACGATAAGGGCGGCCACCACTGCGACCAGGGGCCAGTTCAGTACCTTGGGCTGCCCGGATTCCTGGTTCAGCTCGCGCCACAGCCAGCCAAGGCCAAGGCTGCTGAGGGCGGTCAGGCTGGCCACCGCCAGGGCCATCAACGACAGCAGCTTGAGGGTGCGACGCCGGGCCTGGGCCTGGTGTTGAAAGAATTTCATGCAAACATCCGCAGGGTAGGGGCCGCTTTACTGGAAGGCGATCCGGGTGGCGTCTTGAATCAGCGCGCTGTCGCTGAATTGCAACAGGGTGGCGTCGCTGCGATGACCCAGCAAGCGGGCGAAGAACAGCGCCGGCACTTGCTGCTTGCACAGGTTGTAGTCGGTCACCGCATCGTTGAAGGCCTGGCGGGCGAACGCCACTTTGTTCTCGGTGCTGGTGAGCTCCTCGCTCAACTGCGCCATGTTCTGCGAGCCCTGGAGTTGCGGATAGGCCTCCAGGTTCAGGTGCAGGTGGCCCAGGGCCTGGTCCAGGGCGCCCTGGTCCTGGCCCAGGCGCAGGATCTTCTCGCGGTCGCCAGGCTCGGCCGCCGCTGCCTGCAGGCTGTCCCGGGCGGTGTTGCGGGCCTGGGCCAGGGCGGTGAGGGTGGTGTGTTCGTGCTGCAGGTAGCCCTTGACGGTTTCCAGCAGGTTGGGAATCAGGTCATAGCGGCGCTTGAGCTGCACTTCGATCTGGGCAAAGGCGTTGCGCAGGCGGGTGCGGCGGATCGTCAGGCGGTTGTAGAGGCTGAACAGGTACAGCGCCAGCAGGGCGAGCAGCGCCAGGGTGACGATATCGGCGGTGGCCATGGATGTCCTTATCGAGGTGGGGCGTGGGGGCGGCCATGGTAACGGAATACTTGCGGCCGATGGTTGCCAGGTCCGGGCAATTCTGCGAAAAAGCGCTCCCATTTCGCACAACCAGGGACTGGCGATGGACAAGATCATGCTCCGGCTGACGGTGGTCGACGACTACCCGCCGGTTTCCAGCGAAGGCGTCTGGGCCCGGCTCCAGTCTTGCGGGCACTACCGGATCGACAACATTCCCTTCTATTCCCGCGAGCTGTGCTGGGGCGACGAGGTACAGGTACGGGTGGCGGATGACGGCCTGAAATGGTTCGAGCGGGTGATCCGCGCAAGCACCAACAGCACCCTGCGCCTGGTGTTCCACGAACCGGGCCACGACGAGGCGCAACAGGTCCTGCAGCACTTGGTGGTGCTGGGTTGCAGCTGGGAAGGGCTGCATCGCTGGTTCTACGCACTCAACGTGCCGGCCGAGGTATCCCTGGACCAGGTACTGGATTATTTGCAGGAACTCGGCGAGCAGGGCTGGCTGGACTATGAACACGGATTGCTGCGTCAGTGACGGCCAGACTGAATGCACAAGGAAAGCAAAGGATGAACCTGGAATTTCACGCCAACACCTATAGCGCCTATACCGAAGACGAGGTGCATATCCTCGGCCTGGCCGACGACCCTGCGCAGCCCACGCATTACCTGCTGTTGCAGCGTGCCGAGGAATTCGACGAGCAGGACGAGGCACTGGGCATGGCTACCTACCATGTGGAGCTTGGGGGCCAGGGTGTATCCGGTTACGGCGGTATCGAGCAGCTGCTGCTGGCGCCGGGCCAACTGACCCTGCACTTCTCCCAGGCGGTGGCCTGGTGTCGTTCCCTGCCGAGCCTGGAAATACGCTGGGACACCGGGTTGCTGGTGCCGGATGAACTCGACGCGGCACTGGCTGGCATCTTCAACGAGACCGCCACCGTTATCCGGCGACAAGCCCAGTGATTGCCAAGCCCGGGCAATTCTGCGAAAAAGCCGCCCGCAGCCCCGCATCGGGGCGATGGTTGAAGGATGAACACGCATGAGCGATGAGTTGCAGGTGATCGATATCCAGCTGGGCGACGGCAAGGCCGTGGTCAAGGGCGCCCTGATCACCACCCAGTACCGCGGATTCCTGGAGGACGGCAGCAGCTTCGATTCTTCCTATGATCGCGGCAAGCCGTTCCAGTGCGTGATCGGCACCGGGCGGGTGATCAAGGGCTGGGACCAGGGCCTGATGGGCATGCAGGTGGGCGGCAAGCGCAAGCTGCTGGTGCCGGCGCACCTGGGGTATGGCGAGCGTGCCGTGGGCTCGATCCCGGCCAACGCCAACCTGGTGTTCGAGATCGAACTGCTGGAAGTGCTGACCCGCGACGACTGAGCCAGGGAGCGTGAACATGCAGGCGAACAAGGCCTGCCCCGTGGTGTTGCGCCAGGGCGCAGGCCTGGAAATCCTGGCTTTTCGGCACCCATTGGCTGGCCTGCAACTGGTCAAGGGCAGCATCGAGGCGGGTGAGGCGGCGGCCGCGGCGGCGGTCCGCGAGCTGGCGGAGGAGGCTGGGGTCCAGGGCATCGCGGTGCGCCCGCTGGGCATCTGGCATTCCGGATTCCCCGGCCAGGTCTGGGCCTTCCATGAATGCCGGGTGATCCAGGCGCTGGCCGAATCCTGGAGCCACCGTTGTGGCGATGACGGCGGCCATGAGTTCAGCTTCTTCTGGCATCCCCTGGCCGAGGCGCCATCGGAGCAATGGCATCCGCTGTTCCAGCGAGCCCTGGCCTATCTGGGTGAACGCCTGCTGCGGCGCTGAGCCGCGGCTTCACTGGCCCAGGCGGTACTGGTTGTTGCCGCTGCGCTTGGCCTCGTACATCGCCAGGTCGGCGACGTGCAGCAGTTGGTCCATGCGTGCCCCGTGGTCCGGAAACACCGCGACCCCCAGGCTGCTGCCCACGCTGTGCCGGCGGTCGTCGACCTCCACCGGCGGCGCCAGTTGGCTGAAGATCTTCTCGCCAATGCGCCCGGCTTCCTCGGCCAGGTCCAGCGCCGGCGACAAGCCTTCGAGAATCACCACGAATTCGTCGCCGCCGATCCGGGCCACGGTATCGCTGCTGCGTAGCACGCCCTGCAGGCGCTGGGCGGTGACGCTCAGTACGCGGTCGCCGATGGCGTGGCCGTACTGGTCGTTGATCGCCTTGAAGCCATTGAGGTCGACGAACACCAGGGCCACCCGGGTCTGGTCCAGGCGCGCCTGTTCCAGGGCTCGCGACAGGCGCTGTTCGAGCATCAGGCGGTTGGGCAGGCCGGTCAGTGGATCGAAGTGCGCCAGGCGCTGCAACTGGCGAGTGGAAACCTTCTCGTCGGTGATATCGCGTACCACCCCCATCATCTTCACCGTGGCGTTGTGCCCGTTACGCACCACGTTGCCGGTCTCGCGCAGCCAGTGGATGCTGCCGTCGGGCCAGATCACCCGGTATTGCTCATCGTGGTTGTCGCCGGTGCGCAGGCAATGGAGCTCGCCGGCGCGCACCCGCTCGCGGTCCTCTGGGTGCACGCAAGAGCAGAACAGTTCGTAGGAGGGCACCACTTCGCCGACCTTGAAACCGAACATGCCGTAGATGGCTTCCGACCAGTACAGGTGCTGGGTATCGACCTCCCAGTCCCAGGTGCCGATCCGTGCGAAGTACTGGCTGCGCTCGAAGCGTTCGACGGTGTCGGGCCGGCCTTGGCTGAGTTCCCGGTAGGCCCGCAGCTGGGCCTGGGCCGACCGCTCGCGGCGCAACAGCCAGAGCACCAGCAGGGCCAGCAGCGAGGTCAGGCAGAGCAGTGACCAGACGGCAATCATCGGATGCTGGGCAACATGGAAGAGAGGATCCTGGAGAAGGGATGGCACTTGGCTATGTTAATCCACGCAGTGTGACGAACAGCAGCTTTTTCTGCCGGGCCATGCCGCTGGTCGGCGGTCTCCCGGGAGCGCAAAGGTTTGCGGCGATAGCGACTTGCGCAACGGCCGATCCGGGCGCAGCATGCTCGCCATATAGGTATAGGGGGTATAGGTATGTCGCACACTCATGAGCGCAAGGAGCAGTTGCTCAAGCGCGTCCGGCGCATTCTCGGGCAGGTCCAGGCCATCGAGCGGGCCCTGCAGGACGGTGCCGAATGCTCCACGACCCTGCATCTGGTGGCCGCCAGCCGCGGCGCAATGAACGGTTTGCTGGACGAGATCATCCAGGCCCATGCCCTGGAACATGTGGCTCACCCCGAGCTCAGCGATGCCGAGCGGGCCAAGGGTGTGGATGAACTGCTGCAAGCCATTCGCCGTTATTCCAAGTAGGAGCCCATGATGAACCTGTCGCAACAGGCCGCGAGCCTGGCCCATGAGCACCAGTTCCTCGGTGCCGATCACGATGCCAATGCCCGGCGCACCTTGTGGGTGGTGGTGCTGACGGTGGTGATGATGGTGGGGGAAATCCTCGCCGGTTATCTCACCGGTTCCATGGCGCTGCTGGCCGACGGGCTGCATATGGCGACCCATGCCGGGGCCCTGGGGATCGCGGCGGCGGCCTATGGCTTTGCCCGGCGCAATGCCGGCAATCGCCGTTTCAGCTTCGGCACCGGCAAGGTCGGTGACCTGGCGGGTTTCGCTTCGGCGATCATCCTTGGCCTGGTAGCCCTGGGCATCGCCGGTGAGTCGCTGGTGCGCTTGTTCCAGCCGGCCAGCGTGGCTTTTGCCGAAGCCACGCTGATTGCAGTGGTGGGGTTGGCGGTGAACATCCTCAGCGCCTGGTTGCTGGGGGCCGGGCATGGACATCACGGCCACGCCCACGGGCATCATCACGAACATCACGAACATCACGAACATCACGAACATCACGAACATCACGAACATCACGAACATCAACGGCAGCACGCTGGCCATGGTGACAACAACCTGCACTCGGCCTATGTCCACGTCCTGGCCGACGCCCTGACCTCGGTACTGGCCATCGTCGCCTTGCTGGCTGGGCGCTACCTGGGGTGGGTCTGGCTCGATCCGGCGATGGGCATCGTCGGCGCCCTGGTGATCGCGCGCTGGTCCTACACCTTGATCAAGTCCAGCGCCGCGGTGCTGCTCGATGCCAGCGACGAGCAGGTGGCCGAGCAGATCCGCCGTTCGGTGGAAGCGCCGGGAGACGCCAATATCGTCGACCTGCATGTGTGGCAGGTGGGCCCCGGGGCACGGGCGGCGATCGTCAGCGTGGTGGCCCGCGCGTCCCTCAATGCCGAGGCCCTGCGTGGGCGGCTGGCGCCGGTGCCCGGGCTGGCGCACCTGACCCTGGAGCTGCGCAGCGTCTGACGTCTCAGGCCGCCGGGCGCAGCAACTCCAGCACCGAATAGACCAGCCCCACCAGTGCCACGCCCAGCAGTACCAGGCTCGACAAGCCGGTGACCAGGCGCTTGTACTTCAGTGAGAAGCCTTGGCGTGCGACGAGGATGTAGGCCCCCAGCACGGCGAAGTCGATCAGCGCCCAGACCAGGGTCAGCAGCAGGGCGCTGTGCTGCAGGGAGCGCCCGACCTGGATGAACTGGGGAAAGAACGAGACGAAGAAGATGATGTCCTTGGGGTTGCCGATCCCCACCAGGAAGCCGGTCGCCAGGCCCTGGCCACGGCGCCGTGGGCTAGCGGCCTCAGGTTCGCTGCCGGGCGCAGCGGCAGCTTCCCGCAGGCCCTGGAGCGCCAGCCAGCCGATGAAACAGCAGCCCAGCAGGCTGACCCAGCTGATCAGGCGCGGGTCCAGGGACAGGCCGGTGGTCAGCATCAGCACCGCCACCAGGGCCAGCAGCAGCGAGGCCGCGTTGGTGCCCACGGCGGTCAGCAGCGCCTGGCGCGGGCCGGCGTTCATGCTGGTATTGATGATCAGCGCCACCACCGGTCCCGGGGTCGCCACCAGCATCAGCACGCTCAGCATGTAGACCAGCAACAACGACAGATTCAGCTCCACGGACCAGGCTCCCGGCAATTGACAGGCGCGCAGCTTGGGGGCTTTTGCCGGCGTTGAAAAACGCAAAAAGCTATGACCTACTATGATTTTTTATCATGATGAGTGCCCGCCGATGGTCGAGTCCCTGCCGCCGCTCTATGCCTTGCGTGCGTTCGAAGTGGCCGCTCGTTCCAGCTCCTTCACCCGTGCGGCGGAGGAGCTGTCCCTGACCCAGAGCGCCATCAGCCGGCATATCCGTACCCTGGAGAGCCAGTTCGGTTGCCGCCTGTTCGAGCGTCATGGGCCGCGGCTGGTGCTGACCGACGTCGGCCAGCGCCTGGCCCGGGAGCTCAAGAGCGGCTTTCGGATCATCGAGGACGCCTGCCTGCCCCTGCGCGCCAACAGCGGCCAGCTGCGCCTGAAAGCGCCTTCGACCTTGACCATGCGCTGGCTGCTGCGGGTACTGGAGCAATTCAAGGGCGACTGCCCGGAGCTGCCGGTGCAGTTGGCCAGCGTGTGGATGGATTTCGATCATGCGGATTTGCACGCCGAGCCCTACGACTGCGCGATCCTGCTGGGCAATGGCCACTTCGGGGCCGGGGTCGAGGCTTGCAAGCTGTTCGACGAGTGGCTGATCCCCATCGGTGCGCCGCAACCTGCGGATGCGCCGGCCTGGACCCTGGAGCGCCTGGCGCAGGCCGAGCTGATCCACCCCTCGGCGGATCGCCGCGACTGGCGCCGCTGGCTGCAGGCCCAGCCGGAGCAGGGCTTGGCACAGGCGCTGCGGCTGGACCGGGGTACGGTCTTCGACACCCTGGACCAGGCGATTTCCGCCGCCATGGCCGGGCACGGGCTGTCGGTGGGCGACCTGCACCTGGTGGCCGAGGACATTCGGCGTGGTCGGGTGGGGCTGCCGTTCCCCCGGGCAGTGGCCTCGGGAGACGGTTACTACCTGGTGTGGTTGCGCGGCAGCCTCCAGCAGGAGCGGATTGCCTGCTTGCGCCAGTACCTGCTGGAGCGGGTGGTGCCGATCGACGACCTGGCCCTGGACTATCTGGTGCCCGGTGCGCCGCCAGCCTAGGCCGCCGCTACCGGCCTAGCCGAGGATGATGTAGTCATTGTGCTGCGTTATGCCCCGGTGCGGGCCTGGCACCAGGTGCACGTAGCGTCCTTGCAACAGGTCGATCGGCAGGCAGTCGTCGACATCCAGCAGGGCATCGGTATGGGCCTTGTGCCAATGGGCGAGCATCTGCTGCTTGCCCTTGGCCTTGGCTTGCTGCTTGTCCGAGGCAACCACCAGCAAGTAGCGATGGGCTTCGCCGAAGGTGGCGCTCTCGTAGCCGCCCAGGTTGATGAAGAACAGCCGGGGCGCACCGGCCGCGGGGGCCAGGGGGCTGAGCTCGAGCTTGTAGCCTTCGACGCCATCGACCTGCATCCATGAGTCGATATGCAGGCCGGCGGGGCTGCCGAACCAGCCCTCGCGCAGTTGCGGGTAGGCCGCTTCCAGGGAGTCGGCCACCACGAACTGGACGTCGTGGACCTCGATCTTCGCCTGGGGGTGCTTGCCCCCCAGCATCACTACAAACAGCATGGGCGTTCCTTGTTCCGGGATCGGTCGGGGTGCCGGGCACCGCGTGGGCCGCAGGTTTTACCGCAAGCCCGGGGCGCTGCCAAGGGTGCCTGGTTCAGTGGGGCGGCGATGCATCGTTGAACCACGGGACCCGACCATTGAGCGACGGCAGGTAGTGCCAGCGTAGCCGCAGCTCGGCCAGGGCTGGCGTGCCCAGCAGGGCCTGGAGCAGGCTGGTGACTATGTTCAGCGCCAGGTCCCGGCCGGGGCACTGGTGGCGGCCGGCGCCGAAACTCAAGTCCTGGTCCGGGGGCAGGGCCGGGTCGTGGTTGGCCGCAGCCAGCAGCACCAGCAGCGTGTCGCCGGGTTGCAGCGCTACTCCGGCCAGGGTGCAGGGTTCGGCGACGAAGCGCCGGGTGTTGTGCACCGGTGGGTCGAGCTTCTGTTGTTGGTGCAACCAGGCACCGAGCTGCGCCGGGTCGTGGCGCAGGCGCTGGGCCAGCGCCGGTTGGTCGAGCAAGGCCAGCAGGGCATTGCCGAACAGCCCGGCACAGGCGTCATGGGCCTGGACCAGCAAGCCCACGAGGTTGGCCCGCAGGTCCGCCGGGTCCAGGCTCCCTTGCTGTTGCCGGATCGCTTGCAGCAGCGGTCCGGGAGCATCGGCCTGCATCAGGGCCTGCATCTGCTGGTCCAGGTAATGCGCTGCCTGATGGGCGGCCTGGCGCTGGGAGGCATCGCCCAGGGGCGACAGCCCGGCCACCAGCTCGCCGGTGCGCCGGGCGATCTCGGGTTGCTGGGCTGTCGCCACGCCGAGCGAGCCGGCGACCATCGCCACTGGCAGTTGGAATTGCCAGCGGCGCACTCCGGCGGCGTCGCTCGGCGTATCCAGCGGTGGCCGCCGGTGTTCCAGGGCAAGCATCAGGTCGATGCCGGCCATGGCCCGCAGGCCCGGCTCGATGGTGGCGCGGGGGCAGCTGTGGCGGGGGCCGTCGTTCATTCGCATCAGGCGCGCGAACAGCGCTGCGGCGGGACCGTTCGCCAGCGCCGCCGGCACTGGTTCGTAAAGGGGCCGCACCCGGCAGGCCGGATGTTCGAGGGCCGCCGTCACGGCCTCGGCGCTGCTGGCGATCCATAGCCCGAGCCCGGCGTCGTAGGCCAGGCCGGACCCGGCCCGTAGCGCGGCATAGCAATGCCGGTAGGGATCGGGATGGGTGATAGTGCTGATCAAGTCCATGATTTATCTCTGTGTGAGCCAAGCGTGTCGGTTGCTACTATCCTCAGCCTTCCGAAGGCATGATTCGTCAGGGAGCGAAATATGAATGCTGAGCAGAACGACCGCGGCGTGTCCCAGGTGGCGGCCGCCATCGCCGAACCGGCCCGCACTCGCATGCTGTGTGCCTTGATGGACGGCCATGCGCGCACCAGCACCGAGCTGGCGGCCATCGCCGAGGTCAGTACCTCCACGGCCAGCGTGCATTTGGCCAAGCTCAAGGACGCGGGCCTGCTGCGGGTCCAGGTCCAGGGCCGGCACCGCTACTACGGCCTTGGCGATCCGCTGGTGGCCCGGGCCCTGGAGGCGCTGATGGTGATCGGCCAGGGCCGCGAGCAGCGCTTCAGCCCGCGCACCCCGGATCGTCTGCAGTTCGCCCGGACCTGCTACGACCACCTGGCGGGCACCTTGGGCGTGCAGTTGCACGACCGCTTGTTCGAGGCCGGTTGGCTGCTGGAGGATGGGGATGGCTACCGGGTCAGCGACAGTGGAAGTGAGTTCTTCCGTGGGCTGGACATCGATGTCGCTGCGTTGGCCGGCCTGCGTCGGCGTTTCGCCTGCGGTTGCCTGGACTGGAGCGTGCGTCGTCCGCACCTGGGCGGCGCTTTGGGCGCGGCCTTGCTGCAAGCCCTGGTGCAGCGCAAATGGCTGGTCCGCGACCTGGACAGCCGCGCCCTCGCCCTGACCGGTACCGGTGGGCGAGCCATCAGCAAGCGTTTCGGCCTGGCCCTGATCCAGCCGACCCGGCCGCTCTCGGCCTCGGCCAGCCTGGAGCTGCAAGGCCTCGGTGGCTGAATGGCACATGACGACCTGTACCCGTAACCAGGAGAAGCGCCCCATGCTCATCGTGTTCGGCGGTTTGCCTGGCACTGGCAAGACCACCATAGCCCGCACCCTGGCCCCACGCCTGGGTGCCACCTACCTGCGGATCGACAGCATCGAACAGGGCCTGCGTGATGCCGGCCTGGCACAGGTCGGCAGTGCGGGCTATCAGATCGCCTTGCAACTGGCCGAGGCCAACCTGGCCCTGGGCAACCCGGTGCTGGCCGACTGCGTCAACCCGGTGGCCGAGAGCCGCGCGGCCTGGCAAGCCCTGGCGCGCAAGCTTGAGGTCGACTTGCTGGAAATCGAAGTGGTGTGCTCCGACCGTGACCAGCACCGGCGCCGGGTCGAGGGCCGGTGCTCGGATGTCCCGGGTCTTTCGCCCCCGAGCTGGCAATCGGTACTGGCCCACGACTACCAGGCCTGGGACCGACCGCGCCTGGTGCTGGACACTGCGCGGCTGGAGCCGGAGCAAGCGGTACAGCGGATTCTTGCGCAGTTGCCTGGCGCACTCCTGCCGCCGGCTCGCTGAAGCACAGGTGACGGGGTTCAGCCCCGGCCCATGCACTGCCGGCGGTATTCGTCCGGGGTGGTGCCCATCATCCGCCGGAACATGCTGATGAAGGCCGAGGCGCTGCTGTAGCCCAGGTCCAGGCCGATGGTCTCCACGGTCTGGCCGCGTTCCAGCAAGGCCAGGGCCTGGACCACCTTCAGCCGCTGGCGCCATTCGAGCAGCGACATGCCCAGCTCCTTCTGGCTGCGACGCACCAGGGTGCGCTCGCTGGTATTGGCGGCATGGGCCAGTTCCGCCAGGGAGCGCGGGTCCCCGGGGTTGGCCTTGAGCATGTGCAGCACCGGGCCCAGCAGCGGATCATCGGAGGAGGGCAGGTAGCTGCCGGCGCAGGAGGCCTGGCCGAGCTTGTCCACCAACACTTGCAGCAAACGCTGCTGCTCCGGGCTTTGCGGCAGGCCGGGCGGGTCTTGGCGCAAGTCGTCCAGCAGCGCCAGCACCAGCGGGCTGAGGCTCAGGGCACAATGCCGCGCGGGCAGGGCGCCGCACAGCTCCGGGCTCAGGTACAGCGAGCAGTGGCAGGCCTCCTGGTGGTTGAAACCCACATGCTCGACATTCGGTGGCAACCAGATGCCGTACTGCGGCGGCGCCAGGTAGTGGTGGTCGTCCAGCTCGATCTCCATCACCCCGCTGTAGGCATAGACGAACTCGCCCCAGGCATGGCTATGCCGGGGGTAGGTGGCGTGGGCGGGCAGGTTGGCCGTGCGAAAGAACACCGGCGCCGGCAGGTCCTGGCTGAACGGTGGCAGGTGCAGGTGTTGCGCGGCTTTGGGCATGGCAGGCACCGGTGGGTGGATAAGCAAAAGGGCGGAGGTGCGATCCTACACGACCCACTGGATTCATCACTGGAGGGGGTGTTAGAAGGTTGTTTGCTAAACTCGGTTTGCTAGGCATCCATTCAGTTTCAAACTGCGAAATACGCGCTGCAATGGCGGATTTTCTCAACAGTTTCCAAGACGACTCAGGCTACGGTTCATGCGGTAACACCAGAGCCGCTTGCGAAACTGACGGTTGCCATATTTCAATTTTTGATCCGAGTGGAACAGCAAACCTTGAGAACTGCCACGCTGTTCATAAGCCATGTCCAATGCCTTGATCACCAGATCCGGGACTGATGTGTTTGATAGCGCCCAACCCACAACTTGGCGTGCGTAGAATTCTAAAACGGTCGCCAAGTAATGCCATCTTACCTGTGCCCTGATATAGGTTATATCGCCACACCAGACACTGTTTTAGTGTAGGCACATCACCAAGATGCTTGGAATATCAGGCCGCTCGATCGTCGCTTGTAAGCATGTACTCCCGGTTCTTTACTGATTAAGGTCAGTTCCTGTATCAGGCACCGCACCTTGAACTGTCCGATTTGCTCGACGTCTTCCTGCAGCATCGGCACGATGCTGCGACTATTTGTAAGCAGTTCATTGATCCGACTGCGCAATTGCAGTCGCTCAACGTTCGGAGTGCTGCGTTTGAGACAACCGGCGCAGTAACACGAGCAAGTGATGGCGAAGACCGAGAAAAGCCAATCCACAGGCGCCTGAGTACTTAACTGATCAATCCGCGCGCGTACTCTTCCGACATCAAAAAGCGCGGTAGCCATTTTTAAAATGAATTTCTCCCGTTCAAGGCGCGCAATGCGGGCCTGATTACCCTGAGCGATCGGCGGGCTTCGATATGGCTATGGCTTTGATCGAGCACGAGCCCTACGGCCTTGCGTTTGAGTTCAGCAGAAAATGAATGACGTTGCTTGCTCATCAAGCACCTCAATCTGGCGAGTATTCTCGCCTAAAAACAGGTGTCTGGTTTTTATTGGGGCACTACACAGGGAAAGAGGTTGCGTAGTTCAGGAGTGAGTAGAAGGGCTGGTGGTTCGGTCTTCGTGGTGGCCGGTACACGGTACAGTCAGGCGTGTTTCCTATGCTTCTAGGAGTTTTCTCAAGGGGTGGTTGGAAGGGGATCTTTGGGTTATTGGAATTATTATATTTTTTTTAATAGCAAAAAAATCATACTTGTATTGGTGTTTTTTTTGACAGTTTGTTTTTGGCTGTCTTAACTGGGCTCTGCATGAAAAATAGAGTTTCTCGTTAATGTCTTTAATAGTTGGTTTTGTGGTTTTATTTCTAGGAAGACCTATGCGGCATGGCCTGTAAGTAGCTTTGCGCTCTCGTTTGGCTCTTGTTTTTTAAGGTTGATCGCCGTTGATTTTGGTTTATACGGCCTGTTCGGAGTGTGTTTGTTGTTGTATTGATTTAAATAAATGGACTGCTAGAGGTGCTATATGGAAATGGCAAGGGATATAACTATAGTCGATATGTTTGAGAGCCAGGCTAGTTTTCGCTCAAGTAAGACTGCATTGTTTCATTGCTCGGACAGTATAACTTATGGACTTCTGAATGAGAAAATAAATCAGTTGGCAAGACATTTGCTCGAGCGTGGTGTCGAGAGTGGCGATATCGTCGCGGTATGTGTTGAGCAGTCAATAAGTCGTGTTGTTTTTATGATGGCGATAGTAAAGGTCGGCGCCGTCTATTTACCTCTTGACCCTGAATACCCTGCCCCGAGGTTTGATTTTATTCTCGAGGATACCCAAGCGAAGCTAATGATTACGTCAAAAGCATATGAGCATAAGTTTTCCGATTTTCGTGGGACTTTGATTGTTCCTGATAGTGACCGAGAAAAGTCGTTGATTGATAAGCAGTCAGGCAGCAATCTTTTGAAGGAAATACCTTCGTCAAGCTTGATGTATGTCATATATACATCTGGCAGTACCGGGGTTCCAAAAGGAGTGGCTGTTCAGCATGGCGCAATTGCTAGTTTTATTGAGAATGTGCAGCCGGTAATCAATGTTTCATCAGAAAACACCGCCATACAAATTCTTTCTTACACATTCGATGCTTCCTTTGTCGATACATGGATGCCGCTCCTGATTGGTGCGACATTGCATCTTTATCCAGATAATAAGTTACTGGGTGAAGCGTTATTGGAATATATTAGATCGAATCGTATTGATACTATTCCAATGATTACTCCGACCATTCTTGCTACATTCCCTACTGGACAGCCAATAGGCGAGCTTAAAAGTATTGTCGTGGGTGGAGAGGCTTGTGCGGACAACGTATTCCTGTATTGGGCCAGTAGGCTGCAGATGTATAATCTTTATGGTCCAACAGAAACAACGGTAGCTGTTACTTGCCATAAATATGTGGCAGGGCAGAGCGTTAAAAATATCGGCAGCCCTCTGTCTGGTGTTGAATTTTATGTGCTGGATGAAAACTTCAAGGCATTGCCTATAGGTTCGCCGGGTGAACTATTCATTGGTGGAGCACAACTTGCTCAGGGCTACTTGAATAGACCTGAGCTAACAAAAGAAAAATTTTTACATATCGACGTGGCGGATTCACGAACTGGAAGAAGTGAGTGCAAGCGACTTTATAGAACTGGCGATATTGTGACTCTATTGCCAAGTGGAAATATTGAATATATAGGGAGGAATGATACGCAACTCAAGATTCGAGGCTTTCGCATTGAGTCTGGTGAGATTGAAAGCTCAATAAATAGAATAAAAAATGTCCGAGAGTCTGCAGTTGTGGCTGTGAACAAGGAACTAGGGCAGCCAATGCTGGCTGCTTTCATTACGCTATCGGATTATCACTCAAAAGATGAAATTAAAATAAAGTCGGAAATTAAAAAGATATTGCAAAATACTCTTCCGGTCTACATGGTTCCCGATAAGATTTTTATCTTGGATTACTTTCCTCAGACGGTTAGTGGGAAAGTTGATCGAAAAGCACTCCAGTCCTTAATGAAGGAAGAAGCACTCTCGCTAGATAATCTGGCAGAGGATGATGTTGAAGGTACTCTCGTCGCGATATGGAAACATGTTCTGCAGACGGATGATATTAAACCTCAGGACAATGTTCTTGAAGTTGGCGGGAATTCTGTTGCCGTAGTTCGAGTGTTCACCTCGCTGCCTGAATCTATCAGAAGCCAAATAACATTGGTTGATCTTTATACCTATCCGTGCATTGAGCAATTGGCGCAAGAAATAAAGATTCGCGAAAATAAGCGTCCGTTGACGTTTGAAGAGAAAATGCAATTATCTAAGAAGACATTGCTTGGTGATATCAAGCTTGCGGCAGACTATGAATTTCCGACGGAGATCGATCCTGATGTTTTAGCCAACCCGGAAAGTGTACTCCTGACGGGGGCTACTGGATTCGTTGGAGTGCATTTGTTACTGGAGTTGCTGGATAAAACCTCTGCGAATATATATTGCCTGGTTAGGGCTGAAAGTGTTAAGCATGCTATTGAAAGGATAAAGTTTACCCTAAAAAAATACCGACTTTCTTGGCCCGAAGAGAAAACTGACCGTATTATTCCAGTTTTAGGCGATTTTACTAGGTCACAGCTGGGTATGTCCGATTCCGATTTTTTAAATACGTCAAAAAATATTCAGGTTATATATCACACTGGCGGAAATGTTAATTATGTAAAACCTTACGCTGAAATGAAAGCGGTCAACGTAAATGGGATTCAGGAAATTATTCGTTTCGCGACAACATCAAAATTGAAGTATCTAGTCGCATGCTCCACTATAGCCGTTTTTAGTTGGGGGTACCTGACTACAGGAAAAACCTGGATGTGTGAAGACGATGATATTCATCAGAATCTATCCGTGGTTTGTCGAGATACCAACTATGTCAGAAGTAAGTGGGTGATGGAAAATGTCCTGGAAGAGGCAAAAAAGAAAGGATTACCTGTTATTGGTATTCGTCTGGGATTTGTCATGTGCCAGAATGACAGCGGTGCCACAGAAATGAACCAGTGGTGGGGAAGTTTTGTCCGGTGCTGTGTTGCTCTCGGGACCTACCCCATGATCATGGGCCTTAAGGATCAGCTGGTGACTGTGGACTTTGTAGCAAAAGCAATTGTGCACATTTCTCAAAACAAAGAAGCTCCAGGAAAATTTTTCCATCTCGTTCCTGAACCGGTACATGACATATCTGTGCCAGAGTTTTTTGAGAAGTTAAATGAATATTTCGGGATTAAACTTCGGCCGGTTCATTATCGCGAATGGTTAAGTAAGTGGAAGGATAATGAACATAGCCCTCTATATAGTTTGTTAAGCCTGTTCACCGAGGAGATTGTTCCAGGGAAATCTCTGGTCGAGTCTTATGAGATGACTTACTACTTTGATAGGAGGAATACTACTGAGTTTCTTAAAGGCAGCGGAATAGAAACGCCTCCAATCGATAAGGCGCTTCTTTCAAGATATTTGGATTTCATGGGTATCTCTGCACATAGTCCTAAGTAGTTTTCAATGGCAGTGCATTGCGGTGCGATGCACTGTTTTTATGCTTGGTTGAGATCTTGCGCTTATGAAGAAACCACAAGTATTTACTTTGCATTTTGCGGGTGGAAACTGTTACTCCTATCAGTTCATGAAACCTGAATTGATCGATTTTGATGTTGTTTCGATAGAGTTGCCAGGGCGAGGCAAGAGAATAGCTGAGCCGCTTATTCGAGGCTTTGAGGCCGCCGCTCAGGATGTTTTTCAACAAATCGTATCTCAGCTTAGTGGGAGCTCTTTTGTTTTATATGGGCATAGTATGGGTGCCGTTCTCGGCCTGAAGGTTGCGCGTATGCTGGAGGATTATGCAAAAAGGCCTTCAGCCCTTATTTTTACCGGCCATGCAGGCCCCAAATTAGTTAAATACAAGAATACTGCTTTCCTGGAGACTCAGGAGCTCAAGCAGGTATTGCTAGAACTTGGCGGTTTGCCTGAGAGTGTTATACATAATTCGGAATTGTTCGCCTTTTTTGAGCCTGTCATCAGGGCTGATTTCGAAGTGGCGGAGCGTGCAGATGGCTACGAGTTTAAGCCTGTTGATATTCCGCTGCATGTGGTAATGGGGACGGAAGAGGAGTTTTCAGAAAAAATAGATTTATGGAGAGAATATACAACGTCTCGCTTTCATAAAAAATTGCTTAGTGGTAACCACTTCTTCATCCATCAGCATGCTTGTGAGATAGCTGCCATTGTAAAGTCAGTGTTGTCACAAGAAGACTAGTATCTATCGAGAAGTTTAGTCCAGTACTCTGCAATCTAAAGCCGACACTAGCTTGTAGTGTCGGCTGCAGTCTTGTAACCGATGAGCCAGAAACGAACCTGTCCAAACGGTTTGGACGCGGTTGCCGGAGCCTTACTCTTTCACAGAGCGCTTGGCTTTGTGGAACATGCGCAAGTCGTCGAACTTGTGGCCATAGGTAAATAGCACTTAGGCGTCCGGGTTCTCCAGGGTGTCGAACCATGGGACAACCCCCGACGATTCGCCCTGGGAGTAGCGGGCCTTGCCTACCGAGACCAGCGGGATGCTGTCCAGCGGGTCGAACTCGTTGCCGGCCAGCTTCAACGTGGCGGTGCCTTCACGGCAAACGCGGTAGTTTTCAATGTTTTTCATGCAGGTGAGGATCACCTTATCTTGCAGGCCGATGCCTTTCACATGGGGCTGGCTTTCAGCTCGAAGCCCAGTCCTTTAGCGCACCGTGCCCAGATCCTCACCTAACCCAGCGCTGACGTCGGCGCAGTTGTCTTTAACTCGCTATGACTTGGCGTAGGCGAGCTATATCTAGCAATTCTGTCAGGCGGACAATAGCCCACCTGACTCATTCACCCAAGGAACCCTCATGGCTGTACGCCAACCCCTCGATGCCACGGCTTGCAGCCTGATGGTCGGCCTCTGTGCCGTCTGGGGCCTGCAACAGGTGGCGCTCAAGGCCACCGCCCAGGACATCGCGCCGATCATGCAGATCGCCCTGCGTTCCGCTGGCGCCGCGTTGCTGGTGGGGCTGTTGATGCTCTGGCGCGGCGAGCGCCTGGGGCTGCGCGAAGGCCACTGGCGCCCCGGCCTGGTGGTGGGCGCGCTGTTCGCCCTGGAGTTCCTGCTGGTGGGCGAGGGCCTGCGTCATACCAGTGCTTCGCACATGGCGATCTTCCTTTACACCGCGCCGATCTTCGCCGCCCTGGGCCTGCATTGGCGGCTGCCCGCCGAGCGTCTCAAGTCGATGCAATGGCTGGGGATCGGCGTGGCGTTCGCCGGTATTGTCGTGGCCTTTAGCGGGCCTTCGTCCCAGGGCGCCGCGGGCAATGCATTGCTGGGGGATTTCCTCGGCCTGCTGGGCGGTGCCGCCTGGGGCGCGACCACGGTGGTGGTGCGCTGTTCACGCCTGGCTTCGAGCCCCACCACCCGGACCTTGCAGTACCAGTTGCTGGGTGCCTGTGTGTGGCTGGGATTGGCGGCCTGGCTGTCCGGGCAAACCTCCATCCGCTTCACCCCGCTGGTCATCACCAGCCTGGGTTTCCAGGTGCTGGTGGTGTCCTTCGCCAGCTTCCTGATCTGGTTTGGCCTGTTGCGCCGCTACCTGGCTTCGCGCCTGGGGGTGCTGTCGTTCATGACGCCGCTGTTCGGCATCGGTTTTGGCGTGTGGCTGCTGCACGAGCCCCTGGAGCCGAGCTTCATCTTCGGCGCCGCGCTGGTGCTGGCGGGCATCGTGCTGGTCAGCGGTTATGAATGGCTGCGCCAGCGCCTGGGCCATGGCCTGCGGCGGGCCCTGGACTCTTGAGGCGGTGCCTCAGGGCTTGGGCGCCGCGAGCTTGTCCTGGATCTTCTGCTGGAGCTGGATGGCGGCGGTGCAGGCCGGGTCCTCGGTACCGTGCTTGTTGCAGGACCTGCCCAGCACCTTGAGGGCCTTGGTGTTGTCTGTCGTGGTGCCGATGCCCTGGCTCAAGTTGAAACCGTACATGGTGCAGGCCCAGGGGTCGTTCGTCTCGCAGGCCTTGGCGTAGGTCTTGGTCACGCACTGGCGCACGGATTCGTCGTCGGGGGTGGCCACGTACATCCCGGCCGCACGGTTGGTGCAGCCGGAGACCACGCCCAGGCTGCAGGCCCGCTGGAACAGCGGCTCATAACCCATGGCCGGGCCCTTGGCCTTTTGCACGTTGATGCCCAGCCAGTAGCAGTCATTGCCATCGCCGCGCTTGCAGCTTTGCAGGCAGCCTTCCATCTGCCCGGGCTCGCTGCAGCGGTCGGGCTCTGTCGGCGCCTCCTTTCGTGGCACCAGCGTCGCCGGGCATTGCCGGGCCAGGCTCTGCCATTGTGGTTGCGCCAGGACCTGGGTCGACACGGCTTCGGCCGGGGTTGCAGGGGCTGGTGCGGCCTGGACCTGCCAGGCTGGCAGCAGGGTCATGGCGAGTAGCCAGGGAAAGTAGAAGGGGCGCATGGGCAATCCTTTAGCGGCATGGATAAGCGCGCGTATCTTAAGGACTTTTACCCACCAGGCCAGGGTTTTATCCCAAGCGGCCAGGGATATTTCTGTGACGCTGGTCAGACGCCCCCTTGAAGTGCCGGGTGCGAACTCTGTACTGTATATAAAAACAGTATATGGGTCCGACCATGCAACTGATCGACAAGCTGGGCATCCTCGCCGATGCCGCCAAGTACGACGCTTCCTGCGCCAGCAGTGGCGCCCCCAAGCGCAGCTCCCAGGGCAAGGAAGGGCTGGGCTCGACCAACGGCATGGGCATCTGCCATAGCTACACGCCGGACGGGCGCTGCGTCTCGTTGCTGAAGATCCTCCTGACCAACTTCTGCCTCTACGACTGCCAGTATTGCGTCAACCGCCGTTCCAGCGATGTGCCGCGGGCCCGCTTCACCCCCGAGGAAGTGGTGCGCCTGACCCTGGACTTCTACCGGCGCAACTGCGTCAGCGGGCTGTTCCTCAGTTCCGGGATCATCCGCTCGGCGGACTACACCATGGAGCAATTGGTGCAAGTGGCCAGGCTCTTGCGCGAGGACCACGAGTTCCGTGGCTACATCCACCTCAAGACCATCCCCGATGCCGACCCCGCGTTGATCGAGCAGGCCGGGCGCTATGCCGACCGCCTGAGCGTGAATGTCGAGCTGCCCACCGACCAGGGCCTCAAGACCCTGGCCCCGGAGAAGCAGCTGGGTTCGATCAAGCAGGCCATGCGCACCATCCACACCGGCGAGCAGACGGTGCTCAACGAGCCCCGGGCCCCGCGTTTCGCCCCGGCCGGGCAGAGCACGCAGATGATCGTCGGCGCCGACGACACCGATGACAGCACCATCTTGCACAGCGCCGAGGCCCTGTACGGCAACTTCCGCCTGCGCCGGGTCTACTACTCGGCCTTCAGCCCGATCCCCAACAGCCCGAAGAGCGTGCCCCTGGCCGCGCCGCCGCTGATGCGCGAGCACCGTCTGTACCAGGCCGACTTCCTGTTGCGCGGTTATGGCTTCAGCGCCAATGAACTGTTCAAGGGACCGGGGCACCTGGCCCTGGACATCGACCCCAAGCTGGCCTGGGCCCTGGAGAACCGCAGCCTGTTTCCCCTGGACCTGAACCGCGCCGAGCCAGCGTTGATCGCGCGTATCCCGGGCATCGGCCTGCGCACCACCCAGCGCCTGGTGGAGCTGCGCCGGGAGCGGCGCATCCGCTTCGAGGACCTGGCGCGCATGCGGTGCGTGCTGGGCAAGGCCAAGCCGTTCCTGATCACCAGCGACTATCACCCGCGCCAGGCCGAGACCAGCAGCGCGCAGCTCTACCAGCAACTGCGTGATCGCCCGCAACCGCAGCAGATGGGGTTGTGGGGATGATCGACCTGGACTGCCACGAGTCGTTCGACACCTGGCGCGAGCAGGCCCGGCGCTTGCTCAGCCATGGCATCGACCCCAGCCAGGTCAGTTGGTCCGGCGCCCGCGAGCCCGACCTGTTCGGCCGGCCGCAGGACTATCCGCAGCAACCCGGGCCATTCCAGGCCCGCATTCCCCTGGCGCTGCTGGGGCTGTTGCAGAGGGCGGCGAGCTATCGTGGCGAGCAGCGCTGGAGCCTGTTGTACGAGGTGCTGTGGCGGGTCAGCCATGGTGACCGCACCGCCATGCTCAGCGGCGACCCCTTGGGCAGCGAGTTGCAACGGCGCATTCGCCAGGTGGATCGCGAGGCTCATCACTTGCACGCCTTCGTGCGTTTTATCGCGGTGCCGCCCGGACGTTCGGCCCTGGCCGAGCAGCCGCAGTTCGTGGCCTGGCACGACCCGGCCCACGACATCCTGGCCAGCGCCAGCGAGCATTTCATCGGACGCATGGGGCGCCAGCGCTGGATGATCGCCACACCCCGCGATGGGGTGTATTTCGATGGCTTGCAACTGCATCACCAGCGCCATTGTCCGCTGGGCTGGCAACAGCTGGCCCAGGGCATGGAAGACCCCGGGGGCGAACTGTGGTTGACCTACTACAGCCATATCTTCAACCCGGCGCGGCTCAACCCCAAGGTCATGCAAGGTCACTTGCCGGCGCGGTTCTGGAAGCACTTGCCGGAGGGGCCGTTGATCCCCGCGTTGATCGCCCAGGCCCGCCACGGCAAGCAGCGCGACGGCCAGGCCAGCCAGGTGGCGGTGCAGCGCGGCAAGCAGATCGGTCCGCGAAGGGAGAGCAAGGTGGCGTCGCTGGAGCCATCAGCGACAATGCGCAGCTTTGAACAATGAGGCAGGCAGCCAATGGATGATGGCAAGGGCATTACCGAGGAATTCTGGTCCAAGGGGGTGAGCGACGACGCCAAGATGATGTGGCGGGTAGGCAGCCGGGGCGTGACCTTCCTGATGGCATTGCTGCTGCCCAAGACCGGGTTCAGGGCCGTGGATATCGGGGTCGGGGTGCTGACCATGCTGGTTCCGTTGCTGGTGATCGAGACACAGAGGGCCTATTCGAAATTTTCTCCCGGGTTCCTGGAACGGGTGATCCGCCTCAGTGTGTTCGCCACGGGTGTCGCCATGGCCAGCCTGGGGTTGGTGGTCTACTTCGGGGTCGTCATGCCCGTGGTTTCAGCGGTGGGCATTCATTTTTTTCAACAAAGTGCCAGCGTCCAGCTGCAGGGGCAGAACGGGGTGGAGGTCGTCGGTTTCTGGTGGATGGCAGCCGTCACCGGGTGCGCCGTGGTATACGCGATACTCAAGAACTTTCGCGAGATGAAGATTTTCGAGCTCGTCTATCACAAGCCGCGCAATGGGGTGAGGCAGCTCATGCAGGACCGGCCGTTGCGCGTCAGCAACTGGCCGATGTTCATCTGGTTCGAACTGTGTGTGTTGATCGCGAGTTTTCTCTACACCTTGATGGCCTCCCGGGCTGCGCTGCTGGTGGTGGAGGGGGCGCACCAGGTGCTGGCGCTGCTGGGTATCGGTCGTTGAGGATTGAACCTGCCTTCATCGGGTCCTGCACACCTCCCATGAAAAAGCCCGCCGCTGGCAAGCAGGGGCGGGCTCGGGTGAAGCGGGGCGGGTCAGACCTTGACGATCCAGCCGGCCGGAGCCTCGACTTCGCCGGTCTGCACGCCAGTCAGCTCCTTGTAGAGCTTCTGGGTGATCGGACCGACTTCTTTTTCGCTGTAGAACACGTGCAGCTTGTTCTGGTACTCGATGCCGCCGATCGGGGTGATCACCGCGGCGGTACCGCAGGCACCGGCTTCCTTGAAGTCGCCGAGCTTGTCGATGAACACGTCGCCCTCGACCACTTCCAGGCCCAGGCGGCTCTTGGCCAGTTCGATCAGCGACAGGCGGGTGATCCCCGGCAGTACCGATGGCGAGTTCGGGGTCACGAACTTGTCGTCATGGGTGATCCCGAAGAAGTTGGCCGAGCCGACTTCCTCGATCTTGCTGTGGGTCAGCGGGTCCAGGTAGATGCAGTCGGCGAAGCTGGCCTTCTTGGCCTGGGAGCCGGGCATCAGGCTGGCGGCGTAGTTGCCACCGACCTTGGCCGCGCCGGTGCCCTGTGGCGCTGCACGGTCATAGCTGGAGATCAGGAAGTTGTGCGGGGTCAGGCCACCCTTGAAGTAGGCACCGACCGGAATGGCGAAGATCGAGAAGATGAACTCGGGTGCGGTGCGCACGCCGATGTTGTCGCCCACGCCGATCACGAACGGGCGCAGGTACAGCGCGCCGCCGGTGCCGTAGGGCGGGATGAAGCGCTCGTTGGCCTTGACCACGGCCTTGCACGCTTCGATGAATTGTTCGGTCGGTACTTGCGGCATCAGCAAGCGAGCGCAGCTGCGCTGCATGCGAGCGGCGTTCTGGTCCGGACGGAACAGGTTGATCGAACCGTCCTTGCAGCGGTAGGCCTTGAGGCCCTCGAAGCACTGCTGGCCATAGTGCAGGGCGGTGGAGCCCTCGCTGATGTGCAGCACGTTGTCTTCGGTCAGGGTGCCTGCGTCCCACTCGCCATTGCGCCAGTACGACAGATAGCGCTTGTCTGTCTTGATGTAGTCAAAACCCAGCTTGTCCCAATTGATGCTTTCGTTACCCATGACACCCTCTATCTCTTAACAACCGTCGGAACGGCTCAAGGCTTCTGACGTTTTTATTGGATGGGCACAACAATACTGCATTCCGGGGGCAGGCCGCACCCCGGACGATGGGAGGGGGAGCAAAAAAACTTAGCCTGCTCATGAACCCTCCCGTCCCCCGGGATAGCGACCTGCTTTGCATCTTTTTTGTAGGAGCGAAGCGTGCTCGCGATGGCGTCGGCGCAGATGGTTCGACGTTTCTGGCGTGCCTGCTGGCCTTATCGCGGGCAAGCCTCGCTCCTACGCTCTGGTGGTTACATGTGCAGCGCGTGGCCCAGGGCCCGCAACGCGGCTTCCTGGACCGCTTCGCCCAGGGTCGGGTGGGCGTGGATGGTGCCGCCGATGTCTTCCAGGCGCGCGCCCATCTCCAGGGATTGGCCGAAAGCCGTGGACAGTTCGGAAACCCCGACGCCTACCGCTTGCCAACCCAGCACCAGGTGGTTGTCACGCCGTGCCACCACGCGTACGAAGCCACCCTTGGATTCCAGGGTCATGGCCCGGCCGTTGGCGGCGAACGGGAAGCTGGCGACGATGCAGTCCAGGCCGGCGGCCTTGGCTTCGTCCGGGGTCTTGCCGACCACCACCACTTCCGGGTCGGTGAAGCACACCGCCGGGATCCCCGCCGGGGTGAACTCCCGGCGCTTGCCGGCGATCAGCTCGGCCACCATCTCGCCCTGGGCCATGGCCCGGTGGGCCAGCATCGGCTCGCCGCTCAGGTCGCCGATGGCCCAGACGTTGCGCATGCTGGTCTGGCAGCGCGCGTCGATCTTGACTGCCGAGCCGTTCATTTCCAGGTTCAGCGCTTCCAGGTTCCAGCCCTGGGTGTTGGGCTTGCGGCCCACCGCCACCAGCACCTGGTCGGTTGCCAGGTCCAGGGTGTCGCCGTTGGGGTCGCGTACCTGCAGGCTGCTGGTGCCGGCATCGAAGCCCAGCACGCTGTGCTTGAGGTAGAGCTTGATCCCCAGTTGCTTGACCGATTCCAGCACCGGTTGGGTCAGCTCGGCGTCATAGGCCGGCAGGATGCGCTCCTGGGCCTCGACCACGCTGACGTCCACCCCCAGCTTGCGGTAGGCGATGCCCAGCTCCAGGCCGATGTAGCCACCGCCGACCACGGCCAGGCGCTTGGGCAGGACCTTGGGCGCCAGGGCCTCGGTGGAGGATATGATCGGCCCGCCGAGGGGCAGCATCGGCAGGTTGACGCTCTTGGAACCGGTGGCCAGCAGCAGGTGCTCGCACTGGATACGGGTATCGGCGCCGTCGATTTCCACGGTCTTGCCGTCGATCACCCGGGCCCAGCCATGGATCACCTGGACCTTGTTCTTTTTCAGCAGGGCCGCGACCCCGGTGGTCAGGCGGTCGACGATGCTGTCCTTCCATTCCACGCTCTTGCCGATGTTCAGGGTCGGCGCCGCCACCTCGATGCCCAGGGCCGAGCCCTGGCTGTGGTGGCGGGTCTGGTGGAACTGTTCGGCCACGTGGATCAGCGCCTTGGACGGGATGCAGCCGATGTTCAGGCAGGTGCCGCCCAGGGACTGGCCTTCCACCAGGATGGTGGAGATCCCCAGCTGGCCGGCGCGGATCGCTGCTACATAGCCGCCAGGGCCGCCGCCGATGATCAGCAGTTGGGTGTTGAGAGTCTGTTGCATGTCTTACTCCACAAACAGCGTGGCGGGTTGTTCGAGCAGGCCGCGGATGGCCTGGATGAATTGCGCGGCGTCCATGCCGTCGACCACCCGGTGATCGAAGGAGCTGGAGAGGTTCATCATCTTGCGGATCACGATCTGGCCCTTGATCACCATGGGCCGCTCGACGATCTTGTTGACCCCGACAATGGCCACTTCCGGCAGGTTCAGCACCGGCGTGCTGACGATCCCGCCCAGGGCGCCGAGGCTGGTGAGGGTGATGGTCGAGCCGGACAGCTCTTCACGCGCGGCCTTGCCGGCGCGGGCGGCCTTGGCCAGGCGCACGATCTCCTCGGCGTTGCCCCACAGGCTGCGGGCCTCGGCATGGCGCACCACCGGCACCATCAGGCCAACGTCGCTCTGGGTGGCGACCCCGACGTGCACCGCGCCGTGACGGGTGACGACCTGGGCTTCATCGTCGTAGCGGGCGTTGATCTGCGGGAAGTCGCGCAGGGCCACGACCATCGCCCGTACCAGGAACGGCAGCAGGGTCAGCTTGCCGCGGGTGGCGCCATGCTTCTCGTTGAGGTGGATGCGCAGTTCTTCCAGGGCGGTGACGTCCACTTCCTCGACGTAGCTGAAGTGTGCGGCGCGGTGCTTGGATTCCTGCATGCGCTGGGCGATCTTGCGACGCATGCCGATCACCTGGATCTGCTCTTCGTCGTGGCGCTCGGCATAACCGGCAGATGGCGCCGAATGTCCGTGCGCCGCCTGGGTGCCCTGGGCCAGGTAGGCGTCCAGGTCCTCATGTAGCACGCGCCCGGCAGGGCCGCTGCCTTGTACCAGGCGCAGCTGGATGCCCAGGTCCAGGGCATGCTTGCGCACCGCCGGCGAGGCCAGTGGGCGCTCGTTGGCGTCCCGGGCGACCGGAGCCTGGGCCGGACGGCTGGCGGCGACCTGGCAGGCGGGAGCCGGTTTTTCCACTTGAGGTGCGGCGGCCACCGGCGCGGCGGCGGGTTTTTCCGGGGCGGCTGGCGCCTTGCTCGGCGTCGGCAACTGGTCGGAGTCCTTGAGGTTGCCTGCCCCCTCGACCTCGATGCTGATCAGGATGCTGCCTACCGCCATCACTTCACCCGGCTCGCCGCCCAGGGCCAGCACTTTGCCGTGGACCGGGGAGGGGATGTCGACCATGGCCTTGTCGGTCATCACGTCTGCCAGCACCTGGTCTTCGACCACCAGGTCGCCGACCTTCACGTGCCACTGCGACAGTTCTACTTCTGCGATGCCTTCGCCGATGTCCGGCATCTTGATAACGTGCGTGCCCATTCAGACCTCCATGACCCGTTGCAGCGCCGCGCCCACTCGGGACGGCCCTGGGAAATATGCCCACTCCTGCGCGTGGGGATACGGCGTATCCCAACCGGTGACGCGCTCGATCGGGGCCTCCAGGTGATGGAAGCAATGCTCTTGCACCAGCGACACCAGTTCGGCGCCGAAACCGCAGGTCCGGGTGGCCTCGTGCACCACCACGCAACGGCCGGTCTTCTGCACCGACTTGACGATGGTGTCCAGGTCCAGCGGCCACAGGCTGCGCAGGTCGATGACCTCGGCGTCGATGCCGGTTTCCTCGGCCGCCACTTGCGAGACATAGACCGTGGTGCCGTAGGTCAGCACGGTGACGTCCTTGCCCGGGCGGGCGATGGCCGCCACGTCCAGCGGGACCTTGTAGTAGCCGTCCGGAACCTGGGCCGAAGGGTGCTTGGACCAAGGGGTCACAGGGCGGTCGTGGTGGCCGTCGAACGGGCCGTTGTACAGGCGCTTGGGCTCCAGGAAGATCACCGGGTCATCGTTCTCGATGGAGGCGATCAGCAGGCCCTTGGCGTCGTAGGGGTTGGACGGCATCACGGTACGCAGGCCACAGACCTGGGTGAACACCGCCTCGATGCTCTGGCTGTGGGTCTGGCCGCCATAGATGCCGCCGCCACACGGCATGCGCATGGTCAGTGGCGCGGTGAACTGGCCGGCGGAGCGATAACGCAGGCGCGCGGCTTCGGAGATGATCTGGTCGGTGGCCGGGTAGACATAGTCGGCGAACTGGATTTCCGCCACCGGCCGCAGGCCATAGGCGCCCATGCCGACGGCGGTGCCGATGATGCCGCTTTCCGAGATCGGTGCGTCGAACACCCGCGAGGTGCCGTACTTGGCCTGCAGGCCCTCGGTGCAGCGGAACACGCCGCCGAAGTAGCCCACGTCCTGGCCGAACACCACGACGTTGTCGTCACGCTCGAGCATCACATCCATGGCCGAGCGCAGGGCCTGGATCATGGTCATGGTGGTGGTGGTCATGGCGGTGTCCAGCTGGATATTGTTGTTGTGATCGTTCATCTCAGACCCCCAGTTGCTGGCGTTGGCGTTTCAGGTGCTCGGGCATGTCCTTGTAGACATCCTCGAACATGGTCGCGGCGCTGGGGATCTGGCCGCCGGCGAGGGTGCCGAACTGCTCGGCTTCCTTCTGCGCGGCGATGACCTGGGCTTCGAGTTCGGCGCTGAGCGCGGCGTGTTCCTCTTCGGACCAGTGGCCGAGCTTGATCAGGTGCTGCTTGAGGCGAGCGATCGGATCGCCGAGCGGGAAGTGGCTCCAGTCGTCGGCCGGCCGGTACTTGGACGGATCGTCGGAGGTGGAGTGCGGGCCGGCACGGTAGGTGACCCACTCGATCAGGGTCGGGCCGAGGTTGCGGCGGGCGCGTTCGGCGGCCCAGCGCGAGGCGGCGTACACGGCGATGAAGTCGTTGCCGTCGACCCGCAGCGAGGCGATGCCGCAACCCACGCCGCGTCCGGCGAAGGTGGTGGCTTCACCACCGGCGATGGCCTGGAAGGTGGAGATCGCCCATTGGTTGTTGACCACGTTGAGGATCACCGGCGCCCGGTAGACGTGGGCGAAGGTCAGGGCGGTGTGGAAGTCCGACTCGGCGGTGGCACCGTCGCCGATCCAGGCCGAGGCGATCTTGGTATCGCCCTTGATCGCCGAGGCCATGCCCCAGCCCACACCCTGCACGAACTGGGTCGCCAGGTTGCCGGAGATGGTGAAGAACCCGGATTCTTTCACCGAGTACATGATCGGCAGCTGGCGCCCCTTGAGCGGGTCGCGCTCGTTGGACAGCAGCTGGCAGATCATGTCCACCAGCGGCACGTCGCGGGCCATCAGGATGCTTTGCTGGCGATAGGTGGGGAAGCACATGTCGTCGACATTCAGGGCCAGCGCCTGGGCGCTGCCGATGGCTTCCTCGCCGAGGCTCTGCATGTAGAACGACATCTTCTTCTGGCGCTGGGCGACCACCATGCGGTTGTCGAAGATGCGGGTCTTGAGCATGGCCCGCATGCCCTGGCGAAGGATCTCCACAGGCACGTCTTCGGCCCATTCGCCCAGGGCGTTGCCCTGGTCATCGAGTACACGGATCAGGCCACGGGAGAGGTCGGCGGTATCGGCGGGTTCTACATCGATCGGGGGTTTGCGCACCAGGCCGGCGTCGTTCAGGCGCAGGTAGGTGAAGTCGGTCTTGCAGCCGGGACGGCCCGATGGTTCGGGAACGTGCAGGCGTAGCGGTGCATACGCTGGGGTCATGGCTTTCTACGCTCGATCTTGTGGATTTCTTGTATTTGGGCGCGCTAGCTGACAGTCCTTCCCTGGGTAAGGGAAATCTTGTCCTACAAACATCATAGGCCGGGAGAAGGAGAATATTTATCTCTGTTTCGTTGCACAGAAAGTCATTTGCAGATAAAAAATCTCTATAAACATAAAAAAAAGGTTGTTTTATCTCATGCGTAAACTGGACCGTACCGATATCGGCATTCTCAACAGCCTGCAAGAGAACGCTCGCATCACCAACGCCGACCTGGCCCGCTCGGTGAATCTTTCTCCAACCCCCTGCTTCAATCGGGTCCGGGCCATGGAGGACCTGGGGCTGATCCGCGAGCAGGTGACCCTGCTGGACGCCGATCTCCTGGGCCTGCATGTCAACGTGTTCATCCACGTCAGCCTGGAGAAGCAGGTCGAAGAAGCGCTGCAGCACTTCGAAGAGGCCATTTCCGATCGTCCGGAAGTGATGGAGTGCTACCTGATGGCCGGCGACCCGGACTACCTGATCCGCGTGCTGGTGCCCAGCATCCAGGCCCTGGAGCGCTTCATGATGGACTTCTTGACCAAGGTGCCGGGGGTGGCCAACATCCGCTCCAGCTTCGCCCTCAAGCAGGTGCGCTACAAGACCGCGCTGCCGCTGCCGGCCAATGGCCTGACCCTGGGTACCTGAGGCTCAGGCCGGCACTTCCCGCCACAACCTGTCGAGCTCCTTGAAGTCCCGGTCGTCCGGGGCCTCGCGGTCGACGATGCGCTCCTGGCCCTGGACCCGGGCCAGGTCCACCACGCCCTGTCCGAGCGCAACCGCCACAGCTGCCGCCAAAAAACCAGGTGGATATGCACTGGATCGTCTCGGCCGGGCATCGCCGGGCATATCAGGTCTATTGCTTGGCCAGGGCACGATGGTGCCCTTGCTGCTGCAATACCAGGATGTCCTGCTTGGGCGTGGCACGGAACAAGCGCGCGTATTCGCGGATGAATTGCGAAACGCTCTCGTAGCCGACCTTGTATGCAGAGGCGCTGACGTTCATGGCTTCATCCAGCATCAGGCGCCGGGCTTCGAACAGGCGCAATTGCTTCTGATACTGCAGGGGCGTTGCTCCGGTCAGTGACTTGAAGTGGCTATGGAACGAGGAAAGGCTCATGCCGCTCGTTTCCGCCAATTCGGCGATGCACAGGGGCTCAGTGAACCTGCCTCGCAATAGCGATATAGCGTCCATGACCCCTCGCGAACGGGTTCCCGCCAGGGCCAGCTCCGCGAAGCTTTCGCCCTTGGGGCCAGCCAGCAGCCAATAGGCTATTTCGCGAATGATGCCCCGGGTCAGCAGGGGGATCGCGTCGGGAACGGCCAGCAAGCGCAGCAAGCGTTGCAGCGCGTGCTCCAGATCGCCTCCCACATCGATGACGAACAGCCCTGGTTCCAGGCTCGCATCAGCGCAAGGGCCTTGGGTGCTTGCCGCTATCTCCCGCAGCACCTCCAGGTCCAATGCCAGCATCAAGCCTAGATAGGGCTTGTCGGAACTGGCTTGGACCACGCTGCCTATGGCGGGTGAATCGATCCTGGCGGCGAGGGCTTGTCCGGGTCCGTAGGCCAGGACCCTGTCGGCGACTCGTGCCTGCTTGAGCCCCTGCAGGGTTACGCAGATCGCCGGCCTGTAGAGCTGGTGATAGAGCGCAATGGGCTCGGTCGCCACCACCAGGTACAGGCCATCGATGGCTGTGCGCAAGAACCCAGTGCCGGATATCGGACTGAGATAGTGTTCGACCATCTGCTTGAGGGCGTATGCCATGGACAAGCTCCTGCATGAAACGACTATTTTCAGCATATCCGCAGCCGATGGGAGCAGCCAGGGCCCAAAACAAGGTTGCAGGATCAGGTGAAAAATTTGGAGGTTTGTTCGTTCCCAATGCGAGTTGGCGACCCTAGAGTCCAGGGAACGCCCTACCGGTGCTCTAGCGGGTCGGTACCAAATGCAGGATCGAGTTTTCGAAGAACGCCGCTGGGGCCCACGTGGCTGTTTCTCTCTCGTATTCAAGGATCATCCTCATGGCAACAATCGAATCCGACATGTCTTCGCGCCTGGCCATGGACGGCTATCGCACGTTCAATCCGGCGACCGGCGAGCTTCTTCGGGAATATCCCACCCTGAGCGATGGACAAGCCCGCGCCCTGGTCGAAAGAGCGCACGAAGCGTTCCTTGCCTGGCGCAGCGAACCGCTGGTGCGGCGCATCGAACTGTTCCGCAAACTGGCCGATCGCATCGATGCGAACGTCGAGCGTCTGGCCAGGCAGATTACCGTCGAAATGGGCAAGCCCCTGGAGCAGGCGAGATTCGAGGTCGGCGTTGTGTCGAGCATGCTCCGCTACTACGCGGATCATGCCGCGCAATTCCTGGCTGACTCGGCGGTGGCGGTCTCGGGGTTCTCCCGGGTCTACACGCGACGTGAGCCCGTAGGGGTTGTCGTGGGCATCGAGCCTTGGAACGGGCCGTTGTACCAGGCCATGCGCGCGGCCGTTCCCAATCTGATGCTCGGCAACAGCGTAGTGCTCAAGCCCGCCGAGATCACCGCAGGATCGACGCTTATCCTCGAGGAACTCTTGGTCGCGGCAGGATTTCCCGAAGCGGTGTTCCAGGTGGCCCTGGTTTCCCGGGAGCAGATCTCGACTTACATCGCCGATCCGCGAGTGCGAGGAGTGACGTTGACCGGTTCGGACCGTGCCGGGGCGCAAATCGGCGCACAAGCCGGGCGGCACATCAAACCGCTGATCCTCGAACTGGGAGGCTCGGATCCATTCATCGTCCTTGATTCTGCCGATATCCCCAAGGCGGCAAGTTCGGCGGCCATATCCCGTCTCGCCCTGGGAGGGCAAATCTGCATCTCGCCCAAGCGCGTGATCGTCACCGAGAAAGTGGCCGATGCATTTATCGAAGCCTATGGCGAAATCTTCATGAACCAGAAAATCGGCGACCCCCTGGATCCGCAAACCACGTTAGGGCCGCTTTCTAGTCCCGGCGCTGTCGATACCTTGCAGGCGCAATACGACGATGCCATTGCCAAGGGCGCCCAGGTCCTGGTCGAGGGCGGACGCATGCCCGGGCCTGGCGCTTATTTCAAACCAGCGGTCCTGGGCGGGATCACAGCCGACATGCGCCTCTATTATGAGGAGGCCTTCGGTCCCATCGGCATCATTTATCGGGTCGCCGATGCCGATGCAGCAGTGGTGCTGGCCAATGACAGTCCGTACGGCCTCGGCGGAACGGTTTATGGGAAGGATCTTAGAGAGGCGAACCGGGTGGCGCAGGCCCTGGACATCGGCATGGTCGGTATCAACCAGTACCTGGGTGGCCCGATCGAGATTCCGTTCGGCGGCACGAAAGCGTCTGGCATTGGCCGTGAATTGGGCAGCACCGGTATGGATGCATTCGCCAACATCAAGACTTACGCGTTGGCCTGATGGCAGGCCAGATCGGCCTGTCTGCGTGGGGGCATCGTTAACGATCCGACGGTTCCCATGTTTCGCACGAAGGCATCGCGTTGTGCTTCCCGAGTCACTCAAGGAAGCGCTGCGGGTTTGCTGGTAATGACATTCCAGTTTTTGACTTGCTCGGGAGCATTCTCATGAAAGCATCGGTATGTCGAGGAATAGGATCAGGGTTTGAGGTCGTGGATGTCGACATCGACCGGCCCATTGGGCGAGAGGTGCTGATCGACGTCCGCGCTTGCGGCCTTTGCCATACGGACCTGACTCTTTCAGAGGCGGACTACGGCTTCACCTTTCCTGCGGTCTTCGGCCATGAGGTGTCTGGCGTGGTGAGGGAAACCGGACCCTTGGTAACGCAGGTTAGCGTCGGTGACCATGTCGTTGGCTGCCTGATCGCCTTCTGCGGGCGGTGCGTCGCCTGCCTCAGTGGCCGGACGCATGAATGCAGCGAGCCAGGCGCGACCCTGCGGGCGGTCGAGCAAGACCCACGCCTGTCGCTCGCCGGTACCGCTATCACCCAAGGATACGGCCTTGGCGGATTCGCAGAACAGGCATTGATCCATGAAAACCAGTTGGCGGTGATCAATCGGGAAATCCCTTTCTCCCATGCTGCGATCCTGGGCTGTGCGACGGTAACGGGCGCAGGGGCGGTCATCAACACTGCCCGGGTTCGTCCCGGAGATACCGTCGCGGTGTTCGGAACTGGCGGCGTCGGGCTCAACGCGATCAATGCCGCCCGGCTCAGCGGCGCCTTGAAGATCATCGCGATCGACATCATCGACGCCAAGCTCAAGCGTGCCGTCGATTTTGGTGCAACCCATGTCGTCAACTCCCTGGCATCGGACCCTGTCGAGGCGGTTCGGGATATCACCGGTGGTGGCGTGGACTTCGCTTTCGAAGCCATTGGCTTGCCCGCTACGCAGGCGCAGGCGATCCGCGCGGCCCGAGATGGAGGAACGGCACTGCTGATCGGCCTGGGCAAGCCTGGCGCATGCATCACGCTGGATACGTCGCTCTCGCTGCTAGCCGAGCACAAGACGATTCGGGGGGTCGCAATGGGCTCTACGAACCTGAAGCGGGACATTCCGCTCTATGCCGATTTCTGTGTGGATGGACGTCTTCTGGTTGGGGAACTGGTAAGCGAGGAAATTTCCCTCGAGCAGATCCCCAGTGCCTACCAGCGATTGAAGCGGGGCGAGACGCTGCGAGCTGTTGTCACCCAGTGGTGACCACGCAGAAGCCGGGATGCGACGCCAGAGCCGGACATCCGGCCAATGGCCTGACCCTGGGCACCTGAGGCTCAGGCCGGCGCTTGCCGCCACAACCTGTCGAGCTCCTTGAAGTCCCAGTTGCCCGGGGCTTCGCGGCCGACGATGCGCTCCTGGCCCTGGACCCGGGCCAGGTCCACCACGCTCTGTTCCAGCGGCAGGTTGGAGCGGGTGGAGAAGAACACCTTGACCTTGGGCAGCAGCAAGGTCTCGGGGTGCTGCTCCAGCACCACCGCCAGGCGCCCGCTCTCTAGGCGCACCAGGGAGCCCACCGGGTAAATCCCGACACTCTTGACGAAGGCCTGGAACACTCGCTGGTCGAAGTGGCCGGTCCAGGTGGACATGCGCTGGATCGCCTCGGCCGGGTCCCAGCCACGGTTGTAGGGACGGTTGGAGGTCACCGCGTCGTACACATCGCACACCGCGCCCATCTGTGCGAATAGGCTGATCTGCTCGCCCTTGAGGCGGTGCGGGTAACCCGAGCCGTCGGCCTTTTCATGGTGGTGCAGGCACACATCCAGCACCAGGGCATCCACGTCGGGACTCTGGCGCAGGATTGCGCCGCCGGCCTCGGGGTGCAGCTTGACCTGTTCGAACTCGTTGTCCGAGAGTTTCTGCGGTTTGTTGAGGATGGCATCGGGGATGGTCAGCTTGCCCACGTCGTGCAGCAACCCGGCGACCCCGGCAAGTTGTACGAGGGGCGCCGGCAGGCCCAGCTGGCGCGCGGTGGCCAGCATCAATGCGCAGACCGCCACCGAATGCATGTAGGTGTAGTCGTCGGCGCTTTTCAAGCGCGCCAGGCTGATCAGCGCATGGGGATGGCGCAGCAGCGACTCGGTGATCTGGCCCACCAGGTCGCTGGCTTGTTGTATCGCCACCACCTGGCCCAGCCGCACTTCCTGGAACATGTCCATCACCGCCTGGCGCGAGTGGGCGCAGACCTTCAGCGCCCGCTGCATTTCCTCGTCCATGCTGGCCCGTGGCGCCGCGACTGCGGGGGCCGGGGTGGCGGTCGTCGCATCGGCGCTGGCTACCGGCGGAGCAGGGGGCTCGGGCAGGTCGCGGCCTTTGCTGGGGTCGATCCACAGGCCGTTCAGGTTCGAGCGCTGCAAGCGCCGCAGGTCTTCGTGGTTGTCCAGGAGAAAGCCGGCCTTCCAGAACGAATGGTCCAGCCAGGAACCCGAAAAGCGCTGGATGTACATGCCCAAGCGCAGTTGTTGCACCGAGATCAGTTTCAGCATGACCAGTACTCCCCCGAGGGCGCTTGACTCTCATCGCTCCGGCGCTTGTCCGGCAACGGCCGGAGCGATGAACCACGAACCACACAAGCCTTGTCCCACCTCGTTGCGCATCTACAGGGCGAAGCGGGCCACCAGCTTGTTCAGCCCCACCGCCAGGGACGACAGTTCGCTGCTGGCCAGGGAGGTCTGGCTGGCGGCGGACGAGCTCTGCAACGCCAGGTCGCGGATGCTCATCAGGTTCTGGTCCACCGAGCGGGCCACCTGGGCCTGTTGTTCCGAGGCGGTGGCGATCATCAGGTTGCGTTCGTTGATGTCGCTGATGGCTTCGGTGATATGGCCGATGGCGCTGCCGGCCTCATGGGCGATGGCCAGGGTCTGGTTGGCGTCCTCGCTGCTCTGCTGCATGGACAGCATGGCCTTGCTCGAGCCGTTCTGGATGCCCTGGATCATCTGCTCGATTTCCTGGGTCGACAGCTGGGTCCGGTGGGCCAGCGCCCGCACCTCGTCGGCCACCACGGCAAACCCACGGCCCTGCTCACCGGCCCGCGCCGCCTCGATCGCGGCGTTCAGGGCCAGCAGGTTGGTCTGCTCGGCGATGGCGCGGATCACGTCCAGGACCTTGGTGATGTCCTGGGCCTGCTGGGCCAGGCCGGCCATTTCCACCCGGGTGTTCTCCACGGTGCCGGTGAGCTTCTCGATGGCATGGATGGTCTGCTCGACCCGTTCCTTGCCCAGGCCCGCCGAATGCTCCGAGGCCTGGGTGGACTGCGAGGCGGATACCGCGTTGCGCGCCACTTCCTCCACCGCCGCGGTCATCTGGTTGACCGCCGTGGCGGCCTGGTCGGTCTCCATGCTCTGTTGCTGGATGCCGGCGTTGGATTCGCGGGTGATGGCGCTCATCTCCTCGGCGGCCGAGGCCAGTTGGGTCGAGGAATCGCTGATATGGCGGATGGTCGACTTGAGGCTGTCGAGCATGGCCTGGGTCGCCGCTTGCAGGTCGGTCAACTCGTCGCGCCCGCTGACTTCCACCTGAGTACGCAGGTCGCCTTCGGCGATCTTGCGGGTGCTTGCCAGCAGCGACAGCACCGGGTGGGTGATGCTGCGGGTGAACAGGGTGGCGATCAGGATGGTCAGGACGATAGCCAGGATGATGATCACCCAGGTCACGGTCAGGCCGCCGCTGAATTGCTCGCCGGCGACGACCGCGGATTGCTCGGCCCCGCTCTCGTTGATGCGAATCAGCTCCTCGATGGACGCTTGCAGGGTGTTGGCCAGAGGCACCGTGATCTGGTTGATGTAGTCGGCGGTCTGCTGGGCGGTATTGGCCTGGGTGGAGTCGATCATCACCGCCAGTTTGTCGAGATAGTCCCGGGCGCCACGCTTGACCTGCTCGTAGGCGGCCTTTTCCTCGGGGCCGGACACCAGCGGCTCATAGTCCTTGATGGCCTCGGCCAGGGTGGTCTTCAAGGTGCCCAGCTTGTCCAGCGAAGCGGGTTTCTGGCTGTCTCCTTCAGTGGCGTAGTGCAGGGCCTCCAGGCGTACGCGCAAGGTGCCGGATTCGATTTTCGCGGCTTGGCGGACGCTGGGCATCCAGTTGGTTTGCAAGTCCAGCGCGGCGTCGTGAATCTGTCCCATCTTCCACAGTGCCAGCCCCCCGAGGCCGATCAGTAGTACGCAGATGGCGCCGAAGCTCAGCAGCGCCCTGGAAGTCAGCTTCAAGTTTCTTGTCACCATAGAGGCACCTTGCAGGTTGGAGTGATACAGCCAGGTTTGTGTCGACTCCTTGTCGCCCTGATATCACTCTGACTCCTAAATGATGAAAAATCTGTAGAGATGTTAAAAAATATTTCTGTAAACGATTCTCCGTTTCACCCAGCGCGCCAACGCCCGGCAAACCGAGCGATGCGTTTAACCAGGCACACCGCGAATGCCGGCTCTGCGGCTCGTGTCGAGCCATGCGCAGCTTGCGGCAGCGGCTGTACGAAGCGCGGTACACGGCCCCTGGTTTGACTCCCATCAACGTGCCTTTTGCGCTTTTGCGCCATGCTGGGCGCCTGTCCAATGGAGAAGGAAAAGGCCCATGACTACGCCTGTGACAACGGCGCCCGCGGCCAAGGCCGCATTACCGATTGGATTGCTGGTCGCCGTGCTGGCCATGATCGGCGTGTTGTTCCTGCCGCTGCCCGCCGACCTGCCCGTGGCGGGGCACCGCATGCTGGCGATCCTGGCATTCGCCGTGGTGGTGTGGATCAGCGAAGCAGTGTCCTACGAGGCCAGCGCGATCATGATCACCGCCCTGATGGCGATCCTCATCGGCACCGCGCCAACCTTGAACGACCCCGGCCAACTGTATGGCAGCTCGGCGGCCATCAGCCTGGCCCTGACCGGGTTTTCCAACTCGGCCCTGGCCCTGGTGGCCGGCGCCTTGTTCATCGCTGCCGCCATGACCCACACCGGCCTGGACCGGCGCATCGCCCTGGTGACCCTGGCCCGGGTCGGCACCAGCACCCGGCGCATCCTCCTGGGCGCCATCGCCGTGACCATCCTCCTCAGCCTGCTGGTGCCCAGCGCCACCGCCCGCAGTGCCTGCGTGGTGCCGATCATGATGGGGGTGATCGCCGCGTTCGGCGTCGACAAGCGCTCGAACATCGCCGCCGGGCTGATGATCGTCGTCGCCCAGGGCACCAGTATCTGGAACGTCGGGATCCAGACCGCCGCCGCGCAGAACCTTCTGACCGTAGGATTCATGGACAAGATGCTCGGCCAGCGCGTGGCCTGGCTCGACTGGTTGATCGCCGGCGCGCCCTGGGCGCTGATCATGTCCCTGGTGCTGTTGTATCTGGTGCTCAAGATGCTGCCCCCGGAGAGCGACAGCATTCCCGGCGGCAAGGAAGCGGTGGCCAGGTCCCTGGCGGATATCGGCCCCATGACCGGACCGCAGAAGCGCCTGCTGGCGGTGTCGCTGCTGTTGCTGCTGGCCTGGTCCACCGAAGGCAAGCTGCACCCGTTCGACACCACGACCACCACCTACGCCGGGCTGGTGTTCCTGCTGCTGCCACGGATCGGCATCATGACCTGGAAGGATGTGCAGTCGCGCATTCCCTGGGGCACGGTGATCGTCTTCGGGGTCGGCATCAGCCTCGGTTCGGCGCTGCTCAGTACCCAGGCCGGGCAATGGCTGGGCACCCAGGTGGTGGCCCACACCGGGCTGGACCAGGTGGGCCCGCTGGCGGTCTTCGCCATCCTCGGCGCCTTCCTGATCCTGATCCACCTGGGTTTCGCCAGCGCCACGGCACTGACCTCGGCCTTGCTGCCGATCCTCATCGCGGTGCTGCAGACCCTGCCGGGCGAGTTCAGCCGGCTGGGCATGACCATGCTCCTGGGATTCGTGGTCAGCTACGGCTTCATCCTGCCGATCAACGCCCCGCAGAACATGGTGTGCCTGGGTACCGAGACCTTCACCGCGCGCCAGTTCGCCAAGGTCGGGCTGGTGGTGACGCTGGTCGGCTACCTGCTGATGCTGGTGTTCGCCATGACCTGGTGGAAATGGCTGGGCTGGCTGTAGGCCCGGAGCGGGGCAGGGCTGGCGCTACAGCCAGCCGCTGAACACCCGGGTCACGCTACCGGCCAGGCGCACCTTGCCCTGGCCGTCCCAGCTCACGCTCACCGGTCCGCCGTCGCACAGCACCGTCACCTGGTTGTCCAGCAGGCCCCGGCGGATGCCGTTGACCACAGCACCGCAGGAGCAGGAACCGGACCCCAGGGGAATGCCGCCGTGGCGTTCCCAGATCCGCAGGCGAATGGTCTGGCGGTCGATGACCTGGATGAAATGCACGTTGGTCTGGTGCACGAATAGCGGATGGGTCTCGATCGAAGGTCCAAGGCTGGCGATGTCCAGCTGCTGCAGGTCGTCGACGAAAAAACTGCAATGCGGATTGCCCATGCTGCACGCCGCCGGTTCCCCCGGCAGCGGCAGGCGCAGGCTGTCCAGCTCCCGGGCCAGGGGAATGTCCTGCCAGGCGAGCCCGGGAATACCCATCTCCACCGACACGCTGTGGTCGGCCAGGCGCTGGCACTCTTGAATGCCGCGGGCGGTCTTCAGGCGCAGCGAGCTGGCGCCGCTTTCGCGCAGCAACAGCTCGGCGGCACCCCGGGTGGCACTGCCGCAGGCATCGAGGCTGGAACCATCGGCATTGAAGAAGGTCAGTTGCGCCGCGCTCTCGCGACAATCGCCCAGCACCACCAGTTGATTGAAACCTATGCCACGTTGCCGGTCGCCCAAGGCCCTGGCGCGTTCGGCGGTGATCGGCTGGCCGCGACCGCGGGCGTCGATCACCACGAAATCGTCGCCATTGGCATGCATCTTCACGAAATTAAGCGCCATTCATGCTCCACAGGGACAGGACAAGATATGCCACCAGGCCAGGATCGACCGGCTAGCGGCTCGCGCCGCCACCTGTTGCAGGATTTCGAAAAAACTCCGGCGACGCCAGCGTCTTGCAATAAAATTCACCCAACGTACTCCAGGTGTGCCTGGGGCCGGGGGTTTATAGCAGGCTGGCGGTCACACGACCCGCGTCGACCTTCCCGGTACGGACTAGAACAACACTAAGGTCACTGCATGGATCACTACGCCCCGCGCAACTGGCAGCCCCATGAAAAGCCCAGCTTGCCCGGCTCGCCCTCGACACCGCTGCACCCCACCCACAAGCGCCTGGCCTATGCGCTGGTGGGCCTTCTGGTGGCCATCACCGGCGGCTTGGGCAACTCCCTGGTGATCGCCAACCTGCCTTACCTGCAGGGCGCCCTGGGTGCCACCAGCGCGGAAATGGCCTGGCTGCCGGCCGCCTATGTCATGACCAACGTGTCGATGAACCTGCTGCTGGTGAAGTTCCGCCAGCAGTTCGGCCTGCGGGCCTTCACCGAAGTGTTCCTGGTGCTCTATGCGCTGGTGACCTTCGGCCACCTGTTCGTCAACGACCTGAGTTCGGCCATCGCCGTGCGCGCGGCCCACGGCATGGTGGGCGCGGCCTTGAGCTCCCTGGGCCTGTACTACATGGTCCAGGCCTTTCCGGCCAAGTGGCGGCTCAAGGCCCTGGTGCTGGGGCTGGGCACCTCGCAGCTGGCCTTGCCCCTGGCGCGGCTGTTCTCCGAAGACTTGCTGCAGATCGCCGAGTGGCGTGGCCTGTACCTGTTCGAACTGGGCCTGGCGCTGACCTCCCTGGGCTGCGTGTTCATGCTCAAGCTGCCGCCCGGCGATCGCTTTCGCACCTTCGAGAAACTCGACTTCCTGACCTTCGCCTTGCTCGCCACCGGCGTGGCGCTGCTATGCGCAGTGCTGTCCCTGGGGCGCATCGACTGGTGGCTGGAGGCACCGTGGATCGGCTACGCCAGCGCCGCCTCGATCCTGCTGATCTTCGCTGGCCTGTGCATCGAACATAACCGTCGCAACCCGATGCTGATGACCCGCTGGCTGGGCAGCGGGGCGATGATCCGCCTGGCCCTGGCGGTGATCCTGATCCGCATGGTGCTGTCGGAGCAGTCCACTGGCGCGGTGGGTTTCCTCCAGGCGCTGAACATGAGCAGCGAGCAGATGCGCCTGCTTTACGGGGTGATGCTGCTGGGCAGCATCGCGGGGCTGGCCACCAGTGCCTTGACCATCAACCCGGCGCACCTGTTCATGCCCCTGGTCATTTCCCTGGCGCTGATGGCCGTCGGTTCGGTGATGGACAGTTTCTCCAGCAATCTCACGCGGCCGGCCAACATGTACATCAGCCAGTTCCTGCTGGCTTTCGGCGGCACCTTCTTCCTCGGCCCGACCATGGTCCTGGGCACCCGCAACGTGCTGACCAACCCGCGCAACCTGGTGAGCTTCTCGGTGCTGTTCGGCATCTGCCAGAACCTCGGCGGGCTGATCGGCTCGGCCTTGCTGGGGACCTTCCAGATCGTGCGCGAGAAGTACCATTCCAGTCATATCGTCGAGCAGCTGACCTTGCTCGATCCCCAGGTCCTGGCCCGGGTGCAGAGCGGCGGGGCGGCCTATGGCAAGGTCATCGCCGACCCTGACCTGCGCACCCTGCAAGGTATGCGCAGCCTGGCTTCGGCGGCCACCCGCGAAGCCAACGTGATGGCCTACAACGATGTATTCATGCTGATCGCGGTGATCGCCGTGCTGACCATGATCTGGATCTTCATCCGCAGCCTGTGGCTGATGAGCACCACCAAGCCCGTCGCGCCCCAGGCTCCCGTCCAACCCAGTGGTGCCCCTTCTTCATGAGCGAAACCGTCAATCCCACCACCAATGCCATCGCCTCGAGCCCCGAGCCCAATGGCCCGCCGACCATTCCCGCCACCGAGCCACGGCCGTTGGCGGTGCGGATCATCTCGTCCCTGGGGTTTGCCGCGATCGCCATCGTCGGCGTGCTGATCGTGCTCTATGCCTGGCAGCTGCCGCCTTTTTCCAGCGCCATCGAAAGCACCGAGAACGCCCTGGTGCGTGGCCAGGTGACGATCATCGGGCCGCAGCTCAGCGGTTATGTGTTCGAAGTGCCGGTGCAGGACTTCCAGCACGTCAAGACCGGCGACCTGCTGGTGCGCCTGGACGACCGCATCTACCAGCAGCGCCTGGACCAGTCCCTGGCCCAGCTGGCGGTGCAGAAGGCCTCCCTGGCCAATAACCTGCAACAACGCAACAGCGCCGAAGCCACCATCAAGCTGCGCCAGGCGGCCCTGGCCGACAGCCAGGCCCAGGCGCGCAAGAGCGCCGCGGACCTGTCGCGCAACGAGGCGCTGATCGCCGATGGTTCGGTGTCCCGGCGTGAGCTGGACGTGACCCGCGCCGCCAATGCCCAGACCGTGGCGGCGGTGGCCCAGGCCCAGGCCCAGCTGGAAATCGCCCGCCAGGACCTGCAGACCGTGATCGTCAATCGCGGCTCCCTGGAGGCGGCGGTGGCCAATGCCGAAGCGGCGGTGCAACTGGCGCGGATCGACCTATCCAACACCCGGATCCTCGCCCCGCGCGATGGCCAGCTGGGGCAGATCGGCGTGCGCCTGGGGGCCTACGTCAACTCAGGGGCGCAGTTGATGGCCCTGGTGCCGGACCAGTTGTGGGTGATCGCCAACATGAAGGAAACCCAGATGGACAACGTCCGGCTGGGGCAGCCGGTGAGCTTCACCGTGGATGCGCTGAACCACCGCAAGTTCACCGGCAAGGTGCAGCTGATCTCGCCGGCCACCGGCTCGGAATTCGCCTTGCTGCAGGCGGACAACGCCACCGGCAACTTCGTCAAGATCGCCCAGCGGGTGCCAGTGCGGATCACCGTCGACCCCGACCAGCAGGAACTGGATCGCCTGCGCCCGGGCCTGTCGGTGGTGGTCAGCATCGACACCTCCGTCACCCCCTAGCGCTACCGCCCTGTAGCCGCTGTCGAGCCCGCGAGGCTGCGCACGAGGACGCAGCCCTCGCCAAACCGGCCAATGAGTATTTTCTGGATGAGCGCGGTGCTTGCTCTTGCGGGCGCTGCGTTCCGGTCGCCGCCGGCGCTGGGCAGCGGCTGGGGCTACAGCAGGGCGGCGCCGACCAGGCCGCAGGCGATGCCCACCAGCATGGTCAACACGGCGACGGTGACCAGCACCCGGGCGTCGAAATCCTTGCGCAGCATCAGCAGCGACGGCAGGCTGATGCTCGGCAGGGTCATCAGCAGGGCCACGGCGGGGCCGGTACCCAGGCCCAGGGTCATCATGGTCTGGACGATGGGGATTTCCGCGGCGGTAGGGATCACGAACAGGGTGCCGGCAATCGCCAGGGGCACCAGCCACCACAGGCTATCGCCCATGGCCCCGTCGATATGCGGGAACAGCCAGACCCGTGCCGCGCCCAGCAGCAGGACCGCGGCGATGTAGATCGGGATGGTGCTCCAGAACAGTTGCCACAGGGTCTTGCCCCAGCGTGCCAGGAAGGGCTGAGAGTTCGGCGTACCGGCTTGCACCACGGCTTCCACCGCCGCTTCGGGCAGTTGCTCGGGGCGCGCCACGCGCTGGGCGACCAGCGATACCCCCAGCACCAGGACAATGCCAGCCACCAGGCGCAGGGCCGTGAAACCCCAGCCGAGGACGAAACCCATGAACACCAGGGTCGCGGGGTTGAGCACCGGGTTGGCGATCCAGAACGCCAGGGCCGCACCCACCGATACGTTCTGCCGGCGCAGGCCGGCGGCCACCGGGGCGGCGCAGCAAGAGCACATCATGCCGGGCAGGGCGAACAGGCCGCCGCGCAGGGTCGAGCCGAAGCCGGCGCGGCCGAACAACCGCAGCAGCCAGTCCCGGGGGATCAACACCTGCAGCAGGGAGCCGAGGATCACTGCCAGAACGGCGGCCTTCCAGATCGCCAGGAAGTACACCTGGGCATAGGCCAGGGCAGCGCTCCAGGGCGAGCTTTGCTGATCGTTGAGGATCGAGGCGCCGATGCTGTGGCTGTCGGCGGCGACGAAGGCCTTGAAGTAGTAGGGCGACCACTTCACGTAGTACAGGCCGATGGCGGCGACCAGCAGGAACAGCAGGGGTTTGCACCAGAACGACCAGCCACGGACAGGCTGGGTGGAGGCGAGGTTGGACATGAAGGGGATTTCCACACGAAGACAATAAGCGCGGATTGTAGCTGCTGGGGCTTCCCTAAGCTGCAAGTCTCAAGCTGCAAGCATCACCGCGTGCTTGTTGCTTGCAGCTTAGAGCGTTCGGATCGAGGCGCGGATCGCCCGGGCGCATTCGATCACTGAAGGCGCGAGCTTGCGTTCGGCTTCTTCCAGGGTCCAGCGGCTGCTGGGCACCACCACATGCACGGCGGCCACCGGTAGGCCCTGGCTACCGAGGATCGGCGCGGCGATGCTCATGTCGCCCAGAAACAACTCCTCCGCATTCAACGCATAGCCGCGCTGCTGGCTGGCATCGATTTCGCCCAGGATGTCCGTGAGCTCGGTGCGGGTATGCCGGGTATGGGCCTGGCGGTCGCTGGCCTCCAGGATCTGGCGGGCGTCGACTGTCGGCAGGGCGCTGAGGTAGGCGCGCCCGGAGCCGGTGCAGTACATCGGAATACGGCTGCCAATGGGCATATGGATCGGAATGAACTTGGGTGCCACAAAGCGCGCTACGTAGACCATGTCCAGGCCATCGGGCTCGGTCAGGTTGGTGGTTTCACCGGTGACCTGGGCCAGCTCGGCGAGAAAGGGGTTGGCCACGTCCACCAGCGTGTCGGCGGCCAGGTAGTTGTAGCCGATCTCCATCACCCGGGGAGTCAGTTGGAAGCGTTTGGTCTGCGGATGCTTACGCACATAGCCCAGCTGTTCCAGGGTATGCACCATACGCTGGGCCGAACTCTTGTTGATATCGGCGGCAGCGGCGATTTCCGCCAGGTTCATGGTCCGTTGCGTGGCGTTGAAGGCTCGCAGCACCGCCAGGCCCTTTTCCAGTGACTGGTTGAACAGGGAATTATTGTTATCGTTCATGGCAGGCTCTTGTGGTAATTATGGTTTATAAATATCGATATTCGATATTTATAAATCTCTTTACGATTTTTGTAAATTGTTTATAGTCGCTCCCAGGTCTCCGCTCTCGCATCGAGACCATCCATCACGGACTTCCAACAATAAAATCGTCCAATGGGAGATTCGCCATGCAGATCCATCTTCGTACTCTCGCGCCCTCGCTTTTCGCCCTGGCTTGCGCTTTCGGTGCACTCCAGTGCGGGCCACTCAAGGCCGAACCGCAATACAAGGTCGGCGCCACCGCCACCGGGATTCCCTTCACCTTCCTCGACGTCAAGAGCCAGAGCATCGAGGGCATGATGATCGATGCCGCCCGGGCCGTGGGCAAGGCCGGCGGTTTCGCCGTGGAGATCCAGCAGACCCCCTTCGCCGCGCTGATTCCCTCCCTGACCACCCACAAGATCGACATCATCTCCGCCGCCATGCTGCGTACCCCGGTGCGCGAGAAAGTGGTGCAGTACTCCGACCCCGTGTTCAGCTATGGCGAAGGCCTGATCGTCAAGGCTGACGATGCGACCGACTACACCCGCATGGAGGACCTGGCCGGAGCGACCGTCGGGGCCCAGGTCGGCACGGTATTCATCGACGAGTTGAACAAGCGCGGGATCTTCAAGGAAGTGCGTGGCTATGACTCGATTCCCGACTTGATGCGTGACCTGGCCCTGGGACGAATCAAGGCCGGCTTCGCCGACCGACCGATCCTCGCCTACCAGCTGGCCCAGGACAGCCAGGCCAAGGTGCGGCTGGTCAAGGGCTACCAGCCGGTGGTCATGGGCGATGTCTGCCTGATCGTGCGCAAGGGCGATGCGCAAACCCTGGCCGAGGTCAACCGCGGGATCGCGGCAATCAAGGCCGACGGCACCCTGGACCGCATCATCGAGCACTGGAAGCTCAACTGATCCAGTCGCGGCCCGGCGTCTGGTCCGGGTTCCTTCCTCGCTGATTAAACAGGTCTTGCCATGTTTCTCCAGAACGCTCTGGACTTCCTGCCCATTCTATTGAAAGGGGCGGTAGTCACCCTGCAGGTCACCGTTGGCTCATTCGTGCTCAGTTCGCTGATCGGCCTGGTCTTCGCCTTGATGATGGTGTCCAAGGTGCGCTCGGTGGCGTTGTTCGCCATCGGCCTGGTCAATGTCATTCGGGGGCTGCCGATCATCGTCCAGCTGTTCTACATCTATTTCGTGCTGCCGGATTTCGGTATCCAGCTCAGCGCCATGCAGGCTGGGGTGATCGGCCTGGGCATCGCCTATTCGGCGTACCAGGCGGAAAACTTTCGTGCCGGGATCCAGGCCATCCACCAGGGGCAGATCGAAGCGGCCGAGTCCATCGGCATGCGTGGGCCGATGATCATGCGCCGGGTGGTCCTGCCCCAGGCCTTGCGCATCGCCTTGCCTCCGTATGGCAACACCCTGGTGATGATGCTCAAGGACTCGTCGCTGGTGTCCACCATCACCGTGGCCGAGATGACCCGCGCCGGGCAACTGATCGCTTCCTCGACCTTCGAGAACATGACCGTCTACACCCTGGTCGCCTTGCTCTACCTGGCCTTGAGCCTGCCATTGTCCTTTGCCCTGCGCCGCCTGGAGGCGCGTATCAGCACCCGGAGAAAGCCATGATCCAGATCAAGGGCGTACACAAGAGCTTCGGCAACGTGGCGGTGCTCGAAGGCATCGACCTTGAGGTGCACAGCGGTGAAGTGGTGTGCCTGATCGGGCCTTCGGGGTCTGGCAAGTCGACCCTGCTGCGCTGCATCAACGGCCTGGAAAGCTACGAGCAGGGTGACATCCTGGTGAGCGGGGCGCGGGTCGATCGGCAAGCCAAGAGCATCCATGAACTGCGCACCCGGGTGGCCATGGTGTTCCAGCGCTTCAATCTGTTTCCCCACCGCACGGCGTTGCAGAACGTCACCGAGGGGCCGATCTACGTCAAGCAACAGGACCCCACGCAAGCGCGCCTGCGGGCCGAGGCACTGCTGGAAAAGGTCGGCCTGGCCCATCGCATGCACGCCTATCCGGACGAACTCTCCGGCGGCCAGCAGCAACGGGTGGCGATTGCCCGGGCGCTGGCCATGGACCCCGAGGCGATCCTGTTCGACGAGCCGACCTCGGCCCTGGATCCGGAGCTGGTGGGGGAGGTACTGGCGGTGATGCGCAAGTTGGCCGACGAGGGCATGACCATGATCGTGGTCACCCATGAAATGGGCTTTGCCCAGGACGTGGCAGACCAGGTGTGCTTCCTCCACGGCGGGCGCATCGTCGAGGCCGGGCCGGCGAGGGCCGTGCTCAGCAGTCCCACTCATCCGCGTACCCAGGACTTCCTGCGACGCTTGCTCAACCAGGGCGGGGAGGTGCACGCATGAGCATCTCTGAACCCTTGCGGTGGCCGCCTTCGCTGTGGGCGGCCACCGCCATGCCGGCCGAGCACACACCGGCGCTGGCCGAGGACCGTGAGGTCGATGTGGCGATTGTCGGGGCTGGCTACACCGGGCTGGTCACGGCGCTGCGCCTGGCCCAGGCCGGTGCCAGGGTCTGTGTGCTGGATGCCGGTGAGCCCGGCTGGGGGGCTTCCGGGCGCAACGGTGGGCAGGTGATTCCCGGGCTCAAGTTCGATCCCGAGCAACTGCTGGCCAAGTTCGGTCCGGTGCAGGGCGAGGCGCTGGTAAATGCCGTGGGTTCGGCGGCCGATGAAGTGTTCGAGCTGATCAACGAGTACGGCATTGGCTGCGATGCCACTCGCAAGGGCTGGATCCAGCCGGCGTGTTCCAGTGCCGCGATGCAGACTCTGGAGCGACGCGCCGAGCAATGGCGCCAGCGCGGTGTGGCCGTGGAGTTATTGGACAAGGCCGCGGTGGGCCGACGCATCGGTAGTCAACAGTATGTGGGCGGCTGGGTCGACCCGCGGGCCGGCAGCTTGCATCCCTTGAACTATGCCCGGGGCCTGGCCCGGGTGGCCCTGGGGCTGGGAGTGAGCCTGCATGGCCAGAGCCGGGTCCGGCAACTGTACCGCGATGGCGGGCAATGGATCCTGGAGACTGGGCGCGGCATCCGGGTGCGCGCGCCGAAGGTCGTGCTGGCGACCAACGGCTACACCGATGGCCTGTGGCCGGGACTGCGCCAGACGGTGATCGCCGCCAATAGCTTCATCATCGCTACCCGCCCGCTGCCTGCGCCGCTACGCCAAAGCATCCTGCCCGGTGGCGAGGTGTGCTCCGATGCCCGGCGGTTGTTGTTGTACTTCAAGCAGGATGCCCAGGGACGCTTGTTGCTGGGGGGGCGCGGGCCGTTTTCCGAACCGCGCCAGGATGCCGACTGGGGCCACTTGGAGCGCTCGCTACTGACCTTGTTTCCACAACTGGCGGGTATACCCATCGAGTACCGCTGGAGCGGGCGCGTGGCCCTGACGCCGAGTTTCCTGCCGCAATTGCATGAACCTGCGCCGGGATTGTCGATCCTGCTGGGTTACAACGGCCGTGGCATTGCCCTGTCGACGTTGTTGGGCAAGCACCTGGCCGGAAGATTGATTGGCACAGGGCAGGGTTTTCCATTTCCACTCACGCCGCTGCGGCCGATCCCGCTGCATGGTTTGCAACGCCTGTACCTGGGTGCGGGGATTGCCTGGTATCGGATGCTCGATGCCCTGGGCTGATCAGCTCGGGCACTCATGCGCGCCATTGTCCAGGCCCTGCTTGTAGCTCTGGCTGTGCAGGCTGGCCTTGCCGTCGCGCCAGGTCAGGGTCAGCACGTACAGCGAGTCGAAGTCATTGGAAGCCCAGTCTTCGGTGATCGAGTGTTTTTCGCCCACGGCTTCTTCAGCGACCTTGTTGATCAACTCCGGCAGGTAGCCGTGGGACCAGGCGGTGTAGATGATCGAGTTGTGGTAGCGATCATGCAGCAGCTCGTCCGCCAGGTCGCTGGTGTCGTTGGCGGCAAAATCGATGTTCACCGGCAGGCCCAGCTTGATGGCGCTGGGGCTGATGGTCATCAACGGGCGGATGTAGCTGTAGGAGTTGTCCAGTTCGCCTTCCTCGACGTTGCGCGTCGGGTCGGCGGCGAACACGTACTGCGCCTTGCCGAACTTTTCCGGCAGCAGCGAGGCCAGGTCGATGGCCCGGTTCAGGCCCTGGCAGTTGAGTTGGCCAAGGCCGCCGGCGGGCTTTTCCGCGTGGCGCAAAAAGACCAGGGTCTGGGTGCCATCCGCTGGTTGCGCGCGGCTGACGCTGGATTCCAGGGACAGGCACAAGGTACTGCCCAGCAGCAGGGCGGGGAGCGGCAGGTAGCGGCGGTGCAGGGCGTAGCGGGCAAGGCGGCGGGGCAGGCTCATGGGCTTGTGTTTCTTCGCGGGCATTCATGACGGCTGACAAACCGATGTTCCTTGTCGTTGCTGCGGCCTGTCGGGGCCGTGGGTTCTGAGTACCTGAATGGAATTTGGTTCGATCATTGGCAGGTTGAACGCTGCAGGTTGCCGATTTAAGAAAAGCCGGCGGATAATTCCCCGCGGTTGCCCACCTGTGGCGCTGTTCCCCTTTTGATTGAGACTGGAAGCCTGTCATGACCGATCTTTCCGCTTTTGCCGTCACCCAGAAATGGCCCGCGCAATTTCCCGACTGGATCCAGTTGTACTCCCTGCCGACCCCCAATGGGGTCAAGGTCTCGATCATGCTCGAAGAGATCGGCCTGCCTTACGAGGCCCATCGGGTCAGCTTCGATACCCAGGACCAGATGACGCCCGAGTTCCTCAGTGTCAGCCCCAACAACAAGATCCCGGCGATCCTCGATCCCCATGGCCCGGGCGAGCGACCGCTGGCGCTGTTCGAGTCCGGGGCGATCCTGATCTACCTGGCCGACAAGAGCGGGCAACTGCTGGCCCAGGAGTCGGCGGCCCGCTATGAAACCATCCAGTGGTTGATGTTCCAGATGGGCGGCATCGGGCCGATGTTCGGCCAGGTGGGCTTCTTCAACAAGTTCGCCGGCAAGGAGTACGAGGACAAGCGCCCCCTGGAGCGCTACGTGAACGAAGCCAAGCGCCTGCTGGGGGTGCTCGACAAGCACCTGCAAGGGCGTGACTGGATCATGGGCGAGCGCTACACCATCGCCGATATCGCCACCTTCCCGTGGATCCGCAACCTGCTCGGCTTCTACGAGGCCGGCGAGCTGGTGGGTATCGACAACTTCCCTGAGGTCAAGCGAGTGCTGGCGAAATTCGTGGCGCGCCCGGCGGTGATCCGCGGGTTGGAGATACCCAAGGTGGCCTGACCCGGCCGAACGGGACTTGGCGGCTGCAGCGGACAATGCCCCCGGGATTGACGGCAACCCTGTACCCGCTGCCAAGCGCAGCGCGACTGCGTACGGGCGCGTAGCGGCCGCAAAATCGCCTGGCGCGGTATGTCAGTTATTACACGCACGCAGGCAGGCCTGGCGGCCCGTGCCGGGCCGTGCGCAGCTTCGCCAGCTCGACAGCGGCTACACGGCGGCTTTTACCACCGCCACCTCGATCCGCCATCCCAACACCCTTAGTGCCTGTTCCACCTTCTCGATCTTCGAGCGGTGCAGCAGGTTCACCAGCCGGTCCACCTGCGGCCGGTTCACCCCCAGGCGCCTGGCCAGTTCCGCCTTGCTCACCCGCTGCCTGAGCATGGCATTCCATAGCGCCACCTTGGCCACGCTCAGCGCCGGCAAGCGCACCAGCTGTTGCCCCGCAGGGCAGGGCGAGGGCAGTGGAATCGCCATCCGCTGCATGACATACAACGACAGCGCCATCTCCAGGGCGATCACCGCATCGGCCATGGCTTGCTCCGGCGTATCGCCGACGCAGGCCATGCCGGGTACGTCGACACAGCTGATCCGTGGGTGGCCGTTTTCCAGGTTCATGATCACAGGGTATGCGTACATGGCTGCTCATCCTTCTGTAGGGCCGGACTTCATTCCTTAAAGAAGCAATTGCAAGGGCAGGCTGACCCCGCCAGATCGCACTATAAAAATGATGCCGAGGCCGGCACAACGAACCCTGTCGGAACAATGTTTGAACGATTGTGTCCAGGGCTCTAGGTCAAGGTTTCAGCGGCAGTGGCAGGCAAACAACAGCCTGAAAACCTCAGCTGTCGACAGGGGCGGGCATGGTCGCCGCCCCGGGTTGGGCGAGCGCCACGACGTAGGCGCTGAACATGTCCGCCAGGCCGTCGGCGCGCTCGGTCATGGCGTTCTTCGTGTGGGGCTTGCTGGAGAAATCCTTGCCCACCGAACTGAGCGTGGAAAGGATCAGCTCGCAGGCCGCGGCGCGGGTCGCTTCGCTGGCATCGGGCAGCAGCTGGAGCATGAAACCGGTGAAGATCTGCCGTCCCCCCGCACGGGCTGCGTCAGCCTCGGGGGCATCGCGATACAGCGGCGCGGCCTCGTTCAAGGCACTGCGCAGCGGCGCCTCCTCGCACTCCGAGCGGATGAAGGCATGCACCAGGCTGCGCAGGCGCGCCAGGGGCGCTTGTGCCTGGTCGTCGAGGATCCGGCTCAACATCTGCCGGGTTTGCAGCCACTCATCGCTTTGCAGGCGGAACAGGATCGCCGCCTTGTTGGGAAAGTACTGGTACAGCGAACCGATGCTCACCCCGGCCTTTTCCGCGACCCGCGCGGTGGTGAAGCGCTTGGCGCCCTGTAGGGTCAAAACCTGAATGGCGGCCTGCAGAATCGCTGCTACCAGCTCGGTGGAGCGCGACTGCTGAGGCTGTTTGCGTGAGGAAATACGGGGGCTCTGGCGCTTGCTCATGGACAGCTCGGATGTGCCTGGGAATGCGAATAGCGGATGGGCCGAATCGCTCCCATCATGGTCGTGACCCAACATCTTAGACCCATCCGATGGAAGACCAGCATGACGACCCTCACCTGCGAGCCCCTGGCGGGCTTGATCGAACGCCTCTACACCCTGGCCGATGCCGCCACCAGCCCGGCCCTCGACAACCTGCCCCGGGAAGAACGCGAACGGCTGATGCACAGCAAGACCGACTACCTCGAGTTCTACGGATTGCTCAAGGACCTGTGGCTGCCGGTCTCGCGGGATACCGGCAAGCTGTTGTACCTGCTGGCACGCAATGCCAAGGCCAGGAGCATCGTCGAATTCGGCACCTCGTTCGGCCTGTCCACCCTGCACCTGGCGGCCGCCCTGCGCGACAACGGTGGCGGCGTGCTGATCGGCAGCGAGTTCGAAGCCTCGAAGGTCGCCATGGCCCGCGAGCATATGCTCGAGGCTGGCGTCGGCGACCTGGTGCAGATTCGCCAGGGCGACGCGCTGGTGACCTTGGCCCGCGACCTTCCGGAGAGCATCGACCTGCTCCTGCTCGATGGCGCCAAGGCGTTGTATGGGGAGGTCCTGGGGCTGGTGGAACCGCACCTGAAACCTGGCGCGCTGGTGGTGGCGGACAACACCGACTACTGCCCCGAGTACCTGGCGCACGTCCGGGCGCCGCAGAACGGCTACCTGTCGGTGCCGTTCGCCGATGATATCGAGCTGAGCATGCGCCTGGGTTGATGCACCGCGTTCCAGGGGCCACCGGTGGGCGGTGGCCCCTGCCAGGTATGCGGCCAGCGCCAACAATCACCGGTCTTCATGGACGCCAGGCGCTCGCCCACTGCACAATTGCGCCGCTTTTTGCATCATCCATCATCTTCTCGTCGCAGGTTGCCCAGCGACGAGTCCGCCAGGGAAGCCCCGATTCATGACCGTCTCCGAACTGCTTGTCGCCATTCGCAAGCCCTATGTTGAAACGCTGGCCCGCCAGATTGCACAAGGGGCCGCCTACGTCGAGCCCGCCTACCGCAACAGCGACGGCTCACTGGCCACCGAAGGGGTCATGGCCATGCCGTGCCGGGTCGACATGATCGCGCAGGAGGGCGCTGCGGCCGGGGAACCTGTCCAGGTCGATGCCGAGTCCGAACTGGCCTTCGAGCCCGTGGGTTTTGCGATCGAGCAGATGGCGGTGCGCATCTCGCCCTTTGGCTGGGACTGGCTGGCGCTGGAGGTCCGTGGCCTGGGCCAGGAGGCGCTTGTGCAGGTCATGGGCCCCTGGTTTCTCGAGTGGTTCGATGTGGAAGATGAAAACCCACCGACCGAAGATGCGCTGCAAGGGGTGGTGCACTTTATCTCCGACCCTGAGCCGACGGCCGAAGGCTTCCAGTTGAAGATCGACCTGGGGTCTGCTCCGGCGCCGGCAGTGGAGGATCTTCTTTTTGCATTGGCCGATGCTGGGGCCAGTGGGGTTGTGCTGGGGTAGTGACGGGAGGGCTGTGCTTGGTCGTTGAGCTGGCGGCGGTTGCGGCTACTGGCGGTTCCGTTCTTATACGGGACACGTCGATAACCTGTAGCCGCTGTCGAGCGTAGCGAGGCTGCGCACGGGGGCGTAGTCCTCGCTAAACCTGCTTACGCGATTTTGCGTACATATCCGTTGCTGCGGGTGTGGCCACTGGCGGTTCCGCTCTTACAGCGGGTCACTTTGGAAAGCCCGGAATGCCGGCCAACCCAAAGTAACCAAAGGCTCTTTGCCCCCTCACTCGGTGCCTCGCATAGCGAGGCATGCCCTCTCTCCGGCATTGATCCGTGGGCCGCCGCCACCGGCCATCCATGGCCGGGGGCGGCTAACCCGGCGTCCTGCCGGGTTGCCCACGGCTCAATACCTGCGTTCGGCCATCGTGTTTAAAGGGGCGGGTGGATCAAGATCAAAAGCCAAAGCCAAAGCCAAAGCCAAAGCCAAGGCCAAGGCCAAGGCCGGTGGAGCGGCTCCTGTCGTGCCTTGCCCCCACGCCTCAGACCATAAAAATTCACGCCAGCAAAATGGTTTTGTGACGAGGCTGGATCTATCGTGATGACAAAGTGCAATTGCCTGTAGCCATCACCGTTTTGCCCAACCTTGCATCGGTGCCATGTCCCATTCCCTGGCGTCGATAACGTACAACCGCGAACCATCGAGCTTTCTATAAGAGAGATAACCAATGAACGTCAGGACAATGAATCTCGCGCCCAGGTCTGCCGTGTTTTTCTCACTCATTATCCTGGTGGTCTTTGCCCTGGGAGTGGTCGCGGTGTTGCAGATGGGCAAGCTGCGCGAGTCCGAGCAGGATGTGGAAAACAACTGGATGGCCAGCATCCGGGAAATCGGCAAGATGAAGGCCGGCACCCTGCGCCTGCGCCTGGAAAGCTTGCGCATCACCGTGACCACCGACGAGCAGCAGCGCCAGACCCGGATCGCCGCGTTGGGCGGTTATCGCAGTACCTTGCAGGGCACCCTGACCCAGTACGTGCCGCTGATCAGCGGCTCGGCGGAGCGTGAGTTGTACCAGGCGGTAGCTGGGGACGTGCAGGCCTACTTCAAGTTGCTGGACGAGTTGGAGCCGCTGCTGCGCAGTGGCGATAACGCCGCGGCCATCACCCTGATCAATACCCGCATCAGCCCCATGACCAATTCCCTGCAGGACAAGATGGACAAGCTCTCGGACTTCAACGACGAGGGGGCTAAGGGCGCCGGGGTGCATGCGACCTCGGTCTACAGCGGCGGCGTGAGCCTGGTGGTCGGCCTGCTGGTGGCCACCGTGCTACTGACCGTTGCCCTGGCGGCGGTGCTGACCCGCAGCATCACCGCGCCGATTGGCGATGCCCTGGCGGTGGCCGAGCGCATCGCCGGCAGCGACCTGTCCCGGGACATCGGGGTAAGCGGTGGCGACGAAGCCGGCCGGCTGTTGGCCGCACTGGCGAAGATGCAGGCCAACCTGCGGGAGACCATCGCCCATATCGCCGACTCCTCGACCCAACTGGCTTCGGCCTCGGAGGAAATGACCGCGGTGACCGAAGACGCCAGCCGTGGGCTGGTGCGGCAGAACGACGAAGTCAGCCTGGCCGCCACCGCCGTGACGCAGATGAGCGCTGCGGTGGATGAAGTGGCGCGCAACGCCGAGGCCGCCGCGCAGTCTTCCCGCGAGTCGTTGGAGTTCACCCGCTCCGGCATCGAGAACGTGGCCCAGACCCTCAAAGCCATCGAAGGCCTGGCCGGCAACGTCGCCAGCACTGGCGAGCAGGTCAAGGCCTTGTCCAGCAGGGCCCAGGACATCAGCAAGGTGGTGGAGGTGATTCGCGCCATCGCCGAGCAGACCAACCTGCTGGCCCTCAACGCCGCCATCGAGGCGGCGCGGGCCGGTGAGCAGGGCCGTGGCTTTGCGGTGGTGGCCGACGAGGTGCGGGCGCTGGCCCACCGGACCCAGCAGTCGACCCAGGAGATCGAGCAGATGATCAGCGCGATCCAGGCCGACTCGACCCAGGCGGTGAGCGCCATGAACGTCAGCGCGGAAATGGCCAACAACTCGATCTCGGTGGCGCAGAACGCCGACCAGTCGCTCAAGCAGATCGCCCAGGCCATCACCCAGATCAACGAGCGCAACCTGTTGATCGCCACTGCCTCGGAGGAGCAGGCGCAGGTGGCCCGCGAGGCCGACCAGAACTTGACCAGCATCCGTGAGCTGTCGGTCCAGAGTTCGGCGGGGGCCAGTCAGACGGCCAGTGCCTGTGGGGAGATGGCCAATCTGGCGACGGAGTTGAATCGGTTGGTGGCGCGGTTCAAGGTCTAAGCGTGGTGCTGCCTATGGGGAGCCGCCCCATTAGCCTGTAGCCGCTGTCGAGTGCAGCGAGGCTGCGTACGGGGACGCAGTCCTTGCTAAACCTGGCGATGCTTTTCACCTGACCTCATGCAGTTTTGTGCAGCTATCCATGGTTGGGGCTCCGATCTTGGGCACGCTGAGAAGCCTGTAGCCGCTGTCGAGTGCAGCGAGGCTGCGTACGAGGACGCAGTCCTCGCCAAACCTGCTCATGCTTTTCTCCTGGCTTTATGCGGTTCTGTGTACATATCCGTTGCAGCGGGTGCGGCCACTGGCGGTTCCGCTCTTACAGCGGGTCACTTTGGAAAGCCCGGAATGCCGGCCAACCCAAAGTAACCAAAGGCTCTTTGCCCCCTCACTCGGTGCCTCGCATAGCGAGGCATGCCCTCTCTCCGGCATTGATCCGTGGGCCGCCGCCCCCGGCCATCCATGGCCGGGGGCGGCTAACCCGGCGTCCTGCCGGGTTGCCCACGGCTCAATACCTGCGTTCGGCCATCGTGTCTAAAGGGGCGGGTGGATCAAGATCAAAAGCCAAAGCCAAAGCCAAAGCCAAAGCCAAAGCCAAAGCCAAAGCCAAAGCCAAAGCCAAAGCCAAAGCCAGGTGAAGCTGTTGTCGTCACGGCCGAAGGTTGTGCTCGGCTCGGCTGGAGTCGCCAGGGCGTCTGCCGTGTTGTTCAGCCCAACCCTCGTGATCTGGCCCACGGGCGACCTCGCCCTTAGAGCTTCATGCCCACCGCCAGCCGGTTGAAGGCGTTCATCAAGGACACGGCCAGGGTCAGGTCGGAGATTTCGACGTCGTTCAGGTGTTCTTTCAGTGGTTCGTACAGTTCGTCCGGCGCGCCTTTGTCGTGGACGTAGGTGAGGGTTTCGGCCCAGGCCAGGGCGGCGCGTTCGCGGTCGTTGAACAGTTCGCTGACGCGCCAGCCGGCGAGGCAGTCCAGTTTGTCTTGCGCCACTCCACTCTCGCGCAGGGTCTGCGAATGCTTGCCCAGGCAGAACGAGCAGCCGTTGATCTGCGATACGCGCAAGTACACCAGTTCCAGCAAGGGCAAGCCGAGTGGGCTGGCGGCGAGCGCGGTGTTGGTGGCGAGCAGGCCTTGATAGGCGGCAGGCGACAGGGTGGCAAAGGGCAGTCTGAGTTGGCTCATGCTGAAACTCCGGTAGGGAAAAAGTGATCAGGCACCCACGAGGGGGGTGAACAGGGGGTTGGAGAACAGTGCAGTGCGGGCTTCTTGGATGGTTTGCCGCACGGCGTCGTCCCCGAACACCAAGCCTTGGAGGTAGGTGAACTGCAGGTCGAACAGGCCGAGGGTGTTAAGCACGTGGCGCAGGTAGGGTGTCAGGAAGTCCGGTTGGCGTGCCCGTTCGCCTTGGTGAACGCCGCCGGAGCTCACCAGCACATGTACCGGGCGGTCCTTGAGCAGGCCGACCTTGCCCTCCGGGAGGGCGCTGAAGGTGCGGTGAATGCGCAGGACATAATCGACCCAGAGCTTGAGCGCGGCCGGCAGGGTGAAGTTGTGCATCGGCGTGGCAATGACCAGGGCATCGCTGCGCTCCAACTCACGAATCAACCCTTCGGACACCTCGAACAGCGGCGCGTCGAAGGGCGTGGCGGTGGTCAGGGCGTGGGCGTAGTCCAGGCCGAGCGGTGGCAGCGGTTGCGCCACCAGGTCGCGTTCGAGCAGTTCGAGGTGCGGATGCCGTTGGCGCAGGGCGCTCGCCAGTTCCAGGGCCAGCTGGTGCCCGTGGGAACCCTGGCCGTGGGGGCTGGCGTTGATCAGCAGCAGGTTGTTCATGCCGGCTCCTCACCGCGCAGGCGCTGGGTGAAGTGCATGCCACGGGCCAGCAACCCCTGGCGAAAATAGAAGCGCTGGGCCAGGGGCATGTGCAGGCCGGTATCCAGCACAAAGTGCTCGCATTGACGTTGCACGGCCTCATCCCGCACGGCGCTCAACAGCCGGGCGCCCACGCCGCTGCGCTGAAGCTGTGGGCACACCACCAGGTCATCGACGTAGATGAAGTGCCCGTAGAGCAGGTTTTCCATTTCGCGGTAACCCGCCAGGCCGACGATGCGCTCAGCGTCCCACGCGGCGAGCAAGCGGTAGCCCTGCGCGGCTTGCCGAGCCAGTTGCGCGCTATAGGCCGCGGGGGTGGTGAGGTGTGGGCGCAGGACGCGCATCAAGTCGAAACTGGCGGCAAAGGCCTCTTCGCTGTCGAGGTGTTGAAGGGTGTAGGGCATGTTCGTCATCCACTGAAAAGAGATGACCCACCTTAGAAGGACGATGGCTTAAGCTGTAGAGCCAAAAAGTGCATAAATGACTAGGCCATGATGCTTGCATTCGAACTGGACCGCAGCCAGACGGCGCCGATCTATCGCCAGCTTTATCAACGGTTTCGCGAGTCCATCGCCGATGGCCGCTTGCGTCCGGGAGACCGGGTGCCGGCGGTGCGCGCCCTGGCGGCGGAACTGAACCTGGCGCGTGGCACTGTGGAGGCGGCTTACCAACTGCTGATGGGCGAGGGCTACCTGACGGCGCGCGGAGCCGCCGGGACCATTGTTACGCCGCAGCTGGTGCCGGTTGCCGCGCCCATGCCGCATGCCCCGGTGGCTGCCACGGCCTACCAGGCCACCCACGCCGGCACGCCGCCGCTGGCGCTGCAAATGGGCCTGCCGGCGCTGGATACCTTTCCGCGCAAGCTCTGGACCCGTCTCGCAGGCCGACAATTGCGCCAGGCGGGCGCCGAAGGCTTCGTCTATCCGGACTCGCGAGGCTATGCGCCGTTGCGGGCGGCCATTGCGTCCTACCTGGGGATTTCCCGGGGCATCAGCTGCCAGCCGGAACAGATTTTCGTCTGCGCCGGCTACCGCGCCTGCCTCGACCTGATCAGCCGCACGCTGATGCACAAAGGAGCCACCTGCTGGCTGGAAGAGCCCGGTTACTTCATGGCCCGGAGCGCACTGCTGGCGGCCGGCGCCCAGCTGGTGCCGGTGCCCGTGGACGATCAGGGCCTGGACGTCGCCCAAGGCATCGCCCGCGCGCCAGAGGCCGATTTTGCCGTGGTCACCCCGACCCACCAGAGCCCGCTGGGGGTGTCGCTGTCTCTGCCGCGGCGCCTGGCTCTGCTGGACTGGGCCAACCGCCAGGGCAGCTGGATCATCGAGGACGACTACGACAGCGAGTACCGCTACCAGGGCAAGCCCTTGCCGGCCCTCAAGAGCCTCGACCAGCAGGGCCGCGTGCTCTACACCGGCACCTTCAGCAAAGTATTGTTTCCAGGGTTGCGCCTGGCCTACCTGGTGGTGCCCGCCGAACAGGCCCAGGCGTTCGCCCGGCAGGCGGATCGCTTGCACAATCACTGCCCTCAGCTGCTGCAGGCGACGGTGGCGGCCTTTCTCAACGAGGGGCACTTTGCCCGGCACTTGAAGAAGATGCGTGGCCTGTATGCGCGTCGGCGGCAATGGCTGGTTGAGGCGTTGCACCAGCAGTTGGCGGGGCGGTTGCAGATAGACCCGCAGGCCGGGGGCATGCATGTGGTGGCCGGCTTGGCGGAGGGGGACGATGTGCAGATTGCCCAGCGGGCCTGGACGCAGGGCATCGCTGTGGAGCCGCTGTCGCAGTGGTACCTGGGGGAGGGGGTTAGGCAGGGGTTGGTGATGGGGTTTACCAATGTGGGCAGTGCGGAGCAGGCGGTGGGCGTGGCGAGGCGGTTGGCTCAGGTCATCAGCTGAAAGGGGCTGTGACCGCTGAGGCTGGCGTTTTTTCTACGGTAGCCCCATTCATTTGGCAGGCCGCCACCCCTGTGGCGAGGGAGCTTGCTCCCGCTGGGTTGCGCAGCAACCACAACAGCCCTCATACCGCTTGGCCTATCCCCTGTAGCTGCTCTCAGCGCCCGAGCTTTTCCAGCGCGGCATCGGCCAGGAAAGACGACCGGCTCTTGATGTTGTGCTCACGGACAAAGCGGTCGATCTGCTGAATCACATAACCGGGCAGGGTGACGTTGACCTTCTCGGTCTTGCCCAGGTACGGCGTGATGTCGATGTCCAGCATGCCCCAGCCCATGCCTGTGAAATCGGGGTTGGCGCGGTGCTTGCTCGTGGGTGAGGGTAGGGGAATGGTTTGCCCGGCGCGGGCCAGTTCTTCGAGCATGACGTGGGCGATCTCGATGGCGGCGCTGTAGGCGCTCTCGAAGGTGTCGCCGGCGGTGACTGCGCCGGGGATGTCGGGAATCTGGATGCCGGTGGCGGTGTGTTCGTCGCCCCATTCGATGCAGATGGGATATTGCATGGGGATCTCCTCAATAGGTGTGAAGGGGGCAGGCGCTATATCAGTTCGGCCAGTTTTCGGATGGCCCTGACCGTCACCTGTAGCCGCTGTCGAGCGCAGCGAGGCTGCGTACGAGGACGCAGTCCTAGCCAAACCTGCCTATGTATTTCACGTGGATTATCTCGGTATCCGATCCGCCGTACGAGTACATATCCGTTGCTGCGGGTGCGGCCACTATCGGTTCCGCTCTTACAGCGGGTCACTTTGGAACAGCCCCAAAGTAACCAAAGGGCTCTTGCCCCCTCACTCGGTGCCTCGCCTAGGCTCGGCATGCCCTCTCTCCGGTATTGCTCCGTGGGCCGCCGCAATGGGCCATCCATGGCCCAGTGCGGCTAACCCGGCGTCCTGCCGGGTTACCCACGGCTCAATACCTGCGTTCGGCCATCGTGTCTAAAGGGGCAGGTGGATCAAGATCAAAAGCCAAAAAGCCAAAGCCAGATCAAAGGCTGAAGCAAAACCAAGCGCGTTTTATGCGCTTGTTGAGTCGCGCTTAGCTCTCCAGCGCTGTTCGCCACTGAATCACCTCCAGCACCGCGCAACCCTCCCGGGTGAGCAGATGCACCCCTCGGGTGACCCGCGCCAGATCGCAGTCGGAAATGTTTTTCAGGTTAAGCGTGGACAGCGTGTCCATCAGATCCCGCACCACGGTGAAACGATGGGCCGCACTGCTGGCCAGATCGCTCAGAGAGGCTTGGGTGTCGAGGTAGAAAACGGCTTGGTTGGCGTCGTGGGTATCGACGGGGGAGAAGCGGGAAACCGATTGATCGTCCATGGTCGTTACTCGTTGTAGAGCTTCCACCATCTGCGGCCAAGCAAATTGAGGGTGGCAGCTGTGTGAGGGTTGGCCGACCGGTAACAACGACACCGGCACACCCGAAGGTGTCCCGCACACAGCCGCCATAACACAGAATCGCAGGCACAAAAAAAGCGTCTGCAATGGTGTTTTGGACGCTGATGCGTCGTTGTAATTCGACCGGCCAAGGTCGTTCGCGGATTTTGCCGCGAAGGGCGAACTATAGGGGCGGAGCTTGAGTGGTGCAACTGTGTATTGGTGGGGGTGTTTGAGTGGTTGTGTCATTGCGTTGGCCACGGTATGACTCTTTGTGTGTCAATGAGATTGAAGGTGTCTAAAGAATCTGGGGGTGGTTCAATGCATGCTATGCATGTGCTCACCATTCTCGAGGCGACCTTAAGCATTTCGACAGACCTACATGGAGATAACGTATGCCACTGAATTGGCAGCTCATCACTGAAGAAACCTTGTCATCTCTTGACTTGGACAGCCTGCTTCAAGGTGTAACAGACTTCGACTGCTGCAGTTTTCAAAGTGAAATTTCCCGTTTGGAAAAGGAAGAAGCTCGGTGGAGTCCTACTCAACTGGAAGGTTTACGCTTTATTGGTGAATCACTATCAATGATGCTTCACGCATCACAGCCGTCTGAGCCTTTTGGTCCAATGTTTGTGATGGGCGGTCATCGGAGCGCTGTTCCGACAGATTTCCCGAAAGATAAGCTTCGTGAACTGCAGGCGTGGGCACTCGCTCTCAAAGACCCAGAACTTCGAGCAAGACTTTTGGATCTGATATGGATTCAAGCTCGTTCATTTCCCGCTGCTCTGGGCGCTGTTGATGCGTATGTTGAATCAGCATTGAGGCTTGAAAGTCCGACTGATTGGCCAGCATGCCTTGAGCGTTTAGAGCGATCTTTGCGCCTCTCTGCAGGATTGGGCAAAGGCGGAGCCGAGTTGCGACTAAAGGTTTTAAACGGAATTGAGTCCATGCTGCACCGGCATCAAGGAAAGGATCCTCTTTATTTAACATTGCGCCTCACGCGACTGCTTCTGGAGTTCAAACACGGTGAGCCGAAGCAGTACGCCGAATATGCTCGTGCGGCAGCGGCAGCCGCTGATGCAGAAAAAAACCACTGGCGTGCGAAAGACTACTATCAACTGGTAGCTGATTGCCTGCGCATCTCAGGTGATCTGGAGGGAGAAGGTGCCGCCCTTAGAAACTCGGCAGAATCATTGGTCAAAGAATCTGAACTGGCTCGGATCCAGACTGGACGCGGAGCGATGGCTGCTGCGTCAATTTTGTCAGACGCAGTAGAATCCATGCGTCAAGCTCCAGGTGGACGCGAACGTGCGGCAGAGCTGCATGATCAGTTGTTGAAACTGCAGAAAGATTCCTTGGATGATTTCAAGCCAATTTCCACTAGCATCGACCTAACCGAGATGGTCCTAAACTCAAGGGCGGCTGTACGTGATAAAAGCTTGCATGACGCTGTAATCTCCTTGATTAACATGGCTGCACCGCCATCAATCCCTAAACTGATCCAAGGCGTCAAGGATCAAGCTCGTGTCTCGGTTCTGGGCAGTTTGATGTCCAGCGAGATCGTTAATTCTCGCGGTCGAGTGGTTGCCCGGGCTCCCGGACTTGATGGCGCTACTGACGATATCAAGCACGATGGACTACGTTGGAGGCTGTACAGCACCGCGCGCCTAGGAAGAGGGCTTAACGTCCAAGGAGCCTTGGAGCCCGCTCGAATGGAGATTTTGGCTGCACACTTTCCGGACCGGCTCGATATATTAGGTTTGATTCAGCATAGTCCGTGGGTACCCCCAGGACATATCGAGAGCATACTTCGTGCATTAGTAGCTGGTTTCCAAGGGGACATGCTCATAGCATCGCATCTTGTGATGCCACAACTCGAAGCTATTATTCGGCATGTCGTTGAGTCGATGGGTGGTGCTACTTCAATGCTAGAACCTGGTGGAGTACAACCGGAAAGACCGTTAAGTGTTCTTCTCGAAACTCCTGAAGCACTCCAGGTCTTTGGATCGGATGGAGTCTTTGAGCTACAGGGTTTGCTGGTTGACCCTCTCGGAACGAATCTACGCAACGAAGTAGCACATGGCCTGATTGATGATGAGGGCCTGTTTGGCACAGACGTGCTATATGCATGGTGGCTGCTGTTGAAATACTGCGTAATCACATCAAAGCTTGTACAGCGACGATCGACCGATTTCACTAGTGCCGAAACGCTTGGGGAAAGTTCTAAACCATGAGCCTAGCGGTATTGGAAAATCAGACGCCACACCCTTCCGATGCTCCCAAGAGTGGGACCTTGGTAACTTGAGATTTTCGGCGGATTTGTTGGAAAAAGTGCGGGGGCGGACACGACCCGCATTTTCATGTACGGGCAGTTGGCGGACTGGGTACTGTAGATATCTCTTTGTCCTTCGTACCTTGAATTCATCGCTCTCATTACTATGGGCGGTCGTAGTACCTCCGAATATACCCTCAACCAATATACGCACCATCAGATATTATTTGAGTTGCTGTTTCTGGATTGATGAGGGGTTTGATCGATCGTTGGTCGCAAGTTGTTATGGTATTATGAGGGTGAAAAAGGGTTTTCTCTTTAATGCTCTTTCTGCTTAAACGGAATTTAGTTGTGTTGCATCGACCGGTTGAATTCACAGTCGATAGCTGTCTGTCATGAATGATAGTTAATAGTTATTTACTGGCTGTGATCATTGTTGTACGCAATGTTTTCGGTTGGTCGATTTAACTTTTTTCATGCTTCGTGAAGGGCGCTTAGAGGCTACTCCAGATGTTTTCGTAGCTTTGCAGCTCCTACAGAGAATGTGAACGACAACAAAACAGGCCGGCCGGTAGGCCGCCGTCTGCTCTTGCTCTTGCTCTTGCTCTTGCTCTTGCTCTTGCTCTTGCTCTTGCTCTTGCTCTTGCTCTTGCTCTTGCTCTTGCTCTTGCTCTTGCTCTTGCTCTTGCTCTTGCTCTTGCTCTTGCTTTGGCTTTTGATCTGCCTGCCCCTTTAAACACGATGGCCGAACGCAGGCATTGAGCCGTGGGTAAACCGGCAAGGATGCCGGGTTAGCCGCCCTCCGGCCATGGATGGCCGGTGGCGGCGGCCCACGGATCAATGCCTTCGTTCTGGCATGCCGAGCCTAGGCGAGGCACCGAGTGGAGGGGCAGAGAGCCTTTGGTTACTTTGGGCTCTTTCCAAAGTGACCCGCTGTAAGAGCGGAACCCTAAGCCGCCGTGACCGCAGCAATGGATATGTACACTAAAAAGACCGCAACCTCAGGTTTTACGACCGCTGCGCGGCCGAGCGGGAGCAAGCTCCCTCGCCACAGTAAGTTCGCGGGGCCCCTGGCTCACTCTGGAACTCCAACCTGACTCGTTGCAGGACGCCGCCACACCCGCAGCAACGAACCTACCCCCAACCTCAATGCACAATCTGCGCAAGAAACGCCTTCGCCCGCTCACTCTTGGGCGCCGCAAAAAACGCCTCCGGCGGCGCATCCTCCACAATCCGCCCACCATCTAGAAACAACACCCGCTCCGCCACCTGCCGCGCAAACCCCATCTCATGGGTCACGCACAGCATGGTCATGCCGCTGTCGGCCAGTTTCACCATCACATCCAGCACTTCACTGACCATCTCCGGGTCCAGCGCCGAGGTGGGTTCGTCGAACAGCATGATCTTCGGTTCCATGCACAACGCCCGGGCGATGGCCACGCGTTGTTGCTGCCCGCCGGACAGTTGGCTGGGGTATTTGCCGGCCTGGCTTTCGATGCCGACCTTGGCCAGGAAGCTGCGGGCCAGTTCTTCGGCTTTTTTGCGCGATAGGCCGCGCACGGTGGTGGGGGCCAGGGTGCAGTTGTCCAGCACGCTCATGTGCGGGAACAGGTTGAAGTGCTGGAATACCATGCCCACCTGGCTGCGCACCTTGGCCGCTTCGCGGGTGTTTTGCGCCAGGTCGGTGCGGTCCACCAGGATCCGGCCTTTTTCGGCGATTTCCAGGCGGTTGATGCAGCGGATCAAGGTCGATTTGCCGGAGCCGGAAGGCCCGCAGAGGACGATGCGTTCACCCTGGCGGACCTTGAGGTCGATGTCGTGCAGCACATGGAAGGCGCCGTAGAACTTGTTCAGCCCGGCGATATCGATCACCACTTCGCGGCGGTCGATGGTGGCGCGGGCGGCGGGTTCGGGCACGGCGGACAGCGGGGCGGTCTGGGTCAGCATGGCAGGTCTCCGACGGTCAGTTGAAGCGCTCGGCGCGATAGGGGGCAGGGTCGGTGAAGGGTGTCTGGCCGGTCATCAGTTGCGCCAGCAGGCGACCGCTGACCGGGCCCAGGGTCAGGCCGTGGTGGGCGTGGCCGAAGTTGAACCACAGCCCCGGGTGGCGCGGCGCCGGGCCGATCACCGGGCACATGTCCGGCAGGCAGGGGCGGCGCCCCAGCCAGGGTTCGGCGTCGAGGCGTTCGCCCAGGGGGTAGAACTGCCGGGCCAGGGCCTCGCAGCGGCGCAGTTGGATTTCGTTGATCGGGTCGCTCGGGTCGGCGAATTCGATGCCGGTGGTCAAGCGAATGCCGCCCACCATCGGCGCCAGCACGTAGCCGCCCACCGGGTCGAGGATCGGGTGGCGCAGCTCGCTGCCGGGCAGGGCGGCGTAGTGCATGTGGTAGCCACGCTTGATCGCCAGCGGGATGCGGTAGCCCAGGGGTTCGAAGAGGCCTGCGGCTTGCGGGCCGAGGGCGACCACCACTTCCTGGGCGCTGATCGGGCCCTGTTCGCCCTGCACCTGCCAGCCGCCTTCGACCTGGGCCAGGCTCAGGGCATCGCCGATGACGAACTGGCCGCCGCGCTGCTTGAACAGTTCGGCGTAGCCGCGGGTCAGGCCGCCGGGGTCGCTGACGGTCTTGGGATCGAGCCAGTGCAGGCCGCCCACCACGTCGCCGTGCAGGCCGGGTTCCAGGGCGTGGATCTGCTCGCGGTCCAGCACCCGGTAGTTGAGCTGGTACTGGGCCAGGTCCGCGGCGGCGGCCTGGGCGCTGTCGAAGGCTTGCTGGTCGTTGAAGGCTTCGAGCCAGCCGCCGTCGTGGATCAGCCCGAGCATGCCCGCCGGCTCTGCCAGGGCCAGGTGGTCGCTGACGCATTGTTCGATCAGCGGCAGCATGGCGCGGGTGGCGGCGGCCAGACCCTGGGGCGAGGAGTGGCGCCAGTATTGCAGCAGCCAGGGGCCGGCCTTGGGCAGGTGGCGCAGGCTGTAGCGCACGTCCGATTGCTGGTTGAGGCCGTAGCGCAAAAGCTTGGTCACTTCCCGGGGGAAGGCGTAGGGGATCACGCTGGCGCGTTCGATCAGCCCGGCGTTGCCGTGGCTGGTGCCGTTGCCCGGCGGCTGGCGGTCCAGCAGCACGACTTCGCGGCCACGGGCCTGCAAGTGCAGGGCGGTGCTGACGCCGACGATCCCGGCGCCCAAGACGATGGTCTGGCAATGCATGGTTCTATCCTTACTGCGGGGGGCCGTGCGCGGGCTCCCAAGGGTTCAGTTCAAGTGCCGGCCGAGACGGCCTTCCAGGTATTTCAGGCTGCGCCGCACCACCTCGACGATCACCAGGTACAGCACCGCGGCCCACAGGTAGATCTGGAAGTCGAAGCTGCGGGAGAAGGCCAGTTTGGTCACGCCCATCAAGTCGTAGAGGGTCACCAGGGAGGCGATGGCGCTGGCCTTGATCATCAGGATCAGCTCGTTGCCCAAAGGCCCGATGGCCACCAGCAGCGACTGCGGCAAAATCACCTTGCCAAAAGCCGTCCAGCGCGACAGGCCCAGGGCCTGGCAGGCTTCACGCTGCCCCTGGGCCACCGCCAGCAGGCTGCCGCGCAGGATCTCCGCCTGGTAGGCGGCGGTGTTCAGGGTGAAGGCCAGCAGGGTGCAGAGCCACGCCTCGCGAAAGAACCACCATAGCCCCACGTCCTGCCAGAAGCCTTTGAACGAGCCCAGGCCGTAATACAGCATGAACAGCTGGGCCAGCAGCGGCGAGCCGCGGAAGAAGTACACATAGGCCCCGGTAAAGCGCCGCAGCAGCGGGTTGCCGGACAGCCGCCCAAGGGCGATCAGCAGGCCCAGCAGGGCGCCGAGGCTGAAGGAAATCGCCACCAGCTTGGCGGTCACCAGCAGGCCGTCGATAAAGCGCGGGCCGTAGCGCTCCAGCAGTTCCTGGTTGAGCACCAGGTTCAGCCATTGATCCAGGTTCATGGTTGCAGGCTCCGTTGATGGCGGCTGAAGCGCCGTTCGAGAAAGCCGAACAACTGCCCGGACAACGCCGAGAACAACAGGTAGCCCAGGCAGGCCACGGTGTAGAACAGCATCGGCTCCTTGGTCACGCTGACTGCCAGGTTGGTCTGGCGCATCAGGTCCACCAGGGAGATGGTCGACACCAGCGAGGTGTCCTTGAGCAGCGACAGCCAGTTGTTGGAAAGGCCCGGCAGGGCGATGCGGGTCAGTTGCGGCAGCAGCACCTGGTTGAAGGTGGTGCGCCGCGACAGGCCCAGGGCGCTGGCGGCTTCGTACTGGCCCTTGGGCAGGGTCTTGAACGCCGCCAGCCAGATCTCGCTGGAGAAGGCGGCGAACACCAGGCTGAAGGCAATCATCGCGGCGACGAAGGTATTGATCGCCACCTCGCCGGGGTAGCCCAGGGCGGCGAGGATCTTCTGTGCGGCGATCTGGCAGCCGTAGTAGATGATCAGCAGGGTCAACAGCTCCGGCAGGCCGCGAAACACCGTGGAGAAGCTGGTGGCCCAGGCTCGCGCCCAGCGGTTTTTCGAGCGGGCGGCCAGGGCCACGGCGAGCCCCAGGGGCAGGCCGATGGGCACGCAGGCCAGTGCCAGGGCGATGGTCACCAGGGCCCCGGCCAACAAGGCCGAGCCCCAGCCGCCGCTGGCCAGGGAAAGAAGAGACAGCTGTTCGAACATGCTCGGACCCTCTTGCGCAAAGCTTCGTGCAGCCGGTCGCCGCGCCAGGGCGGCGCGGCACCGTGGCGGCGGATCAGTAGATGTCGAAGGCGAAGTAGCGGCTGGAGATCTTCTTGTAGGTGCCGTCGGCGACGATCTCGTCCAGGGCCTGGTTCAGGCGCTCGCGCAGGGCGTTGTCTTCCTTGCGCACGGCGATCGAGGCGTCGGCGGTGGTGCCGTTGACGTCACCGATGATCTTGCAGCAATCCTTGCCGGCGCTTTCAGCCCAGGCCAGCAGCGGGAACTTGTCGGCGATCACCCCGTCGATGCGCCCGGCGGCCAGGTCGCTGTTGGCTTCGTCCAGGGTCGGGTAGAACTTCACGTCGGCCCCGGCCGGGCCGTAGTGGTCCTCGGCGTAGATGGCCTGGGTCGAGGACGATTGCGCGCCCACGGTACGGCCCTTGAAGTCGGTCTGGGCGTCGGTGATGTCCGAGTCCCTGGGCACCGCCACCGACAGCGGAGTGCGGTAGTAGTGGTTGGTGAAGGCGATCTTTTTCTTGCGTTCGTCGGTGGCGATCATCGAGGCCACCACGGCGTCGTACTTCTTGGCCATCAGCGCCGGAATGATGCCTTCCCAGTCCTGGGCGACGATCTGGCACTGCACCTTGAGCCGCTCGCACAGGGCGTTGGCGATGTCCACGTCGAAGCCGTGCAGCTGGTTGCTGGAGTCCACGTAGTTGAAGGGCGGGTAGGCGCCTTCGGTGGCGATCTTCAAGACCTCGGCCTGGGCCGCGGTAGCGGCGACGGCCATGACGCAGGCACTGGCGAAGCGAACGACGTTTTTCATGGAGCACCTCGATTATTTATTGTTTTGCTCGGGTGGAGGATGTGTAGCCAACGAACTCGTTATGCAGGGCGGCAGTGGCTTCAAGGCGCTTTTCCACCTCGGGCCCCAGGTGCTTGCACACCTGGTTGACCAGCAGGTGCACCAGCGACAGCATCGCCGCGGTGGACTCCCAGAACAGGTTGAACTCAGTGGGCACGCGAAACACCTCATCGGCGTTCTGCTCGGCCCAATCGCAGAAGGTATCGGTCACCAGTGTCACCGGAATCCCGGCCGCACGGGCCTTGTGGCACAGGGCCAGGGCGTGGCGCGAGTAGCGCCGGGCCTCGAACACCACCAGCGCGCAGTCGGTGGGCGGGGCCAGCAGCACCTCGGCGAAGTGCCCGGCGGAACCGTCCACCAGCTGCACGCCGTCGCGCAGGTATTGCAGCAGGTGGACCATGCACACGGCGATGCCGCGCTCGGTCTGGAAGCCGGCGACGAACACCCGCGGCCGGCTGGCCAGGCGTTGCACCACCTGCTGCCAGGCCGGGGTCAGGCTGTATTCATAGACCTTCATCAGCGCGCCGACTTCCAGCTCGAAGCTGCGCGGCAGGCCCTGGCCGGTGGGGTTGGGTTGCTGGCGAAACTCCTGCAAGCGATCGCCCACCAGCCACGGCCCTTCGCCGAGGTCGTTCTTCAGGTCGTTCTTCAGATCCTTGAAATGGCTGTAGCCGATGGCGCGGCAGAAGCGCCCGACGCTGGACTCGCTGAGCCCCAGTTTGCCGGCCACATCGGCGGCGGTCTGGAACGGCAGTTCATGGAGGTTGGCCAGCATGTAGCTGGCGATTGCCCGGCCTGAGGCGGTAGTACCGGACAGGGCACTTTCAAGGCGTTGCTTGATCGGTTGGCTCATGGCTATTTTCGTTGTTGTGGGCCGTTGGCAATGAAAAATGGATGTTTTCTGTCATTAAGTCAATGTTTGACAGTTAACTGGCGTGACGCGATAGTCAGGTGCCTTCCAATAACAATTCCAATGGAGCCACCCATGTCCGACGCCCCCCTGGCGCAGGCCGCTAGCGAGTACCTCGACCTATCGGCCTTGACCCATCTTCTGCAACGTATCTTCCTGCGCCACGGCACCAGCGCCGAGGTGGCCCGGGTCCTGGCGGACAACTGCGCCCGGGCCCAGCGCGACGGCTCCCACAGCCACGGGGTGTTCCGCATTCCCGGCTACCTGTCGTCCCTGGCCAGCGGCTGGGTCGATGGCCAGGCCGTGCCGCAAGTCGAGGATGTGGCCCCCGGTGTGGTGGCGGTGGATGCCGGGGGCGGCTTTGCCCAGCCGGCCCTGGCGGCGGCCCGCGAGGCACTGGTGAGCAAGGCCCGCAGCGCCGGGATCGCGGTGCTGGCGATCCGTAATTCCCATCACTTCGCTGCGCTCTGGCCGGATGTCGAGCCCTTCGCCGAAGAGGGCCTGGTGGCCCTGAGCCTGGTCAACAGCATGACCTGCGTGGTGCCCCACGGCGCCCAGCGGCCGCTGTTCGGCACCAACCCGATTGCCTTCGCCGCGCCCCGCGAAGGCGCCGAGCCCATCGTCTTCGACCTGGCCACCAGCGCCATTGCCCATGGCGACGTGCAGATCGCCAAGCGCCAGGGCCAGCAGCTGCCCGAGGGCATGGGGGTGGATCGTGACGGCCAGCCCACCTGCGATCCGGCGGCGATCCTCGACGGCGGCGCCTTGTTGCCCTTTGGCGGGCACAAGGGCTCGGCGCTATCGATGATGGTGGAGCTGCTGGCGGCGGCGCTGACCGGAGGCAACTTCTCCTTCGAGTTCGACTGGTCCCGACATCCCGGGGCACAGACGCCCTGGACCGGCCAGTTGCTGATCGTCATCGACCCCAGCCACTGCGGCGGTGGCCGCTTCGCCCAGCGCAGCCAGGAGCTGGTACAGCAGATGCAGGCCGTGGGCCTGGAGCGCCTGCCCGGTGACCGGCGCTACCGCACCCGGGCCAGATCCCTGCAAGAGGGCATTCCCCTGGCCACCGCCGAACTGGCGCGGCTGCGGGGCCTGGCGGGCGACGACTAAGGGCTTCATCCCTTCGCATCCGGGTCCATGAGCCCTTGGTGTTACTCCAGGTAGGGGGCCGGTAGCGGGGCAGGTCGTGGACCGAAACGGCCGCTCCTCTCCAGCCCCTCCAAAGCACCGGCCACTTGCCCCCAAGGCAGCCTATGGGCGCTTGCGGCGCCTTTTGATAATCGCCTCCGACATCTCGTCCCCCGAATGCGGAGCGCGCCATGCACAACAATAAGAATCGCCAGCACCCTCTGTTCCCGGCCCTGATCGCCGGCCTGTCGACCCTGGGCCTGGGCAATGCCGCCCAGGCCCAGATCATGCTCTACGACAAGGACCAGACCACCTTTTCCACCGACGGCTACGTCAACGCCTTCTACGTCAACAGCAAGGTCGACCGTGCCGGCGAGCAGTACGACCGGCGCCAGGCGCGGGTGAAGATGGGCTTTCTGCCCAACTACCTGGGCTTCAACATGGGCAGGCAGGTGGACGACCTCAAGCTCGGCGCCCGGGCCTCGTTCTGGGTGACCATCAACGACAGCCAGGACAACGGCACCGACACCGCCATCGACGTGCGCCAGTTCTATGGCACCGTGGCCAACCCGGAGTGGGGCGAAGTGCTGATCGGCAAGGACTTCGGCCTGTTCGCCCGCTCCAACATCCTGCTCGACGAGATGCTCGCAGGCTATGGCCAGGTCAGCGACAGCCTGGGGCTGGTGGATGGCGGCGGGGTGTCGTTCGGCAATATCGGCAGCGGTTATCCCTATCCCTTTCCCACCTCGCAGATCACCTACCGCAGCCCGTTGATGGACGGCCTGCGGGTGGCGGTGGGCATCCTCGATCCGGTGGACACCAACGACAGCAGCACCCTGGGCAAGGCCTACCAGAAGAACCCGCGCACCGAGAGCGAGATCACCTACCAGTTCGACCTGGGCGGGGCCAAGTTCTACAGCTGGCTCAACGGCAGCTACCAGACCTCCGACAACACCGACCCCGAGGTGCGCTCGGTAACCTCCAAGGGCCTGGGCTACGGCCTGCAAGCCAAGATGGGCGGGCTGTCCCTGACCGGCTCGGGGTTCCAGGCCAGGGGCATCAACCCCTTCTTCACCAACAACGCCGGCAAGGCCACCCTGCGCAATGTCGACAGCCGCGGCTACCTGCTGCAGGGCTCGTACAAGCTGGGCAAGAACCGCCTGGCGCTGTCCTATGGCAAGACCCGTGACGACGGCAACGGCGTGGTGGGCAGCGGCGCCGACTACCAGACGCGCGGCGTCGCGCTGTTCCATGACATCAACGACAACCTCAAGCTGGTGGCCGAGTACAACCAGTTCCAGATCGATGGCCATCGCGGCAGCGCCCAGAACGAAGACACCAACACCTTCGCCGTGGGCGCAGTGCTGACCTGGTAACGGCAGCGGCAAGCCGCCAGTTGCCAGCTGCAAGTGGTTTGCATCCGTTACTGCGGCCGGTTGTAAAAAAACCTGTGGCCAGCGCCTACGCCCATGGAACTGGCCATCCGCTACCCAAGTAGCATTCGTGGCCGGCCGGGCGCTTCGTACACTTGCGAGCCTAACCAATCCGCGCCGGAGACAACCATGCAGCAAGCCCAGAGCGAGGGCGTGGTCAGCGCCATGTCCCAGGCCGGCGATCCGCAGCAGGTGGCCCAAGACCTGGCCCGCCAGCTGCTGCATCCGCACCTGGGCTTCGTGCTGTTCTTCTGCTCCGCCGAATACCCGCTGCAAGCCCTCGGCCAGGCCCTGCAACAGGGCTTTGGCGGCATCCCCCTGGTGGGCTGCACCAGCGCCGGGGAAATCACCCCCCTGGGCTACGGGCGCAACTGCGTGACCGCCATCGGTTTCGACCACCGGCACTTTTCCATCGCCGCCGAACTGATCGACCAGATGGAGCATTTCAGCCTGATCGACGCCCAGCGCATGGTCGAGCGCCTGGTGGGCGGCTGTCGCAGCAACACCCTGGCGCCGATCAAGGGCAACACCTTCGCCCTGACCCTGCTGGATGGCTTGTCGAGCCGCGAGGAAATGGTCCTGGCGGCCCTCAGCGCGGCCCTGGGCGATATCCCGCATTTCGGCGGCTCGGCCGGCGACGACAACTACCTGACCCACACCCACGTGTACTTCGGCGGGGAGTTCCACAGCGGTGCGGCGGTGGTGGTGCTGGTCAACACCTGGCTGGATTTCGAGGTGTTCACCACCCACCACATCCAGCCCCGGACGGAAAAACTGGTGGTCACCGGCGTCGACAGTACTTTGCGCCGGGTCTATGAGCTGAACGCCGAGCCGGCCGCCGAGGAGTACGCGCGGCTCATCGGCGTACCGCTGGCGCACCTCGACCACCGGGTATTCGCCGCCCATCCGCTGGCGGTGCGGATCAACCAGCACTACTACGTGCGTGCGGTGCAGCAGGTGCACCCGGACCTGAGCCTGAGTTTCTACTGCGCGGTGGAGAACGGCATCGTGCTTACCGCCATGACTCCCGGCCCCTTGCTGCCCAACCTGCAAGCCTTGTTCGACGGCTTGCAGCAACGCCTGGGCAGCTTGCTGCTGACCATCGGCTGCGACTGCTTCCTGCGCCGCCTGGAGCTGGAGGACCAGGGCGGCCTGGAGCGTATCGGCGCCTTCCTGCGCGAGCAGCGGGTGATGGGGTTCAACACCTACGGAGAACAGTTCAATGGCATGCACATCAACCAGACCTTCACCGGGGTCGCCATTGCCCGCAGCCGAACTGCGGCCCGTCGCTGAACTGCAAGCCCGTATCGACTGCCTGCAACGGGAGAACCGCAAGCTGCGGCGGATCAACGACGCGCTGATCGAGCGGGTCGAGTCCGGCATCACCCGGGGCAACGATCCTTATGCGGCATTCCAGCACTCGGTGGTGTTGGCCGAACAGGTGCGCGAACGCACCGACGCACTGAACCAGGCCATGGCCGAGCTCAAGGCCGGCAACCATTTGCTCAGCGAGGCGCGGTTGCGGGCCGAGACCGCCCACCAGCACCTGATCGATGCCATCGAGAGCATTTCCGACGCCTTCGTGCTGTTCGACCAGGAGCAGCGCATCGTCCTGTTCAACAGTCGCTTTCGCGCCTTCTGGGCCCACAGCCGGGTGCGGATCATGGCCGGCATGCGCCTGGCCGAGGTCCGGCGGTTGCTGACCAGCACCGGGCTGTTCAGCGAAGAGCCGCGCAGCGGCGGTGACGAACACCTGTTGTATCGCCTGCACAACGGCCGCTGGCTGCAGGTTAGCGAACGGCCGACCCGCGAGGGTGGGCGGGTGATCCTGTTCACCGACATCACCGAGGTCAAGCACAGCGAGACCCAGCGCCGCGAGCAGGCAGTGGCGCAAAAGTCCCACCTGTTGCAACGGGCGGTGGACAACCTCTCCCAGGGCGTGGCCATGGTCAACGCCGAGGGCGTGCTGGAGTTGTGGAACCGGCGCTTCCTGGAACTCAGCGGGTTGGCGCCGGTGGCCGCGCATCGCTTGTTTGCCGAGGTCATCGGTGACAGCGAACTGAGCCTGCTCAGCCCCGACAGCCGCGATGCCAATGGTCGGCCGATCCACGAGTGCGAGCAGCGCCTGAGCGATGGCCGGGTCCTGGAGATCCGCACCCATCCGCTGCCCACCGGTGGTTTCGTCAACACCTTCACCGACATCACCGAGCGCTACCGGCATGCCGAGGCCCTGAGCGAGAGCGAACGCTGGATCCGCCTGATCACCGATCAGGTGCCGGCGCTGATCGCCTACCTCAATGCCGACCTGGTGTACGAATTCACCAACAAGGTCTACGAAGAGTGGTACTGCTGGCCGCGGGGCGTGATGCTCGGCCAGAGCCTGCGCGAGGCGCACAGCGAGCAGCACTACCAGCGCCTGGAGTCCTACATCGCCCGGGCGCTGGCCGGGGAGAGCGTGACCTTCGAGTTCCCCGAGACCAACATCAACCATCAAGAGCGCTACATGCTGCGCTCCTACGTGCCCAACCGCCTGGCCAGTGGCGAGGTGGTGGGGATCTTCGTGCTGATCCGCGACATCACCGAGCGCCGGCGCACCGCCGAGGCCCTGCACCAGGCCTACCAGAACCTGGAGCTGCGGGTGCGCGAGCGCACCGCCGAGCTGACCACCCTCAACCAGCAACTGCTGCGCGAGATCGAGGAGCGCAGCCGGGTCGAATCGCGCCTGCGCGAGGCCAAGGGCGAAGCCGAGCGGGCCAACCTGTCGAAGACCAAGTTCCTGGCCGCGGTCAGCCACGATTTGCTGCAACCGCTGAACGCCGCGCGGCTGTTCACCAGTGCCCTGCTGGAGCGTCGCGATCCCGAGGCGAGCCAGGCGTTGGTGCGCAATGTCAGCAATTCCCTGGAGGACGTGGAAAACCTGCTGGGCACCCTGGTGGACATTTCCAAGCTGGATGCCGGGGTGATCAAGGCCGATATCGCACCCTTCGCCCTCGGCGAGCTGCTGGACAACCTGGCCGCCGAATATGCCCAGGTGGCCCGCAGCGAGGGCCTGGAGCTGCACTTCGTGGCCTGCTCGGCGCTGGTGCGCAGCGACATCCAGCTGCTGGCGCGGGTCCTGCGCAACCTGTTGAGCAATGCCATCCGCTACACCCGCCAGGGTCGGGTGGTGCTGGGCTGCCGGCGCCAGGGCCGCTGGCTGTCGATCCAGGTCTGGGACAGTGGCCTGGGCATCGCCGCCGAGCGGCTGGAGGAAATCTTCCAGGAGTTCAAGCGCGGCGATGAACAGCGCCCCGACCAGGACCGGGGCCTGGGCCTGGGGTTGGCCATCGTCGAGAAAATCGCCGGGATCCTCGGCCACCGCATCGACGTGCGTTCCTGGCCTGGGCGCGGTTCGGTGTTCAGCGTGCAAGTGCCGATCAGCGCCAGCGCGCCGCCACCTACACCGTGCCTGGAAGGACGGGCGGCGCCGCTGGAGCGTTTGCAGGGCGCGCGGATCTGGGTGCTGGATAACGATGCCGCGATCTGCGCCGGCATGCGCACCCTGCTCGAAGGCTGGGGCTGCCAGGTGGTCACGGCGTTGTCCGAGGAAGACCTGGCGCGCCAGGTGGATGACTACCGGGCCGAGGCCGACCTGCTGATCGCCGACTACCACCTGGACCAGCAGCGCAACGGCATCGACGCCGTGGCGCGGATCAACGCCCGCCGCGCCCTGGCGATCCCGGCGATGATGATCACCGCCAACTACAGCAACGACCTCAAGCAGCAACTGCGCGAACTGGGCCACACCCTGATGCACAAGCCGGTACGGCCGATGAAACTCAAGACCGCCATCAGCCATTTGTTGAGCGGCAAGCTGCAAGCGGCAAGTTCCAAGCTTGAGGCTTGAGGCTTGCCGCTCGAACCTGCTTCCTAGCGGCGCAGGTAGGCGCCGAAATCGATATCCCCGGCGCTGAGGATTGCCTGCACCCGGTTGTGCACGTTGAGCTTGCGCAGGATCGCCGAGACGTGGGCCTTCACCGTGGTCTCGGCGATGTCCAGGGTGTAGGCGATCTGCTTGTTGGATTCGCCCTTGGTCATGCGCTCCAGCACCAGCAGTTGCTTGCGGGTCAGGGCCTGCAACAGCTCCGGCGGGAAGCTCGGGGCTTCGCTGCTGCGCCGTCCTGGCGAGCTCTTCTGGGTGCGGATGATGTCCGGCGGCAGGTACACGTTGCCATTGAGGATCTGCTCGATGGCTTCGGTCATCTGCGAGCGCGGCGAGGACTTGGTGATGAAACCCACGGCGCCGTAGGTGATGGCCTGCAGCACGATCTGCTTGTCCTGCTCGGCGGAGACGATCACCACGGGGATGGTCGGTGCTTCGTTGCGCAGGGTGATCAGGCCATTGAGGCCGTGCATGCCCGGCATGTTCAGGTCCAGCAGGATCAAGTCCAGGTCGTCGTGGTCCTGGGTCAGGGCCAGGGCGCTGTCCAGGTCGGCGGTCTCCATCACCTCGCTGCCGGGGAAACCGTCGCTGATGACGTTGTGGATGGCTTCGCGAAACAGTGGGTGATCATCGGCTATCAGGATTCTGTACACGGCCTTTCACCTCGTTATTGTGGTTATGGGGACACTTGAGCAAGGCATCGTCAGGGTAGGGGTTCGGGCTGGGCGGCCACCAGGGGCAACCCGGCGGCTTCCCAGGCATCCAGGCCATCGCGGTACCAGTAGATATTTTTATAGCCCAGGGCTGCGGCGCGTTTTACCGCGTTCCAGCTCAGCCAGCAATCGGCGCGGCAATAGAACACCAGCGCTCGCTGGCGGTCGCCCTGGCTCAGGCGCTGCAAATGCTGGTTGAAGTAGCCCTGCCACTGGGGCGTCAGCTCGCCGTCGCCGGTATTGGCCAGCCAGTGGCTGCCGGGCAGGTTGGCGTGGGGTTCGCTGTCGATGAAGCGGCCTTGCAGCCATTGCCGGCGATAGACATCGATCAGCAGCGGCGCCGGGCGCACTTGCAGCAGGCCCTGCAAGGCCTGGGTGTCGACGATCTGCGCCGCCTCGATGTGCAGCGGGGTCGGGCTGCGATAGCTACCTGTGCGATAACCCTCGGCGGAAAACAGCGGGTCGGCGGCCTGGGCGCTGCCCAGCGCCAGGCTCAGGCACAGTGTGGCCAGGGTTTGCAGCGCACGAGGCATAAGGCTTTTATCCTTGTCGTTATGGGGCCACTACATGCCAGGGCCAGGCACTTGGGAATGCGACCATCGACAGTAAAAGCAGTACCAAAGTCGTAGGTCCTGGCTGGGCGACGCTCTTGCGCTTGTCGGTAGTCGCTGCTGCGGCTGTTCAGGTGACGCCAAGCCTGCTGGCGCGGTCCGCCAGGGCCATCCACGGGGTTTCATGCACTGCAAGGTGCCGGCTTTCGGAGCCCTGGAAGGTCCTTCGGCCCTTTGCGCCGCCTCGCCCAGGGCTCGACAGCGGCTACGGAGGTTTTTCATCAGCAGAACCTAGGCGGTGTTCTTGCGCAGGGCGGCGTGCTGCGGGTTGAAGGTGGCCACTGCGAGCAGCGCGAACACCAGGGTCAGGCCCAGGCACACCGCCAGGGCCAGGGGGTTGAAGCGCAGGTACAGGGCAAATCGCACCAGCTCCACCGCATGGGTGAAGGGGTTGAGCGCGCACAGCCAGTACAGCCACTGGCTGGCCTCGAGCATCTTCCACAGCGGGTACAGCGCCGAAGACAGGAAGAACAGCGGGAAGATCACGAAATTCATCACCCCGGCGAAGTTCTCCAACTGGCGGATGGCGTTGGACAGTAACAGCCCCAGGGCGCTGAGCATCAGCGCCACCAGCAACAGCGCGGGCAGTGCCGCCAGCAGGCCCAGGGCCGGGGGCTGCACCCCGTAGAGCCAGGCGATGGCGAGAAAGGCATACACCTGCAACAGCGACACCAGGGCCGTGGCCAGCAGCTTGCTGGCCAAGAGGAACGGCCGGGGCAGGGGGCTGGTGAGCAGGAGACGCATGCTGCCCATCTCGCGGTCGTAGACCATCGACAGCGATCCTTGCATGCCGTTGAACAGCAGGATCATGCAGGCCAGCCCGGGGATGATGTAGACCTCGTAGGGAATGTAGGTGTCGTAGGGCTCGATGATGGCGATGCCCAGGGCCGCGCGAAAGCCGGCGGCGAACACCAGCAGCCACAGCAACGGGCGCACCAGGGCGCTGAGAAAGCGCGTGCGCTGCAGGACGAAGCGCAGCCATTCGCGCAGCACGATGCCGCGCAGGCACTGCCAGTAGGCGCTCATGCCAGGCGTGTTCATGACCGGTGTGCTCATGCCGCGTGTCCTCCGGTTGCCAGCGAGTGGGTGGGCGTCGCCGAGGTCAGGCGGGCGAAGGCGCTGCCCAGGTCACCGCCGTGGGCCTGGCTCACCGCGCCAGCTTCGCCACTGGCCACCAGGCGCCCCTGGTGCAGGACCAGCAACTGGTCGTCGGTTTGCACTTCATCCAGCAGGTGGGTGGTCCACAGCACGCTCAGCTGTTGCTCCTCACACAGCTGGCGGATATGCCGGCCCAGGGCCAGGCGGCTGGCCGGGTCGAGGCCGCTGCTGGCTTCGTCGAGCAACAGCAGGCGCGGCTGGTGCAGCAGCGCGCGGGCGATCTCCACCCGCCGTCGGTGCCCGCCGTTGAGCTGGCGCACCGGTTCGCGGCGGCGCTCCTCCAGGCCCTGGCGTTGCAACTCGGCCTCCACCCGCGCCTGGGCCTGGCGCCGGGACAGGCCATGCAGGGCGGCGTGGTAGCGCAGGTTCTGTTCGACGCTCAGGTCCAGATCCAGGGTACTTTGCTGGAACACCACCCCCAACTGGCGCAGGGCCGCCCGCGCGGCATTGCGCAGCGAGCAGCCGCCGACACGGATGTCGCCCTGTTGCAGGTCGTAGAGCCGGGTGAGCAGGGCGATCAGCGTCGACTTGCCGGCGCCGTTGGGTCCCAGCAGCGCGGCGAAGCGCCCGGGGGCCAGGCTCAGGCTGACCTGGTCCAGGGCCTGGCGCGGGCCGTAGGCGAAGCTCAGCTGGCACACCTCCAGGGCCTTCATGGGGTCACCACCACGCCCCAGGGGTAACGCCCGACCTTCACCGACTTGAGCACCTTGCGCTGCTCCACGTCGATCACCGAGACGTCGCCGCTGACCCCGTTGGTGGCCAGCAACTGGCGCTGATCCGGGGTGAATGCCAGCTGCCAGACCCGCCTTCCCACCAGCAGATAGTCGAGGACCTCGAAGCTCTTGGCATCGATCACCGCCACATGGTTGGCCGGACCCAGGGCGACGAAGGCGTACTGGCCATCGGCGCTGAGCTTGATGCCCACCGGCTGGACCTTGTCCGGGTGCACGCCCTTGATCTTGAACCCCAGGGTCTTGAGCACCTGGCGGGTGGCCACATCGAGGATGGTTACCGTGCCGCCGATTTCCGCCGAGGCCCACAGGCGCGAACCGTCCGGGGAAAATTCGACGAAACGCGGGCGCTGGTCCACCAGGGTGTTGTCGGCCAGGGTCTGGGTGCTGGTGTCGATCCAGTGCAGCATGTTGGTGGTTTCGCTGGTGTTGACCGCCCACTTGCCGTCGGGGCTGACCGCCATGCCTTCGGGCTCGACACCGACGTCGATCTGCCCCAGGACCTTGGCGGTCTGGGTGTCGATCACCGTCACCAGCGCATCGTCTTCGTTGGATACGTACAGCCAGCGGTTGTTGGGGTGCAGGGCGAATTGCTCGGGGTCCTTGCCCGAAGGCAGTTCCTTGATGATCTTGCGGGTGGCCACATCCATCACCTGGACCCGGTCCGAATCGCTGGCGCAGATGTACAGCAGCGTGTTGTCGTGGGACAACAGCAGGCCCCGGGGCCGCTGGCCGACGGGCAGGGTATCGGTGACTTGCAGGGTCTGCAGGTCGATCAGGCTCAGGCTGTTGTCCTTCTCGTTGGAGACCCAGGCGGTGGCGGCCAGGGCCTGCCCGGTGGCGAGCAGCAGGGCCGCGCAGAGCGTGGAGCGGCGAAGAAGAGGGCGGCGCATGGCGGATTCCTTATTGTTGTAGGGGCGGGTCAGGGATAGCGGCAGGTCACTTCGGGGCGGTCGTAGCCCAGGCTGTCCATCTCGTTGAACGGATGCAGGAAACCCTCCTGGGGCGAGGTGCTGACCAGGGCCCGGGGTTGCACCAGGGCAATGGGTTGGCGCAGCTCGCCGTTCCATGGGCGGTAGCTGAGCTTGCGGCCCTTGAAGCCATCCAGCGGCAACTGGTCGCCCAGCAGCCGTTGTTGCAGGGCCCGGGGCTCGGCCTGGCGCAACGTGCGCACCGCGCTGGCGATGCTGCGCACGGCCATCCAGGCGGCGAAGTCACGGTCGTTCATCCAGCGCCCGGCCTGGGCTTCGAAGCGCTTTTGCAATTGCGCGGCGCCGAAGGTCTCCACGCTCTTGTGCCAGGCGGTAGGGGTCAGGCCCTGGGTGCCGGCCACCGGGCGCGGGTACCAGGTCTGGTAGGGCAGGTATTCGCCGAAGTCACCGCGCTCGTCGGCCACCAGCACCACGTCGTACTCGGCGGTTTGGGTGAACAGCGGCATGTCGGCCTGGGCACTGCGGCGCTGGTCGTTGTCGAAACTCCAGGCTTTTTCCGCGACGATCTGCAGGCCGAAGCGCTTCATGGCCCGGCGCAGGGACTGGGCGTAGGCTCGGTCATCCTCGGTCTGGCCGACCACCAGCAAGGCCCGCTGCCATTTGCGCAGGGCCAGGAACTGCACCAGGGCGTCGGCCAGCATGGCCCGGCTCGGCAGGCTGTGCAGCACGTTGCCCAGGCACTGGTCGCTGCGCAGGCGGTCGTCGGGACTGCCGGCGTTGAACAACAGGCTGTCGGCCAGGGCGGCGGACAAGGCGCGCAAGCTGGCCGCCGGGGCGTTCACCACGAACAGCCGCAGGCCCTGCTCGTGCTGGGCCCGGGCGGCTTGCAGCAGCGCCTCGGGGCTGTCGACGCTGGCGCTGAGCAGCTCGAACCGCTGCTTGAGGAAGCGCCCGGTGCTGTTGTTGTCGACGATCGCCAGCTCGGCGCCTTGCAGGCCGGCATCGGCGGGTTCGGGAATGATGTTCGAGAGCAGCGGACCAGCGTCGGGCCGATAGCCCAGGTAGCCGATGCGCACCTGCAGGCTGGGCTCGGCCACTTGCGTGGCCCGCGCGCATTGGACGCCGCCCAGGGCCATGGCAAGGGCCAGCAGGCAGGTCAGTGCAAGGGGGGCGGGCTGGCTCATCGGCGGCTCTCCACGGCAGGTGGCGCCAGCATAGAAAGAGCGTCGGAGCGGGGAAATATGCAGAAAGTAGCGCCCGGCCAGTACCAAGGTAGTAGCCCGGTGCGGCGGTGGCGGTCTTAGCATGGCCAGCACCGTCCCTGGCCACTGCGGAGTCATCGCCCATGCGCCTTATCAAACTGCTGCTGTTGCCCTTGCTGCTGATCCTCAGCCTGATCGGCGTCGATCGCTTGCATGGCTCGCGCCCGCTGCCGGTACCGGCGGTGCCGTTGGCGCCGGGGCACTAGGCATGTCGGCGCTGTGGCGGATTAACCTGTGGGTCAGCGGTTTTTTCGCCCTGGTGACCCTGGCTTGTGCCGGGTTGCTGTGGCACCAGGCCTTGGCTGATGTCGAGCGCGAGTTGCAGTCCGCCGAGGCGGTGGTGGCCTACCTGGGCGAGACCGCCGAGCGTGATCCGGCCAGCCTGCAACCACGCCTGACCCGTAGCCTGCGCCATGTGCGGGTGCATTGGCTGGAACCGGGCGCCAGTGCCCGCCTGCCCGAACAATCGGGCTGGGATGCCTGGCTCGGCCGCCGCTTGTTCAGCGAGCGCCAGCATGCCAGCCGGCTGCTGGACTTGAGCGACGGACGCCGGGTGCTGATCGCCGTCGATGCCCGGGACGAGATCGACGAAGCCTGGGATTCCCTGCAACAACTCCTGGGCCTGTGCGCCTTGGCCCTGGTCCTGAGCCTGTTGACCATCCGCTGGGCGGTGCGCCGGGGCGTTGGCTTGCTCGATGAACTGCTGCGGGCCTTGCGCCAAGTATCGGCCGGGCAACTGGCGGTGCGCCTCCCGGAAAGCGGCCTGCCCGAAGCGCTGCAACTGGCCGGGCACTTCAACCGCATGACCTCGGCCCTGGAGCAGACCCGGGCCGACAACGCGCAACTGACCCGGGCGCTGCTGGCGGTGCAGGAACGGGAGCGGACCCAGCTGGCCCAGACCCTGCACGACGACCTTGGCCAGTACCTGGCCGGTATCCGTGCCCAGGCCTGCCTGTTGCGCCTGGTGGCTGGCGAGCCGGCCACGGTGGCGCAGACGGCCGAACTGCTGGAGCGCAATTGCCAGCAGTTGCAGCAGGGCTTTCGCGCCCTGGTGCAGGACCTGTATCCGCTGGTGTTGCAGCACGTGTCGCTGCCAGCCGCCTTGCAGATGCTGGTGAGCCAGTGGCAGGACAACCAGGGCATCGCCTGCCAGCTGAAGTTGGGCGAGGACCTGCCAACGCTGTCGGCCACGGACCAGACCCAGTTGTACCGGCTGTTGCAGGAGGCGCTGACCAATGTCGCCCGCCACGCCAGTGCCAGCCAGGTGCGGATATGCCTGCAACGCCGCGGCCGGGGCCTGCGCCTGTGGGTGCGGGACAACGGCCGCGGCGCCTGCCAGCCCCAGCGGCCCGGGGTCGGCCTACATTCGATGGCCGAGCGTGCCCGCAGCCTGGGCGGCGAATTGCGCGTCTTCAGCCGTCCCGGCGCCGGTTGGGCACTGGCTTTGAACATGCCCCTGAACATGCCCATGGAGGCCTGATGAACATCTTGTTGGTCGACGACCATGCCGTGGTCCGCCAGGGCTACGCCAGCCTGCTGCGAGCGGCGTTGCCGGCAATGCAGGTCCGTGAAGCCGCCAATGGCGAGGAGGCCCTGGCCCGGGTCCTGGAAGAGGTGCCGAACCTGGTGATCATGGACTTCGGCCTGCCGGGCATCAGCGGCCTGGAGACCACCCGCCGCCTGCGCCAGCGCTTGCCGCAGCTGCGGGTGCTGTTCTTCAGCATGCACGACGAACTGCCCCTGGTGCGCCAGGCGCTGGAGGCCGGGGCCTCGGGCTACCTGACCAAGAGCTCGCCGCCCCAGGTGCTGATCGAGGCGGTGCAGCGGGTGCTGGCGGGCCACGCCTACATCGAGCAAGCCCTGGCCACCCAGCTGGCCTGCACGCCCCAGGCCGGCGCCAGCGACCCGCGCTTGCAGAGCATGACCCAGCGTGAGCTGGAGATCTTCGTGATGCTGGCCCGCGGCACCCCGGCGCGGGAGATTGCCGAGCAGCTGTGCATCAGCACCAAGACCGTGTCCAACCACCTGACCCTGCTCAAGAGCAAGTTGCAGGTCAGTTCCCATGCGCAGCTGGTGCATCTGGGGATCGACATGGGCGTGGTGCGGGTGGCGGGGTGAGGGGTGTATAATTTGGCAAATTTTGTCAAAAGCGGACAAAGCCATGAGCACCATGAACATCTCCCTGCCGGACGCCCTCAAGTCCTTTGTCGATGATCAAGTCAGCCAGCGTGGCTACAGCACCAGCAGTGAATATGTGCGTGAGCTGATTCGCAAGGATCAGGATCGGCAACATCTGCGTGGCCTGTTGTTAGCGGGGGCTCAATCGGCACCGGGCACTGCTGTGGACGGTGACTATTTCGAATCCCTGCGTGCCAGGGTTCGCAAGGCTCGGGGATGAAAGCCAAGCCGGTCATTCCACGTGCCTTTGCCAGTCAGAACGTGGAAGGCGCTATCAACTACTACCTTGACCAACAGGCCGAGCAGGCTGCGCTCGGTTTTATCGATGCTCTGGAAAAGGCCTATGTCCATATCGGCCGTCATCCGGCCTCGGGTATGTCTCGTTACGCCCACGAGCTGGATCTGCCGGGGGTGCTTTGTTGGCCGTTGAAGCGCTACCCCTATCTGATGTTCTACGTTGAACGTGCTGACCATATCGACGTGTGGCGGGTTTTGCATGGTATGCGGGACTTTCCTGAATGGTTGGCTGAAGGTGTTTTCTGGTAGTGGTGGGGGATGTCTGGGGTTTTTTGTGGTGAGTTTGAGGGGGGGGACATATCCGTTGCTGCGGTAACGGCCTCTTACGGTTTCGCTCTTACAGCGACTCACTTTTGAAAATCCGGAATGCCGGCCCAGACAAAAGTAAGCAAAACGCTCCTGCCCCCGCATCCGGCACCTCGCTAAGGCTCGGCACCGAGTGGAGGGGCAGGAGCCTTTGGTTACTTTGGGCTTTTCAAAGTGACTCGCCGTAAGGGCGAAACCACCAGCCGCCACACCCGCAGCAACGGATATGCCCCCGTCCCCTTACTTATCCCACGTCCCCGGACACCCCTGGCAGCCCTCCATATTGGCATCCTGGAAATTCCCATAATGCTGCCGCGCCTCGCGCAGGTCGGCGCCTTCCAGATTGCTTTCGCCGAACTTGGCCTCCTGCAGATTGGCCTCGCTCAGATTGGCCCCTTGCAGATCCGCCTTGCTCAACCAGGCCATCTCCAGGTCCGCCGCCTGCAAGTTGGCCCGCTGCAGCTTGGCTCCGGAGAGCCGGGCGAACTGCAGGTAGGCGGCGCTGAGGTTGGCGTTGGCGAACTGTGCGCCCTGGGCGAACAGGCCCCAGCCCTGGATCGCCATCAGCTTGGCGTCGGTAAAGTCCGCCAACCGCAGGTTGCTCTGCTGCAGGCTGGCGCGGGTCAGGTTGGCGCCCTGCAAGCGGGCTTTTTCCAGGTTGGCCAGGTCCAGTTGGGCGTGACGCAGGTCTGCATCGCGCAGATCGGCGCCGGCCAGGTTCATCTTGCGCAGGTCCTGGTTGGCCAGGTTGGCGCCCCGCAGGTTGGCCCCGGGGCACTGGCTGGATTCGGCGATCAGGCAGCCGTTGATGGTCAGCGGGACGTCGTTGCCCTCGTCGTCGACGTTCATTGCGAAGGCGGGGGAGAGGGTCAGCAGCAGGGCAAGGGGCAGGTAGTTCATGGGGCGGTTCTCCGGAAGCAGTGAAGGCGGGTGTGGCGAGGGAGCAAGCGCCCTCGCCACAGGTCGATCAGCGCTGGGCGGTCTTGCTGTCCCAGCTGGGGATCTTGAACACCCAGAACGAGCCGCCCTGGGCCACCGGCTTGGTCAGCTCGGCCATGTCACCGCCCCACAGTGGCACGGCGCCGCCGTAGCCCACGGTCACGCCGATGTACTGCTCGCCATCCTGCTCCCAGGTGATGGGTGGGGAGACGATGCCGCTGCCAGTCTGGAATTTCCACAGCTGCTTGCCGGTCTTGGCGTCGAAGGCCTTGAAGAAGCCGTCGCCGGTGCCGGTGAATACCAGGTTGCCCTTGGTGGCCAATACCCCGGCCCACAACGGCAGCGGCTCCTTGTGCTCCCACACCAGCTTGCCGGTGGTGGGGTCCATGGCGCGCAGGGTACCGACGTGGTCGTCGTACATGCGCTTGATGCGAAAGCCCATCCCCAGGTAAGCCGAGCCTTTCTTGTAGTTCACCTCTTCGGTCCAGTACTCCTCCTTCCACTGGTTGCCGGGGATGTAGAACAGCCCGGTGTCCTGGCTGTAGGCCATGGGGTTCCAGTTCTTGCCCCCCAGGAACGGCGGCGAGACTTCCACCGGCTTGCCCTTGGTCTCGCCCGGCAGCGGCTTGGCCGGACGCTGGCCTTCGTTCTCCACCGGACGCCCGGTCTTGAGGTCGATATGGCTGGCCCAGGTGATGTTGTCGACGAAGGGGAAGGCGTTCTGCAGCTTGCCGTTGCTGCGGTCGACCACGTAGAAGAAACCGTTGCGGTCGGCGTGGCCGGTGGCCTTGACCCGCTTGCCGTCCTTGCCCTTGTAGTCGAACAGCACCAGCTCGTTGTTGCCGGAGAAGTCCCAGGCATCGTTGGGGGTGTGCTGGTAGAACCACTTGACCTCGCCGGTGCTCGGATCGACGCCGACCTGGCCCGAGGTATAGAGGCTGTCGAAGTCGTGGGGGTTGCCGTCCTTGGCGGTGCGCGCCCAGGTGTTCCAGGGGCCGGGGTTGCCGGCGCCGACGATGATGGTGTTGGTCTCGGAGTCAAAGCTGGCGCTCTGCCAGGGGGCGCCGCCGCCATGGCTCCAGGCCTCGACCTTGCCAGTCTCGGTGGTCTTGTCGTCCGGCCAGGACGGCGCCTTGACGTCGCCGGTGGGGGTGCTGTCCTTGCCGTTCAGGCGGCCCATGTGGCCTTCGACGAAGGGCCGCATCCACACTTCTTCGCCGGTGTCCGGGTCACGGGCGAACAGCTGGCCGACCACGCCGAATTCGTCGCCGGAGCTGCCATGGACCAGCAGTATCTTGCCGCTCTTCTGGTCCTTCACGATGGTCGGCGCACCGGTCATGGTGTAGCCGGCGCTGTGGTCGCCGAACTTCTTGTTCCACACCACCTTGCCGGTGTTCTTGTCCAGGGCGATGACCCGGGCATCGAGGGTGCCGAAGAAGACCTTGTCGCCGTAGATCGCCGCGCCGCGGTTGACCACGTCGCAGCACGGGCGAATGTTGTCCGGCAGGCGGTGATTGTAGGTCCACAGGCGCTTGCCGGTCTTGGCGTCCAGGGCGAACACCCGGGAGTAGGAGCCGGTGACGTAGACCACGCCGTCGCTGACGAGGGCCTGGGACTCCTGGCCGCGTTGCTTCTCGTCGCCGAAAGAGTAGGACCAGGCCGGGGTCAGCTTGAACACGTTCTGGTCGTTGACCAGGGCCAGCGGGCTCCAGCGCTGGGCGTTGGTGCCCATGCCGTACTGCAGCACGTCCTGGGTGGTCAGGTGGTCGTTGGCGATGTCTTCCCAGGTCACGCCCTTGCCGGTTGGGGCGTTGGCGGCCAGGCCGGCGCCGGCCAGGGACAGACTGCCGGCCAGTAGCAGGGCCTGCACGGCGCGGCTGAAGGGGAAGGGGGCGGATAGGGTTCTTGTTGTCATGGTGGCAGTTCCCGGTAAAGGTTTTTGGCCTGGCCAGGGTCTGCTGCGAACGGGTTTTCAGATACGGAAAAAGTCCCGCCCTTGCCGGGAATAGTTCCCGGGAGGCACCTGATTTAGAACCGCGCCACAAGCCCTACTACCAAGGGAGTAGGGCGCGACCACCAAAGCAGCATACGGCCGCATCCGGGCTGTTCCTAAGATGGCGGCATGGCCTCTGTAGCGAGGTCTTGCGTGCAATCTTGAGGGCCTGACAATGACAACAAAACACAACGCCCTGCTCGTGGCAGGGCTGCTGGCCGGAGCCTTGGCCACCGGCGCGGCATGGGCCCATGGCAACGTGGTGCCCCAGGCGGTGCAGACCCAGGGCCTGACCCCGATCAAGGACGCCGGGGTGACGCTGGATGGCGATGGCTGGGCGGCGGTCAACCCGTACCGCACCTCGCCCGAACACGACAAGGCGGTGGAGATCGGCGCTTCGGCCTACAACCAGAACTGCGCCGCCTGCCATGGCCTGGAAGCCAAGTCCGGAGGCATTGCGCCGGATCTGCGCATGCTGGATGCCGGCGAAGCCGGGGATGAGTGGTTCGTCGAGCGGGTGCGCCACGGCGCGGTGCGCGATGGCCGGGTGTACATGCCGAAGATGGCCGACTACCTGAGCCAGGAGGCCCTGTGGGCGGTGCGCACTTACCTGGACAGCGTGCACGTCGAGGAATGAGCGCCATGGCTCGTCTCGTGCTGCTGTTTGCCGCCGTGCTGTGCTGCCTGGCGGCCCAGGCCGGGGTGCGCAACTATGATGCGATGATCGCCTCCGGTGAACTTAAGGTGGCGGTGTACCAGGATTTTGCCCCCTACAGCTTCCAGGACCGGGGCCAGCCCCGGGGCGTCGATGTGGAGCTGGCGCAAGCCCTGGCCGAGGCCCTGGGGGTGCGCTTGCAACTGATCTGGGCGCCGCCTGGGGAAACGCTCGACGACGACCTGCGCGACTACATCTGGCGCGGCAGCCCGCTGCGCCACCAGCAACTGGCGGACCTGATGCTGCGCGTGCCCTACGACCACGACTACGCGCAAAAGCGCAACGACCTGGGCGAGCTGGCCAACGATCAGGTGGTGATGTTCGGTCCCTATCAGGAGGAGCGCTGGCAGGTGGCATTCGACCGCCGCCGGCTGGATTCGGTGGCCAGTGTCGCGGTGTTCCAGCAACACCCCATTGGCGTCGAGGTAGACAGCGTGCCGTCGTTCTACCTGACCTCGGTGTTCAACGGCCTGCTCAGTGCCAAGACCCATCATTACCCCAGCGTGCAACAGGCGTTCGGGGCCTTGCGGGCGGGGCAGGTGGATGCGGTGATGGCCATGCGCGGCGAGATCGACTGGCAGTTGCACCAGGCCGCTGATCCGCAGTGGGCGCTCGCGCAAAACGCCTACCCGAACATGGGCAAGCAGGTGTGGGAGATCGGCATGGCGGTGCATGAAAGCAACCGCCAGCTGGCCTATGCCGTGGAAGAGGCCCTGGAGGGGCTGATCCGCGATGGTCGGCTCAAGGCGCTCTACGCCCGTTATGGCCTGCGTTACGAGGTCCCACAGATGTATCAATAGGAGCAAGGTTGATGAACTGGCGAGCGACCTGCCTGCTGGCGTGCTGGTTGCCCTGGGCGACCCCGGCGCTGGCTGCCGAGCCTGGTATGCACCGGCCACCGGGCGCGGACCCGGTGCCCTCGGTGATGTGGGCCTTCTACCACAAGCAATTGCTGGGAGACGCGGCGTTCGTCTTCGATGAGCGGGTCAAGCTGCTGGCGCCGCCTTTTGCCGAGGACGCGCGCCAGGTGCCGCTGGAGATCGATGCCCGGGCCTTCGGCGGCGAGGTGGTGCGGATTCTCGCCTGGGCCGAGCTCAACCCCTTGCCGCGCATCGTCGACTTCGAGCCCGGGGAGCGGGTGCTGCCCTGGCTGTCGATCCGCATCCGCATCGAACAGGCCACGCCCCTGCGCGCCGCGGTGCAGACCCGCGATGGCCTGTGGCACGTGGGCTCGACCCTGATCGATGCCGCGGGCGGTGGTTGCACCGCGCCCAGCGTGGTGCGCACCCAGCCCGGCTGGGAAGAGCACATCGGCGAGGTGCTGGGTGGGCGCTATCCCCGGGGCGCTGCCAGCCGCCTGCGCCTGCAAGTGTCCCATCCGATGGATAACGGCCTGGTCAGCGGCGTCCCCGAGTTCTTCCTCAACCACGCCGAATTGCGCGACCAGAACGATCAGCGCCTGGCCCGCCTCGAACTGTTCCCGGCGGTCAGCGAGAACCCCAACCTGGGCTTCGATATCCAGGACCCTGGGCCGGCCAGGCTGGTGCTGCAGGACAACAGCGGCAACCGGTTCGAGGCCGCGTTGCCCTGAACCCCATGTGCTTACCGGAGGCGCCCGCCATGCGTTGGATCCTGTTGTTGCTGCTGTGCCTGGGCCTGCCGGCCCGGGCCGACCTGGACTATCGACTCACCCCCCGGCAGATCGCCGCGGACACCTGGCTGCTCGAAGGCAGCACCGACAATTTCGCCAAAGCCAACGGCGGCAACATCGTCAACACCGGGTTCATCGTCACCGACAGCGGGGTGCTGGTGATCGACAGCGGGCCGTCGAAGCGCTACGGCGAAGCCCTGCGCCGGGCTATTGCCACCATTACTGACAAGCCGGTGATCGAGCTGTGGCTGACCCATCACCACCCCGACCACGTGCTGGGCAACCAGGCCTTCGCCGACGTGCCCATCGGTGCCCTGGCCGGCACCACCGACCTGCTGCGCCAGCAGGGCGAGGCCCTGGCGGAAAACATGTATCGCCTGGTGGGCGACTGGATGCGCGGCACCGAGGTGGTGCTGCCCACCCAGGTGCTGGAGCCTGGGGTGCGCGACATTGGCGGCCACCGCCTGCGCTTGCTGGGGCTGGGCGGACACACCGGGGCCGACCTGGCGATCCTCGACGAGACCACCGGGGTGCTGTTCGCCGGTGACCTGGTGTTCTACGAGCGCGCGCTGACCACTCCCAACAGCCCGGGGCTCGAGGTCTGGCTCAAGGACCTGGACACCTTGCAGGCGCTGCCGTGGAAGCAGGTCGTCCCCGGCCATGGCCCGCTGGCCGCCGATGCCCGGCCCTTTGCCCAGATGCGCGACTACCTGGGCTGGCTCGATGGCCTGATGCGCGACGGCGCGGCACAAGGCGACGACATGGCGGAGATGATCCGCCGCCCGATCCCCGAGCGTTTTGCCGGCATCAGCCTGACCCGCTACGAGCTGATCCGCAGCGTCAGCCACCTGTACCCGCGCTACGAGCGCCAGCGCCTGCAACGCCTCGACGGCCACTGATCCCGTGGCGAGGGCGCTTGCTCCCGCTCGACCGCATAGCGGCCGCAAAACCTGAATTCGTGATCCTGGCAGGAACGGGGTGGCAGCCATGGGGGCGGCTGCGCCACCCGGCGGGAGCACGCTCCCTTGCCACCTCCGCGGGAGGGCTGCTTGCCGCTTGTAGCTTGCTGCTGGCCGCTGCTCTTCTTCTACCAAGGAACTAGAAAACTCAGCACTGCGAGCAATTGTTGGCGGGCAGGCCGCGACCAAGAATTCCCGGCAGGCCGGGAAAATTTCCCGGGGACAACAATAACCGCAGAGGTAGCCGTCATGACCCAACCCCCACGCCGTCCCTTCTTCGCCGTGAGCCTGGTGCTCAGTGCCATGCTGCTGTCCGGCGCGGCGCTGGCCGCCGTCGACGACCAGGAGATCCTCCAGGATCCGAAGAATCCGCAGCAGATCGTCACCAACGGCCTGGGGGTGCAGGGCCAGCGCTACAGCCCGCTGGACAGGCTCAACGTCGACAACGTCAAGGACCTGCGGCCGGTGTGGGCGTTCTCCTTCGGCGGCGAGAAGCAGCGCGGCCAGCAGGCCCAGCCGCTGATCAAGGACGGGGTGATGTACCTCACCGGTTCCTACTCGCGGGTGTTCGCCGTCGAGGCCCGTACCGGCAAGAAGCTCTGGCAGTACGACGCGCGCCTGCCCGATGACATCCGCCCGTGTTGCGATGTGATCAACCGGGGCGTGGCGCTGTATGGCGACCTGGTGTTCTTCGGCACCCTGGACGCCAAGCTCGTGGCCTTGAACAAGGACACCGGCAAGGTGGTGTGGAGCAAGAAGGTCGCCGATCACAAGGAAGGCTATTCCATCAGCGCCGCGCCCATGGTGGTCAACGGCAAGCTGATCACCGGGGTCGCCGGTGGCGAGTTCGGCGTGGTCGGCAAGATCCAGGCCTACGACCCGAAGAACGGCGAGCTGCTGTGGATGCGCCCCACCGTGGAAGGCCACATGGGCTACGTGTACAAGGATGGCAAGGCCATCGAGAACGGCATTTCCGGCGCAGAGGCGGGCAAGACCTGGCCGGGCGACTTGTGGAAGACCGGCGGTGCCGCGCCCTGGCTGGGCGGCTACTACGACCCGGAAACCAACCTGCTGCTGTTCGGCACCGGCAACCCGGCGCCGTGGAACTCCCACCTGCGCCCCGGCGACAACCTGTATTCCTCCTCGCGCCTGGCCCTGAATCCGGACGACGGCACCATCAAGTGGCACTTCCAGAGCACCCCCCACGACGGCTGGGATTTCGACGGGGTCAACGAGCTGGTCTCCTTCAACTACAAGGAGGGCGGCAAGGAGATCAAGGCCGCCGCCACCGCCGACCGCAACGGCTTCTTCTACGTGCTGGACCGCACCAACGGCAAGTTCATCCGCGGCTTCCCCTTCGTCGACAAGATCACCTGGGCCACCGGCCTGGATAAGAACGGCCGGCCGATCTACAACGAGGCCAGCCGCCCTGGCGCGCCGGGCAGCGAAAGCAAGGGCAGCTCGGTGTTCGTCGCCCCGGCCTTCCTCGGGGCCAAGAACTGGATGCCCATGGCCTACAACCGCGACACCGGGCTGTTCTACGTGCCCTCCAACGAGTGGGGCATGGACATCTGGAACGAGGGCATCGCCTACAAGAAGGGCGCGGCGTTCCTCGGGGCTGGCTTCACCATCAAGCCGCTCAACGAGGACTACATCGGCGTGCTGCGGGCCATCGACCCCATCAGCGGCAAGGAGGTCTGGCGCCACAAGAACTTCGCGCCGCTGTGGGGCGGGGTGCTGACCACCAAGGGCAACCTGGTGTTCACCGGCACGCCGGAAGGCTTTCTCCAGGCGTTCAACGCCAAGACCGGCGAGAAGGTCTGGGAATTCCAGACCGGCTCCGGCGTGCTGGGCTCGCCAGTGACCTGGGAAATGGACGGCGAGCAGTATGTCTCGGTGGTCTCCGGCTGGGGCGGCGCGGTGCCGCTGTGGGGCGGCGAAGTGGCCAAGCGGGTCAAGGACTTCAACCAGGGCGGCATGCTCTGGACCTTCAAGCTGCCCAAGACCTAAAAGCAGCGGCAAGCTTTTAGCTGCAAGCGGCAAGCTTTCGATCTTGCCGCTTGAGGCTTAAGGCTTGCCGCTGCTGTTCTACGACCAAATGACGAGAGCCCTTGCTGCCAACGATGCATTCGTCTGGCACCAGGGGCTCTCTACCATCGAGCCATCGCCTGTCGTGGACAGGCATCGACCCGCAGAGGCCCAGCATGATCTACGCACAACCCGGAACCCCAGGCGCCATCGTGTCCTTCAAGCCGCGCTACGGCAATTTCATCGGTGGCCAGTTCGTGCCGCCGGTGGCCGGCCAGTACTTCACCAACACTTCGCCGGTCAATGGCCAGGTGATCGCCGAGTTCCCCCGTTCCACGGCCGAAGACATCGACAAGGCTTTGGACGCTGCCCATGCCGTGGCTGAGGCCTGGGGCAAGACCAGCGTCCAGGAACGCTCGCTGATCCTGCTGAAGATCGCCGATCGCATCGAGCAGAACCTGGAGCTGCTGGCGGTCAGCGAGACCTGGGACAACGGCAAGGCGGTGCGCGAGACTCTCAATGCCGACGTACCCCTGGCCGCCGATCATTTCCGTTATTTCGCCGGTTGCATCCGCGCCCAGGAAGGCGGCGCCGCGGAGATCAACGAACTGACCACCGCCTACCACTTCCATGAACCGTTGGGCGTGGTGGGGCAGATCATCCCGTGGAACTTCCCGCTGCTGATGGCCGCCTGGAAGCTGGCCCCGGCCCTGGCCGCCGGCAACTGCGTGGTGCTCAAGCCCGCCGAACAGACGCCGCTGTCGATCATGATCTTCGCCGAGCTGGTGGCCGACCTGCTGCCGGCCGGCGTGCTGAACATCGTCCAGGGCTTTGGTCGCGAGGCCGGCGAGGCCCTGGCCACCAGCCAGCGCATCGCCAAGATCGCCTTCACCGGCTCGACCCCGGTGGGTTCGCACATCATGAAATGCGCTGCCCAGAACATCATCCCGTCCACCGTGGAACTGGGTGGCAAGTCGCCGAACATCTTCTTCGAAGACATCATGCAGGCCGAGCCCAAGTTCATCGAGAAGGCCGCCGAGGGCCTGGTGCTGGCGTTCTTCAACCAGGGCGAGGTCTGCACCTGCCCATCCCGGGCCCTGGTGCAGGAGTCGATCTACGAGCCGTTCATGGCCGAGGTGTTGAAGAAGATCAAGCAGATCAAGCGCGGCAACCCGCTGGACACCGAGACCATGGTCGGCGCACAGGCGTCCCGGCAGCAGTACGAGAAGATCCTCTCCTACCTGCAGATCGCCCAGGAGGAGGGCGCCCAACTGTTGACCGGCGGCGCCGTCGAACCCCTGGCGGGCGACCTTGCCAGCGGCTACTACATCCAGCCGACCCTGCTCAGGGGGCATAACCAGATGCGCGTGTTCCAGGAGGAGATCTTCGGCCCGGTGGTGGGGGTGACCACCTTCAAGGACGAGGCCGAGGCCCTGGCGATCGCCAACGACAGCGAGTTCGGCCTCGGGGCCGGGGTCTGGACCCGCGACATCAACCGCGCCTACCGCATGGGCCGGGCGATCAAGGCTGGTCGCGTGTGGACCAACTGCTATCACCTGTACCCGGCCCATGCGGCATTCGGTGGCTACAAAAAGTCCGGCGTGGGCCGCGAAACCCACAAGATGATGCTCGACCACTACCAGCAGACCAAGAACCTGCTGGTGAGCTACGACATCAATCCGCTGGGCTTCTTCTAGGCAGCGGCAAGCTTCAAGCGACCCATGCGTGCCTTTGTCGCTTCTATCTTGCCGCTTGCCGCTTGTAGCTGCCCCTGTCGCCCCTACCAAGGCATCCGCCAACCGGTGCCAAAGTAGCATTCGACCCCTTCGCTGCACGTGCATTAATGCGGTTACCGGAATCTCCCGGCACGACAAGAGGATCGACCCCATGTGGCATAAACCCGCCTACACCGACCTGCGCATCGGCTTCGAAGTGACCATGTACTTCGCCAATCGCTGAGCCGTTCCGCTCCGGTCGCTACGGGTGGCGACCGGAGTCTTCTGTCTTCGGAGCACTCCATGCATATCCGCATCCTCGGTTCCGCAGCGGGCGGCGGTTTTCCGCAGTGGAACTGCAACTGCCGCAACTGCGCCGGTGTGCGCAATGCCAGCCTGCGGGCCCGGCCGCGCACGCAATCGTCCATCGCCCTGAGCGACAACGGCGTGGACTGGATCCTGTGCAACGCCTCGCCGGACATTCGCGCGCAACTGGCGTCTTTTCCTCCCTTGCAACCGGCACGGCAACTGCGGGACTCGGCGCTGGCCGGGGTGATCCTGCTAGACAGCCAGATCGACCATTGCACTGGCCTGCTCAGCCTGCGCGAGGGCTGCCCGCATCAGGTCTGGTGTACCGAGATGGTGCACCAGGACCTGTGCAGCGGTTTCCCGCTGTTCAACATGCTCAGCCACTGGAACGGCGGCCTGGCCTGGCAGCCGATCCACCTCGATGGCCGCACCTTCAGCGTACCGGCCTGCCCGGACCTGCTGTTGCGGGCGATTGTCCTGCGCAGCAGTGCGCCGCCGTATTCGCCCCATCGCGGCAACCCCCATCCGGGGGACAACATCGGCCTGTTCGTCGAGGACCGGCGCAGCGGCGCCAGCCTGTTCTACGCCCCGGGCCTGGGCCAGGTGGACCAGGCCCTGCTGGAGTGGATGGGCCGCGCCGACTGCCTGCTGGTGGACGGCACCCTGTGGCGCGATGACGAGATGCGCCAGTGCGGGGTCGGCGACAAGCTCGGCAGCGAGATGGGCCACCTGGCGCAAAGCGGCCCCGGCGGCATGCTCGAGGTGCTGGAGGCGTTTCCAGGGGCGCGCAAGGTGCTGATCCACATCAACAACACCAACCCGATCCTCGACGAAGACTCCGCCGAGCATGCCCAATTGCTGCGCCGTGGCATCGAAGTGGCCCACGACGGCATGGACCTGCACCTGTAGCCGCTGTCGAGCCTGCGAGGCCGCGACCGGGTGCGCAGCGCCCGTAAACCAGGCGGCGCGGTGCATCAGGCCGATCGCGCCACCTGATCGGGCGACCCGTGCCGGGCCGTGCGCAGTCTGCGGCGGTCACACGAGGCGAGGGGCACCATGGTCGGATTGCATTCGCCCGGCGATGCTTTAGGCTGGCGTTCTTTCCAGAACAATAAGAAAACAGGCTTTTGCCATGGGCCAGAATCTCAGTCTGCTGCGCAAGTTCGTCTCCCCGGAAATCATCTTTGGCGCCGGTTGCCGGCATAACGTCGGCAACTATGCGAAGACCTTCGGTGCGCGCAAGGTCCTGGTGGTCAGCGACCCCGGGGTGATCGCCGCCGGCTGGGTCGCCGATGTCCTGGCCAGCCTCCAGGCCCAGGGCGTGGAGCACTGCCTTTACAGCGCGGTGTCGCCCAACCCGCGGGTGGAGGAGGTGATGCAGGGCGCCGAGGTCTACCGGGAGAATGCCTGCGACGTGATCGTCGCCGTCGGCGGCGGCAGCCCCATGGATTGCGGCAAGGGCATCGGCATCGTGGTGGCCCATGGGCGCAGCATCCTGGAGTTCGAGGGGGTGGACATGCTCCGCATGCCCAGCCCGCCATTGATCATGATTCCCACCACCGCCGGGACCTCGGCGGATGTCTCGCAGTTCGTCATCATCTCCAACCAGCAGGAACGGATGAAGTTCTCCATCGTCAGCAAGGCGGTGGTCCCCGATGTGTCGCTGATCGATCCGCAAACCACCCAGGGCATGGACCCGTTCCTCTCCGCCTGCACCGGCATCGACGCCCTGGTGCATGCCATCGAGGCATTCGTCTCCACCGGCCACGGCCCGCTCACCGACCCCCATGCCCTGGAGGCCATGCGCCTGATCAACGGCAACCTGGTGCAGATGATCGCCAACCCGCAGGACATCGCCCTGCGCGAGAAGATCATGCTCGGCAGCATGCAGGCCGGGCTGGCGTTTTCCAACGCGATCCTCGGCGCGGTGCATGCCATGTCCCACAGCCTCGGCGGCTTCCTCGACCTGCCCCACGGGCTGTGCAACGCGGTGCTGGTGGAGCACGTGGTGGCGTTCAACTACAGCTCGGCACCGGAGCGCTTCAAGGTGATCGCCGAGACCTTCGGCATCGACTGTCGCGGCCTCAACCAGCAGCAGATCTGCCGGCGCCTGGTGGACCACCTGATCGCGCTCAAGCAGGCCATCGGCTTCCACGAAACGTTGGGCCTGCATGGGGTCAGCAGCAGCGATATCCCGTTCCTGTCGCGCCATGCGATGGACGACCCGTGCATCCTCACCAATCCCCGGGAGTCGAGCCAGCGCGATGTCGAGGTGGTCTATGGCGAGGCCCTCTGACGAACAGCAACGGGCCCTGGCCGGGCTGCTGGGCCTGGGCAATCACTCGGCGCGCAAGAGTCACTACCCGGAGCTGGCCGCACGCCTGGAAGACCTGGAAACCGAGCGCAACCGCTACAAATGGCTGTTCGAGCACGCCGTGCACGGGATCTTCCAGGCCAGCCTGCAGGCCGGCATGCGCGCCGCCAACCCGGCCCTGGCGCGTATGCTGGGTTACCAGGACCCCCAGGAAGTGCTGTTCTCGCTGGCCGACCTGGCCGGCAACTTGTTCGTCGGCGGCGCCCAGGAGCTGGAGGCCATCGGCGAGCAGTTGCAACGCGAGCGCAGCTTGCTGGGCTACGAGACCCAACTGCGGCGCAAGGACGGCAGCAGTATCGACGTGCTGATGAACCTGCTGCTCAAGCCCGATGAAGCCGGGCTGGTGGAGGGTTTCGTCGCCGATATCACCGAGCGCAAGCTGGCCCAGCAACGCCTGGAGCAACTCAATGACCAGCTCGAACAACGGGTGGCCGCGCGCACCGATGAACTGCTGGACGCCAACCGCGAGTTGCAACAGCAGATCCTGCGGCGCGAGCGCAGCGAACGGGAAGCGCGGGAGGCGCGGGATGCCGCCGAGGCTGCCAACCGCAGCAAGGACAAGTACCTGGCCGCCGCCAGCCACGACCTGCTGCAACCCTTGAATGCCGCGCGCTTGCTGATCTCCACCCTGCGCGAGCGCCAGTTGCCCAGTGCCGAGCAACTGTTGGTGGAGCGCACCCACCAGGCCCTGGAGGGCGCCGAGGACCTGCTCACCGACCTGCTGGATATCTCCCGCCTGGACCAGGCGGCGGTCAAGCCCGATCCGGCGACTTATCGCCTGGATGAAATCCTCGCGCCACTGGTGTCCGAGTTCCAGTCGGTCGCTGAGGCCGCTGGCCTGGAGTTGCGGGTGCGCCTGGGGGACTACGCGCTGTTCACCGACCTGCGGTTGCTGACGCGGATCCTGCGCAACCTGTTGAGCAATGCCTGTCGCTACACCGAGCGCGGCAGCATCCTGCTGGCGGCGCGGCGTCGGGGCGAGCACCTGCGGCTGGAGATCTGGGACACCGGGCGCGGGATCGCCGCCGACCGCCTGGAGTCGATCTTCCTCGAGTTCAACCAGCTGGACGTGGGCCGCGCCGCCGATCGCAAGGGGGTCGGCCTGGGGCTGGCGATCGTCGAGCGCATCGCCCGCATCCTCGGCTACCGGGTGCAGGTGCATTCGCGTCCGGGCCGTGGTTCGCGGTTCAGCATCGAGGTGCCCCTGGCCGCTCGTATACCGCTGCCCATCGGCCAGCAAGTGCCACAGCCAAGCACCGGCAACCCGCTGCCCGGGCGCCGGCTGCTGGTGCTGGACAATGAAACGAGCATCCTGGACAGCATGGCCGCGTTGCTGGGGCAGTGGGGGTGCCAGGTCGTCACCGCCACTGACCAGGCGGCGGCGCTGGAGGCGTTGCAGGGCCGGGCGCCGGAGCTGATCCTGGCGGACTTCCACCTGGATCACGGCATCACCGGGTGCGAGGTGGTGCGCCAGTTGCGCGAGCACTTCGGCCTGCCACTGCCGGCGGTGATCATCACCGCCGACCGCAGCGACCAGTGCCGGCGGGCCTTGCAGCAATTGGGCGCGCCGCTGCTCAACAAACCGGTGAAGCCAGGCAAGCTGCGTGCTGCCTTGAGCCAATTGCTGGGGCAGGGCAGCACCTAGGGGCCGGACTCCCGGCTAGTGGGGCGGCGGACTTGCGGCTAAGATGCCGCTCTTTTTTTCAAGGACGAAGCCGGCCCTGGGCTGGCCCATACCCATCGATGAAGCCGTTGTCTTCGTACCACCCGTTGTTGTACTGGCTGCGCGTGCGCCAGAAGCGCCTGGCGCGCAGCCTGGCCTGGCGTTTTTCCGGCCGGCGTTATGCGCGGCCCGTAGCCGACAGCCCGCGCTTGCCTTATCGCTATATCAAGCACACCTCCAAGCTGATCCGCACCCTGGGCGATTGCGACCTGGCCCTGCAGCACAACAAGGTGATCAATCTCAGGCTGGCGGTGGCTTGCATCGATGGGGTGCGCATCGGCCCGGGGGAGTATTTTTCCTTCTGCCAGCTGGTGGGCCGGCCGAGTCGCTCGCGGGGGTTCGTCGAGGGCATGGAGCTGTCGTTCGGCGAGGCGCGCAGCGGTATCGGCGGGGGCATCTGCCAGCTGAGCAACCTGATCCACTGGATGGCGATCCACTCGCCGTTGCAAGTGGTGGAGCGGGCCAACCACAGCTTCGACCCGTTTCCCGACGAGGGCCGGGTGCTGCCTTTCGGCTCCGGCGCGGCGATCTTCTACAACTACATCGACCTGGTGCTGCACAACCCCGGGCCGCACGCCTTCCAGCTCAAGCTGCATGTCGGCGCGCACCAGCTCGAGGGCGAACTGTTGTGCGAGCAACCGCGCGGCTACCGCTACCACGTCTACCAGCAGGGCCATCGTTTCGTCCGCGAGGGTGGTCGGGTGTTTCGCGAGAACCAGATCTGGCGCGACATCCGCACCAAGGGCCAGGACTGCGAGCTGGTGCGCCAGGAATGCCTGTATCGCAACCGGGTGGTGGTCAAGTACCCGGTGGCCGACGACTTGCAGGAGCAAGCCTGACGCTGCCGGCGTGGCCTTGCGCCCGCTACGACCGCTACGCCCGCTAAGCTCTGTAGCCGCTGTCGAGCCGGCGAGGCTGCGAGCGGCTGCGCAGCGGCCGTAACCCGGCCCGTACCGATCTTCCAGGGATGTGTTACACACGGCGCGGTGGCTGTTTTATCCTTGGCCCCTTCACTGGCCCAAGGACGAACCCCGCGATGCTCGAAGTGCAAGGCGTGTTCAAGAGCTATGCCACACCCCAGGGGCCCCTGGCGGTGTTGCAGGGCGTCGACCTGCAGTTGGAGCAGGGCGCCAGCCTGGCGTTGATGGGCGAATCCGGCAGTGGCAAGAGCACCTTGCTGCACCTGATCGCCGGCCTGGACCGGCTCGACGCCGGGCGCATCCGTGTCGGCCAGCGCCAGTTGCAGGAGCTGAGTGAAGCACAGCTGGCCAACTGGCGGCGTACCGAGGTCGGCCTGGTGTTCCAGCAGTTCAACCTGATCAGCAGCCTGCGGGTCGAGGACAACCTGGGCTTCCAGGCGCGCCTGGCTGGGCGCTTCGACCCGGCCTGGCAGGCCCACCTGGCGGCGCGCCTGGGCCTGGGGGAACTCTTGCGGCGCTATCCCGAGCAACTCTCCGGTGGCCAGCAGCAACGGGTGGCCCTGGGCCGCGCGCTGGCCGCCAGGCCACCCTTGCTACTGGCCGACGAACCCACCGGCAGCCTCGACGAAGCCACCAGCGATGAAGTCCTGCAGCTGTTGCTGGAGCTGCTGGCGGACAGCCCCACCAGCCTGCTGATGGTCACCCACAGCCAGCGGGTCGCCAGCCGCCTGCAACGTACCGTGGTCCTGCACCACGGGCGCCTGGCCGCCACGGACGAGGCCTGAGATGCGAGTCTTCGGCACGGCGCTGTGGGCGCTGCTGAGCCATTGGCGCCAGCACCCGGTGCAGTTCTTCAGCGTGCTGACCGGACTGTGGCTGGCCACCAGCCTGCTGACCGGCGTGCTGGCGCTCAATAGCCAGGCCCGCGACAGCTATGCCCGGGCCAGCCGCCTGATCGGCGGCGAGCCCCAGGCCAGCCTGGCCACCGCCGGCGGCGGCAGCTTCCCCCAGCAGTGGTTCGCCGACCTGCGCCGGGCCGGCTGGCCGGTCTCGCCGGTGCTCCAGGGCCGGGTGCAGCTCGAAGGACAGGACGCCGCCCTGCAGCTGATGGGCATCGAACCGGTGTCGCTGCCCAATGGCGCGGCCATTGCCGGACAGGTCCTGGACTTGCGCCAGATCGCCGAATTCTTCAGCCCGCCGGGGCGGACCTGGGTCGCGCCGCAGACCCTGGCCAGCCTTGGCTACCATGAGGGGCAGCAGCCCCGGACCGAGGATGGCCAACGCCTGCCACCGCTCCAGGCGCGGGCGGACATGGCCCCGGGCCTGCTATTGATGGACATCGGTTTCGCCCAGCCATTGCTGGGCCAGCCAGGCCAGCTCAGCCGCCTGCTGCTGGCCAGGGACTTCGCCGACCAGGCGCCGCCCCTGCCCACGGCGCTGGCCGGGCAACTGGTGCTGCGCCAGGGCGATGCCCAGGGCGACCTGGCGCGGTTGACCGAGAGTTTCCACCTGAACCTGGATGCCCTGGGGTTCTTGTCCTTCGTGGTGGGTTTGTTCATCGTCCACGCCGCCATCGGCCTGGCCCTGGAGCAACGCCGCGGCCTGTTGCGTACCCTGCGGGCCTGCGGGGTCAGCGCCCGACAACTGATTGCCTGCCTGGGCCTCGAACTCGCCGGCCTGGCGCTGCTGGGCGGGGTGGCGGGGGTGATCAGCGGCTACCTGCTGGCTGGCGCCTTGCTGCCCGATGTCGCTGCCAGCCTGCACGGCCTGTATGGCGCCCAGGTGCCCGGGCAACTGAGCTTGAGCCCCTGGTGGTGGTTCAGCGGCATTGGCCTGGCTTTGCTCGGCGCCTTGCTCGCCGGTGCCGCCAGCCTGCTGCGGGCGGCGCGCCTGCCATTGCTGGCCCTGGCCGCCCCCCAGGCCTGGCACCAGGCCCATGCCCGTTGGCTGCGGCGCCAGGGCCGGGTGGCGATCTGCGCGGCATTGACCGGCTTGGCGGCCTGGTACTGGGGCAACAGCCTGGCCAGTGGGTTCGTGTTGCTGGCGGCGCTGTTGCTGGCCGCGGCCCTGGGCTTGCCGGTGCTGCTCAATGCCTTGCTGGGGGCCTTGCTCGGGCGCCGGCACGGGGCGTTGGGGCAATGGTTCCTGGCCGATTGCCGGCAGCAGTTGCCGGCCCTGAGCCTGGCGCTGATGGCGTTGCTGCTGGCCCTGGCGGCGAACGTCGGCGCCGGCAGCATGACCGCGGGCTTTCGCCAGACCTTCGGCGACTGGTTGGAGCAGCGCCTGAGCGCCGATCTGTATATCAACCCGCGGGACGCGCAACAGGCCCGGCAACTGCAACGCTGGCTGGCCGAACAGCCCGGGGTGCAAGCGAGCCTGCCGGTGTGGCAGGTACCGTTGCAGGTCCAGGGCTGGCCGGCGGATTTGTATGGGGTGATCGACCATCCGGCTTATCGCCAGCATTGGCCGTTGCTGGAAGCCGAGGGCGAGCGGCCCTGGGACCGGCTGGCCAGCGAGGATGGCCTGATGCTCAGCGAGCAATTGGCCAGGCGCCTGGACCTGCGCCCGGGGGACCACCTGCCGTTGCCGGTGCCCGGCGGGCAATGGGCGCCGCGGGTGCTGGGGATCTACGCCGACTATGGCAACCCCAAGGGGCATCTGCTGGTGAACGCCGGGCACCTGTTGCAACACTGGCCAGGGCTGGCGCCGAACCGCTTCAACCTGCGCCTGGAGCCAGGCACGCGCGCAGCGCTGATCCAGACGCTGCAACAACGCTGGCAACTGGACGACAGCCGGATCGTCGACCAGGCCCGGCTCAAGGGCTGGTCGCTGCAGGTCTTCGAGCGCACCTTCGCCGCCACCGCCGCCCTCAACAGCCTGACCCTGGGGGTGTCCGCCGTGGCCTTGTTCATCAGCCTGCTGACCCAGAGCCAGAGTCGCCTGGGCCAGTTGGCGCCGCTCTGGGCCCTGGGCGTGGGCCGGCGCCAGTTGGCGCTGCTCAACCTGGGCCAGACCTGGCTGCTGGCCTTGCTGACCCTGGTCCTGGCGTTGCCCCTGGGGATCCTCCTGGCCTGGTGCCTGGATACCGTGATCAACGTCCAGGCCTTCGGCTGGCGCCTGCCGTTGCGGGTATTCCCCGGGCAACTGATGCAGCTGTTGGGGCTGGCCATGCTGGCCACCTTGCTGGCCTCGGCCTGGCCGTTGCTGCGCCTGTACCGGGCGCAACCGGCAGACTTGCTACGCAGCTTCGCCCATGAAGATTGAACGCCCGTGGCGCTGTCGGCTCCTGGCCTGGACCCTGGCGCTGCCCCTGGGACTGGCCGGCTGCGACCAGGGCGCCGAAGCGCCCCAGGGGTTTGCCGGGCTGGGTAACGAGGCGGCGCAATTCACCCCGGTGCGGCCGGGGCGGACCTTCAGCTTCCCGGCCGATCATGGCGCCCACGATGGTTTTCGCATCGAGTGGTGGTACCTCACGGCCGACCTCAGCGATGCCCAGGGCCGGCGTTTCGGCGTGCAGTGGACGCTGTTTCGCAGCGCCTTGCGTGCCGAGCCGGAGCAGGCCGGCTGGGGCGCGCCGCTGGTCTGGCTGGGGCATGCAGCGGCCACTTCGGCCAACAGCCACCAGGCGGCCGAGCGATTCGCCCGGGGCGGCGTCGGCCAGGCCGGGGTCAGCGTGCAACCGTTTGCGGCCTGGATCGACGACTGGAGCCTGACCAGCCTCGCGCAGGCCGGCGACCCCCTGGCGCAGATGCAGGTACAGGCCCATGGGCCGGGGTTCGCCTACCGCTTGCAGTTGTCCGGCAAGGGCCCGCTGGTGCTCCAGGGGCAGGGCGGCTACAGCCGCAAGTCCGATCAGGGCCAGGCTTCCTACTACTACAGCCAGCCGTTCTTCCAGGCCTCGGGCGAATTGCAGATCGATGGCCAGCGCTACCAGGTCAGCGGCCCGGCCTGGCTCGACCGGGAGTGGAGCAGCCAGCCCCTGGCGGCCGGGCAGAGTGGTTGGGACTGGTTCTCCCTGCACCTGGACAGCGGCGAGCGGCTGATGCTGTTCCGGGTCCGCGAGGAGGCCGGCACGCCCTATGTCACCGGTACCTGGATCGACGTCGACGGCCATGGCCAGAGCCTGGACCGGCAGGCGATCCGCCTCACCGCGCAAGAGTATTCCGAGGTCGCCGGCAAGCGTGTGCCCACCACCTGGCGCCTGGAGATTCCCGGCAAGGGCCTGGACATCCAGGCGCGAGCGCTCAACCCCCAGTCGTGGATGAACCTGAGCGTGCCCTATTGGGAAGGGCCGATCGATTTCAGTGGCAGCCATGGGGGGCGAGGTTATCTGGAGATGACCGGATACTGAGATGGCCATTAGCGAATTTCAGCGACAGGGGTGTGAAACGTCCTGATCGTGTATGGGACATTTCCTCTATGCAGTTTTATTCAGAATCAGTCCTCGGACTTTCCTGAGCAGTTGCACTAGAATGCGTACCGTTCGCCCGGTGCAAGGGCTCTTTACCGGTGCAAGGATTGCCAAGGCCAGAGCACTGGGCGAACACTCCCTCCCCATCGCGTCCTGCGAGCTGCTTGCTGCCCACCCACTTCTCGATCCTCGCCAATGGCGCTGGTGTCTTGTGCCTGGCGCTCAGAGCATGAGCGGGTGCAGCGCCACATCGCTGGAATCGATCTCGACCCACCGTGGGCACACTCCGGGATCGCCGCGTACCTCCAGCAGGACGATGGACTGGCCGATAGCCAGGGCGGCCGCACCATCCTCATCCACCCCCAGCAATTGCCCGCAGACCCGCAAGCCCTCGGTGCTCCAGCCCAGGCCGGGTTGCTGGCGCGAGGCGGCGTGCAGGTTGCGCCCGCACTCGAACACATCGTCCAGGCTGATTTCCACTTCGTGCACGCTGGCCAGCACCGGGAGCGGCCCTGGCCAGCGCCCGCGGCCTTCGCCCAGGGCGCAGTTGAAGCCGACCCACAGGCCGCCGGGCATATGCGGGTACAAGGCGGTGAGGGTGATACGCATGGGCAGGGTTTCCGTCGCTCGGCAGATGACTGGCGCCAAGGCTGCCGCAGCCGGGCCAGGCTGGCAAGGCGGCGATGGTTTTGCTTGCGCGGGCCAGGCCCGTTCAACAGAATGCGCCCCTTGCCCGAGCCCACAGGGGCATGGACGCTATTGGAGATCCGGGATTGATCTGGTTGCAACGTTTCTTGATGTCGGTCGGTGTGCTGGCGCTGGTACTGCTTGGCCTGATGCTGGCCAAGATGGAGTTCGCCCCGACGCCGCCCCTGGCCCTGGCCAACCACCCCGGGGCCCAGTGGCAGGGCGCCGTCGATGGCGGTTACTTCGTCGAGATCACCCGCGCCGAGCCGCCGCTGTTCTTCGTCCAGGTGCGCCATGCCAGCGGCGACCTGTGGGATGAAGGCTGGGTGCGCTACGAAGATGGCGACGGCAGCCCGCTGACCGCCGACAAGGTGCTGGCTTTTGATGGCGATGCGGTGATCTATCTGCAACAGCGCAAGGTCCTGGCCTCGCAGAAGTCCACCGCCCGCTAGCGCCCCGAGGGTTATTGGCTCGGGCGCTGCGGGGCATAGGCATCCCACAGCTTGTTGCGGAACTTGTTGCGCGGATCGACCCGTGCCTTGAGGGCGAAGAACTCGTTGGCCCGGGGATAGGCCGCATGGAACTGCTCAGGCGTGGCCAGGATCTGGTAGGGCAGGTAGTAGCTGCCGCCGTGGCGGATGGCGCTGTCCACCAGGGATCGGGTCCACTGGCGCACCTCATCGCGGGCGGCCGGGCGGGTGTCTTGCTGGTAGTACAGCACCAGGGCGAATACTTCGGTCCGGGCCCAGGCCAGCAGCGTACCGGGATCGGCCTTGGCGTGGCGGATGGACAGGTTGATCACATTGACCTTGTGCCTGCGCAGGGTCTCGCCCATTTCCTCGACGAAGCCTTGCAACTGCCCAGGGGGCACGAAGTACTCCTGCAACACGTAGGTGCGCCTGGCCCGGGATGCCGGCTCCAGCTCACGCACGTCGAGGCTGGCCTCGTAGTTGCGCCAGACCACCTGCTGGCGCTTGAACACCAGCGGGTCGATGACCTCCTCGCGGATCGACTTGCCCATGGGCCATTGGCTCACCACCTTCATGGCCCGGCGTTCCTTCCAGTAGTTGCGGTCCAGGGGCGTGAGGCGTTCCTCGACCGTCACCGGCAGCTCGGTCTGGCTGTAGGACACCGCGCGCAGGTGCTGGTACTGGTTGGGGTAGAGCACGGCGTTGTGCAGGATCACCTTGGGATCATTGGCGATGTGCTGGAAGAAATAGTCGTTGTAGCGCTCCAGGGGCATTTCTTCGAAGGTCCGCAGCAGGCGCACGTTGTCGCTCAGCTGCAAGGTGGCTTCGGCTATCACCCCCAGGCCGCCGTAGCCGCCGATGGCGCCGTAGAACAGCTCGGCATGGTGCTGCGGACTGGCGTCGATCACCTGGCCGTCGGCCAGCACCAGCTTGATCGACTTCACCGAGCTCACCAGCGGCCCATAGCCGATGTAGCGGCCATGGGCGTTGACGCTCAGGGCGCCGCCGACGGTGAAGTTGGCGTAGCTCTGCATGATGCTCACGGAGAGGTCGTAAGGGTCGATGAAGGTTTGCAGGGCGCGCCAGGTGATACCGGCCTGGACCGTGATTTCCTTGCGCTCGCGGGAGAACGCCAGGACCTGGTCGAAGCGCCGCATGTCGATCTGCAGCGCGTGCTCGGTGGCGGTCTGCCCACCCATGCTGTAGCGGCCGCCACCGATGGCGATGGGCCCGGGGTGATTGGCCACCAGCTGGACGATCTGCTCCAGGCGAGTAGGTTGCGCCACCTGGTCGACCACGATGGGATTGAGTTGGGTGATGTCGTTGACGATTTGTTCGCCGTGGCTGGCCGAGGCCAGGCCCAGTGCGGCGCAGAACAGCAGGCCGGTGCTGAATTTCATGGAACCATCCCTGGAAGACGCCACCCGCAGGTGGCGCAAATGGCGGCAGGATAGCCTTGCCGCCGTTTCCCGGCCATGAATTCTTGCGCTTACAGGGCGGGCAGGCCCAGGGCTTCGGCACACTGCTCCAGGGAGCGCCGCTGGGTCTGGGCGTACAGCTGCAACTCGTCGAGGGTCGGCCGGCCCAGGGCCGTTTCGAATGCCTGGCGGTTGGAGCGCCCGGCGTAATGGCTCTGGCTGTCGTCGCCGAGGTTGGACTGGAAGATCCCGGCGGCGCTGACCGGCAAAAAGTCTTCGTACACCAGGGGCTCGCAGCCCAGGTGTCCGGCGGCCAGCAGCGCTTGCACCGTGGTAGGGCGACCGGGCTCGGTGCGGGCGGCGAGCCCGGCTTCGCTGGCGAAATAACGGAAATAGGCCAGGCCCTGCTGGCGCATGGCGTCGTGGCTGTCGGGAAACTGGGCGAAGTGCTGCTGCATCAGCTGGTTGTAGCGCTGGGCATTGGCTTCGCTGGGGAAGTCACCGAGCTCATCGCGGGCCGCGTTCAGCAAGCGGTCGTAGAGCATGCGGCCCTTGGGCGTGAGGGCCGCGCCACGCTGTTCGATCTCGCCGAAGCGGGCGCTGTGGCTGCCCTGGTTGTGCGCCTGGTCGGTGAAGGCGACGCTTTCCTCCAGGGCCTTGAAGCTGGTCTGGCGCAGCAGGATCGGGCAATCGCGGCGCGGCGGGCCCTCGACCACCGCCTTGGGAGTGATGCCATGCGTGGGCATCAGCCGCTGTACTTCGTCGATGTCCAGGGTGCGTGGGGTCAGGTGGTTGATATGCGGGCCCTTGAACGCCACCACGTCGGCGATCAACCGATGCTGGGCGCTGAGGTTGGCGTACTGGGCGGCGCTGACCGTGGCGTGGTGGTGCCAGCGGAAGGTCTCCAGGGCTTGCTGGATGAAGTCCTCGGCGGCGTCGGCGGCCAGGCCGCCCTGGTCCTCGGCCTGATGGATCAGCTCCAGCACCTTCGGGGTGAAGATCGAGCGCCGCGCCAGCACCTGCTCGGCGAATGCGCGCAGCTCGGGGTTGTCGATCAGCTCCAGGCGCAGCAGCGAGGTGAAGACCCGGAACGGGCTGACCTGCAGGGCCTGTTCATGCACCGCGCGAAACGCCGTGGAATGCACCGGCACCCCGGCGGGGGTGAGGTCGTAGTAGCCCACCGGCTGCATGCCCATCACGGCGAACAGGCGCGCCAGGGTCGCCAGTTCGGCGGCGGTGCCGACGCGGATCGCGCCATGGCGCTCCAGGTCCAGGCGCTGCAACTCGCCGGTGTGTCGCAGGTGCCGGGCAATGGCCGGTTGTTGCTCCAGCACCTGGGCGTTGACCTTGGCCACCAGTTGCATCAGGTCGCCGTACAGCGGCACTTCCTCACGGTACATATCCGACATGGCCCGGGAAAATCCCTGGCGGATCAGGTCAGGACTGACGAAGCGCTGGTTGCTCATGGACAAGGTTCCCGTGGCTGTGGATCGAGGCGTGGGTGGAGCGGGTCGGCCTCGATTCTGCGCAGCGCCGCCAGGGCTGACAAACGAAAGTTCCTCTGAACTTCATTCTGCAAACGAATGCATGGCATCCGCTCCGGGCGTTGGCAGTGAGTGAGTGCAAGGGCGCACCGTGGCCAGGGAAATGGTTATCGAGCGCGGCGCGGTTATAGCCAAATATTCCCGAAACCTCGCGCCGAGGCTGGTAAAACAGGGCCTGTGCCATGCTGGCGTTTTGTGCCCATGTCGCTCGATGGCCGTGGCTCGATGCTCATCCGCTCGCTGTATCTTTCCCAACGCTGGACGGAGGCGACTTGGCCCCTGCGCAGTGCACCAGAGGAAAGGGATTGTCACTGGCCAGGAGGCTCTACCGCTCGCGCACCTTGGGCCTGGCCCTGGGGTTCTTCTGCGTGTTCGAGGGCATGGCGCCGCTGCATCCCGCGCCCTGGGTGTGGGGCTTCATGTTGTTCAACGCCTTCGCCTGGCCACACCTGGCCTACCAGTGGGCGCGCCTGGCCCGGCAGCCGTTTCGCGCCGAGTACCGCAATTTGCTGGTGGATTCGCTGCTGGGCGGTTTCTGGGTCGCGGCCATGCAGTTCAACCCGCTGCCGCTGGCCACCACCCTGGGCATGATGGCCATGAACAATATCGCCATGGGCGGAGTGTGGTTCTTCCTCGCCGGTTGCGTGGCACAGTTGCTGGGGATTGGCCTGGGCCTGGGGATCTTCGGTGTCGCCTTCAGTGCCCGGACCACGCCCGAGCAGCTGTATGCCTGCCTGCCGATGCTGACCTTGTACCCGCTGGTCCTGGGGTACATCTGCTACCAGCAGGCGGTGACCCTGGCCCGGCACAAGCGTGAGCTATTGGCCTTGAGCCGTACCGACAGCCTGACCGGGTTGCTCAACCACGGCGCCTGGAAGGACCAGCTGGAGATCGAGTTCCAGCGCTGCAAGCGCCAGGACCATGGCGGCGCCATCGCCCTGATCGATATCGATCACTTCAAGGCCATCAACGATACCTACGGCCATGTGGCCGGCGACGTGGTGCTGCGCCAGTTGAGCAAGCTGCTGCGCCAGAACCTGCGCAGCAGCGACCAGGCCGGTCGCTATGGTGGCGACGAGTTTTGCGTGATCCTGCCGGACGTTCCCCTGGAGCATGCCGCCGAGCTCATGGAAGCCCTGCGCGGGCGTTTCGGCGCCCTGGGCTACGAGCAGACCCCGGCCTTGCAGGTCAGCCTGAGCATCGGCCTGGCCGCCTTCGACTCCCGGCATGAAGAAGCCATGGGCTGGCTCAACGACGCCGACCAGGCGCTGTATGCGGCCAAGACCTGCGGGCGCGACAACGTCAGCTGCCACCCGCCACAACGGCACCTGCTCAACTCCCTGTAGCCGCTACCGAGCCTGCGCAGCTGCGCCCAGGCCCGCAGGGCCTTGCGGCGATGGTGTCGCGCCTACGTTCCGGCGTTCGCTGCACGGTCGTGCGCAGCCTGCGGCAGCGGCCACCGAGGCAGGGCCGCTGTCGTTGTGCGCTCAATCCTGTGGCAGGTGCAGGCGCCGGGCCAGTTCCAGGGCGGTGCGGGCGCTGGCGATACCGGGGACCAGCTGGGTGAAGGGGATGTCGATCAGGCGTTGCTCGCGCACTGCCCGCAGCCGTGACAGCACCGGATCGCTGTGCAGCAGGCGGCGCTTGCGCGCGGCCGGCGACCACAGGGCATCGGCCAGCAGCATCACCTCCGGGTTGTTGGCCAGCAGGGTCTCGCTGTCCACCACCAGGCGCGGGCGGTCGATGGCGGCGAAGCTGTTGCGCGCCCCGGCGGCTTGCAGCAATACCCCGACAAAACCCCGCCGGCCCTGGCTGGCCAGGCCGTTGACCTCGCTGTCCAGGTAGAACACCGAGGGCTGGGGTTGGTCCTGGTACAGGGCCCGGGCCGAGGCGAGATCGGTATCCATCTGGGCGATCAACTGCCGTGCCCGTTCCTGCGTGCCCAACAACTGGCCCAGGGTCAGCAGGTCGCGGCGGATGTGCCCGAAGTAGTCCTCGTCATGCCCGACGCAGGCCGACTCCAGCAGGTAGCTGCCGACGCCGATGGCGCCCAGGCGCTCGCGGGAGCTGAAGTTGTCGGGGAAGGCCGAGGCGAAACCGCCCACCACCAGGTCGGGCTTGAGGCTGTACAGCACCTCGGCCGACGGGTATTGGCGGGCGATCACCGGCACCCCGTGGTAGTGCCCCTGGGCCATGGCCTGGCCATCGTCGTCCAGGTAGGCGACGCCGATCAGCGCCGGCCCGGCGCCCAGGGCCAGCAGCAGGTCGGCGCTGTGCTGGTTGAGGGCGACGATGCGCTGGGGCGTGCCGGGGCTGGGCCAGATCTTGCCGCAGTTTTCGTAGCTGCCGGCCAGGGCCGGCCCACTGGCCAGCCACAGCAGGATGGCCAGGCACCTGGCCCGGGCCTTCCTAGGCATCGGTGGGTACTCCATAAGGGGCGGCGATCTGCAACTGGGCGACGGGCTCGCCTGCCAACAGGTGCCCCTCCACCAGTTGCAGCACCTGGCTGTCGTTCTCGACCCGGTACCAGCAGCCATCCGGGTGCACGGTGAGTACCGGTCCCAGGTTGCAGGGGAACTGGCAGGCGGTGCGGGTCAGCAGCACGCCTCCGGGCTTCTCCATGAGGTCAAGGCGCAGCAGCTCGCGACGCAGGGTCTTCCACAAGGGCAGGGCGCCACGCCGGACGCAGCGCGGGCCGGTGCAGAGCAATACCTGGCGGGCGTGGGGCGGCACCTGCGACCAGTCCGGATCGCTGGCCACCGGGTTGACCTGGTCGCATGGCAGGTGGCGTTCGCGCTGGGCGATGCTGGCCCAGGCCAGGGCCGCATCCAGCCCCCGGCGACCCAGGGCCTGGGCGGTGACCCACAGCCGTGGCGCCTGGGAGTGGGCACGGGCGCGGCGTCCCAGTTCATCGCGCAGCCAGTCCAGGTAGGCGCTGTCGGAGCTGGGCTCCAGGTCCACCACCAGCAACGCCGCGCCAGCCTTGGCCAGCGTTTCGTCCAGGGCAGCCCAGAGACTGTCGAAGCCATCCAGGGTATCGATCACCCGGGTCTCGACGCTGTCGTGGCGCAGGCCTTCGAGCTCGTGGCAGAAGGCCTGGCCGAGGGCGCCGCCCAGCAGGCCGGGACCGACGAACAGCACCCGTTGATAGTGTTCATGCATGTCGGTGGGCCTCAGAAACGGTAGGTGTAGCGCACTTCGGTGGTGAAGGGGCGCCCCAGGTTGTCCAGCGCCGGCCTGTCGCTGGTCATGCTGGTGGTGTAGTCACGGTCGAACAGGTTCTCCACCAACAGGCTCAGGCGATGCTGCTGGGCCGTATCGAGGTAGCGATAAGCGTCGGCATCCACCACCGAGTAATGGCCATAGTCCACTTTCTTCGAACTCTCGACCTGGCCGATATAACGGATCGCGCCGCCCACGCCCCACATGCGGTCCGGCGATTCGAAGCCCAGGCGCGAGCGGGCGAAGAACCCGGGGATGTTGCTCAGGGTCACGTTGCGTGATTCGACCAGGTTGCGGGTCATGTCGGCGGACAGGTTCCATTGCGGGCTGAACTGCCAGCGTCCATCCACCTCGATGCCCCGGACCCTGACCTGGCTGTCACCGTTGACGAATTGTTTGTTGTCCAGGGCAATCAGGTCGTCGATCTTGCGCCGGTAGGCGGTGATGCTGGCATTGAATTCACCGGCCAGCAGGCTGCCCTTGTAGTCCAGGCCCAACTCAGCGTTGACGCTCTTTTCCGGCTTGAGGTTGCGGTTGCCTTTTTCATTGGGCTCGTTGGCGAACAATTGCTCGGCGTTGGGCAGCTTGAAGGCATTGCCGTACTGGCCGCGCAATTGCCAGTTGGGCGTGAGGTCGTACAGCGAGGTGAGCATGCCCACCGTGGCGCTCTCGCCGCCGCTGATGTTCTCGTGGCGCACGCCAATGCTCGGGTGCCAGTCCGGCAGGGCTTCGAACACCGGGCGCAACTGGGTATACAGGGCGTTGGCCTGGGCCTTGTTGTCGTCGATCTTGAGTACGTCGTCCTGGCCCTTGAACCACTGGTTGTCGGTGCCGAACACCAGCACATGGCCGCCGTCCAGCTCGGCCTTGCCCTCGGCCTGCACGCCCCAGTCGGTGAAGCCCCAGTAGTCGTTGTGGTTGATGACCTTGATGCCGCCATCATCGTTGCTGTTGATACGGGTGTAGCGCGTGTCCCAATCGTTGACATGGCCCTTGACGAAGTAGCTGAAGCGTTCGCCCAGGCGTTGCTCGAAGGTGGCGGTGGCGATCTGCTGGACCCGGTCGTTGGTGGTCTTCTTGTTGTTCGCGGCGCGGGCGAAATCCAGGTTGGCGTCGGTGTACTGGTAGAACAACTCCAGGCGCGAGTCGTCGCCGAACCCCTGGATCGCCTTGGCGCCGAAGGTGGTCACCTCATAGGAGCGCTTCTTGTCCCGGGTGCTGGTGTTGTAGGCGCTGTTGCGAAACGGCTGGTAGCCGTCGGAGACGTTGTGGCTGACATAGGCCAGCAAGCCGAGATCGCCCAGGCCGTTGCCGACGATGCGTTCCGCCCGGGCATCGCCGCTCCTGCCCATGAAGCTGTCCAGGCCCAGGTTGACTTCGCCGGAGGCGTCGCGGGTCTGCGGGCTGCGGGTGACGATGTTGATCACCCCGGACACCGCCTGGGTGCCGAACAGCAGGCTCTGCCCGCCCTTGAGCACTTCGATGCGCTCGATGGCGTTGGCTGGCAGGGTATCCAGGTACAGGCCGCCGTACAGGCGGTTGTTCAGGCGCACGCCATCGAGCAGGATCAGCGTGTCATCGTTGCGCCCACCCAGCAGCGAATAGGTGCCGTAGTCGAAGGGGCCGTTCTTGGGCGCCACGTAGAGGCCCGGCACGTACATCTGCAGGACCCGGGTGATGTCGCTGCTGGGGCCGGCGCGTTCGATCTGCTGGCGATCGATGATTCCCACCTTGCTGCCGTACTTGGCCATCTCGGCCACGGTGGTGGACTCCACCGACGGGGCGGAGACGAACTGCTGGTCGAGCTTCAGGGAGGTGTCGTCCGCCAGCAGCCAGGGGCTGAACAGGCAGCCGAGCAGGGCGCCGCCCATGGAACGGCGCGCAGCGCGCCAGTCGCGCGCAAGGGAAGTGTCTGTTGTTGTCATTCTTGGTCTTCTCGAAAGTATCTTCGGGAAGCACGCAGGGAGAAGGTGGCAGGCACGCGCACGCGCCCACACCGGCCCATGCCCGCCCACCGCAGGATTGCCAAACAGATGCTTCAGGCCGGTCTCCGGGCTCGCGAGGCTGGCTGCATTCGCCTTCCCATACCTTGGGTACAGTGGCGTGTTGAATGCAGCACTCGCTTACCGTTGCGGGGGCAGCACCGGACTTGCCCCTGGGGGCGCACCGGTTTCCCGTTTCACCTCACGCACGGCGGCGTGAGGCACCTGAAACAGGGCGGCATCTGAACATCCGTCCGGCCGTTCGTCAATCCTGTGGCCGACACGATTGCGCCCACTGCGCAGTCATGCCGTTATCGCCCAGCCCAGCTCCGGTAGCCGCTGCTGAGCCTGCGAAGCTGTGCCAAGGCCCGCGGGGCCTTGATTGTGGAGTGCGCAAGGTTTGCGCTCGCTGCGTGGTCGTGCGCAGCCTGCGGCAGCGGCTATACCAAGCGGGTTTGCCCGGCGTTACCAGGCAATGGCGGGGGAGGTGCGTACCTGGGCCTGGCCACCGGCATCGGCGGGGCAGGCCAGCAGTGGCACCGCACGCACCGAGTCACCGGGTTGCAGTTGCAGGCGCTTGGTGGCCTGGCGGTCCACCAGCAGGCAGCCGGCCACCAGGCGCCCGGGCGCGGCGGTGATGCGGCAGCTCTCCAGGCGCCGGTTGTGGATCAGCCACATCGGCGCCTGCTCGTCCGGGTTGCCCACCAGCAACGGCAGGACCTGGCTTTCACGCACGCTGCGGATCTTCGCCACTTCGGCCTCGATCAGCGGGCCACCGTCGAACACATCGATGCAGCCCTGGTGGCTGAAACCTTCGTCGTGCAGGATGCCCACCGCCTGTTCGGTGCTGGCGTGGGCCTGGCCGATGGCCGCCTGGGCCTGGGGGCTGAGCAGGCAGGTATAGAGCGGTTGGCGCGGCATCAGCTCGGCGATGGAGGACTTGCCGCCATGGCTGGACAGGCGGTTGGCCTGCTGGAAATCCATCTTGAAGAAATGCCGCCCCAGGCTGTCCCAGAACGGCGAGCAACCTTGGCTGTCGACCTGGCCGCGCAACTCCACCACCAGCTTGTCGCCGAACAGCGCCGGGTACTCGGCGACGAACAGCAAGCGCGCCGTGGACAGCAGGCGCCCGGTATAGCCCTGGCGCAGGTCGTGGCGCAGGAACAGCGAGCACAGCTGGGATTGCCCGGCCATGTCGTTGCTCAAGAACAGGGTCGGGATCTGTTTCTCGATACCCAGTCCCGGGGCGCTGCCGCGAGTGATGCCGAGCCGGTAGTTGTAGCAGGGCTCGCGCAGGCCGATGGCACCGCTCAAGCCACAGATGCCGATCACCTGCTGCTCGTCATCTTCCAGCACGAACAGGTAGTCGGCGTCGGCGCGTTCCACCTGGCCGGCGAACGTGCGTTGGGCCCAGCGCACCCGATGGTCCAGGCGCTCGGGGTCGGTGCTGAGGTTGTCCAGTTCTCGCTGGCTGCCACCCAGCAGGCGCAGCAGCGCGGGCAGGTCGGAGACGCGAATCGGGCGCACGATCATGCACGGGCTCCTGGCAATGCCACGGTTGCGAGTCGATAAGGGGTCATAGCGCAATGCTCCGCACGGCAGCGCCGGGCTCCAGTTGCAAGGCCTGGAACATCTCCTGGCCAAGACCGATACGCTCCTCTGGAGCTTCGTCGAGCAGCGCGACGATGGCGCGGAAACCTTGCAGGCGGTCGTTGCTCAACAGCCATGGGCGGCCCCGGCCGCTCTGCGCGGCGAAGTAGCTGGTGGCGATCCGGCTCTGGATGATCGAGCGCAGTTCGTTGGTGCGCGCCTGCAGGGTCGGCCCGGCATCGAACAGGTCGACGTACTGGGTCGGGGCGAAACCTTCGTCCACCAGGATGTCGCAGGCTTCCCGGGCGTCGGGATGGATGCGGCCGATGCAGTCCTGGGCCGCCTGCGCCAGCATCGGGATGTAGATCGGGTACTGGGGCATCAGCTCGACCAGGAACCCGCGTCCCTGCAGGGCGCACAGGCGCTCGGCCTCGACATAGGGCAGGTCGAAGAAATGCTGGCCCACCGCCTCCCAGAACGGTGATTGGCCGTCGGTGTCGCTGTAGCCGACGATTTCGCTGATGCAGCTGTCGGCGAAACGCTGGGGGTGGGCGGCGATGAACAGCAAGCGGGCCCGGGAGGTCAGTTGCGCCAGGGGGCTGCCGGCCAGCTCGACGTCCATGTGGAAGCTGCGCAGCAGGGTCTGCTCGCTCAGGTCGTGGCACAGCGACAGGGTCGGCACTCCATGCTGGATGTCCAGCTCCCGCGAGCTGCTGATGAACGGGCGGTTGCGCAGGCTGTAGAACGGTTCGCTGAAGCCGGCCGTGGCCAGGATGTCGGAGCAGCCATGCAGCCGGCCGGTGGCGGGATCTTCGAGGACGAAGAAATAGTTCTCCGGCCCCTGGCCGGCCTCGGCCTTGGCGAAGGACGCCAGGGAGTCGAGGATCTTTTCCCGCAGGCAGGTTTCGTCGTCCACCAGCGAGGTCACGCCCAGCAGGCGTTCGCGGGCCAGGCGCCGCAGTTGGGGCAGATCGGATAACGCCACGGGACGCAAGGCCAGCATGGGTGCACTCCTGTATCAAGGGCCGCCGGCTTTGGGCCGGGCAGCCAGACATCACTGTCGATTACCACGCATTGTCCCCGGCCGTGGCATCCGGCGGCCGATTCCCGGGCTGCTCTTGATGGCCGTGCCGGGATGGCGCGTCACCCCGCAGGGCAACGCGCCGCGTTGACTATTGCTTGAGCGGATCTGGCAGGGCGGCACCGTTGCCCAGCCGGTTGAGCACGAACAGGTATACCAATCCTGCGACCACCCAAATGGCGCCAAGTTTCTGCGCGTCCACGCCCATGTTGTACATGATGGCGCAGACGATCACGAAACCGATCGACGGGCAGACCAGGTGGCGCAGCACCTGGCCGGACTTCTGCCGGCGCCAGTAGAAGTTGATCACGGTGATGTGCAGCAGCATGAAGCCGCTCAGGGCGCCGAAGTTGACCAGCGAGGTGAGGGTGTCCACCGAGTCGATGAACAGGTAGCAGATCACCAGCGACAACAGCGCTACCAGGTAGATGCTGATGTGCGGGGTGTTGTGCTTGGGGTGGACCTTGGCCAGCACCTTGGGCAGCTTGCCGTCGCGGGCCATGCCGAACAGCAGGCGCGATACCGCCGCTTGCGAGGTGATGGCCACCGCCACGCCCCAGGCCAGCGCCGTGGCCACCCCGGTGAGGGTCGCCAACCAGCTGCCGGCTGCCAGCTCGGCGATCTCGTAGAAGGCGGTGTCGGCGGACTTGAAGCCCATGCCCGCTGCCAGGTCGGTGGCGATCCAGGTCTGCACCACGAAGATCGCGCCCATCACCACCAGGGTGATCAACGCTGCCCGGCCAACGCTACGGCCGGGATCGCCCTTGACCTCTTCGGCCAGGGTCGAGATGGCGTCGAACCCCAGGAACGACAGCACCGCGATCGACACGCCCTGCATCAGCATGCCGAAGTGGAAGTTTTCCGGGCTGTAGAGCGGCGCCAGGGTCAGCTCGCCGTGGCCGGTGCCGCCGTGCAGGGCGTTCCAGGCGTAGAACAGGAAGATCCCCAGGACCACCAGTTGCGCCAGCAGGAACAGGATGTTCATCCGTGCGGTGAAAGTGATGCCCCGCAGGTTGACGAAGGTGGCGCTGACCAGGAACGCCAGGATGAAGCCGACCTTGGGCACTTCCGGGTACAGGTGGTTGAGCGCCATGGCCGCGTAGACATAGAGCAATGGCGGGATCAGCAGATAGTCCAGGAGCATCAGCCAGCCGGCGAGGAACCCCACGTGGGGGTTGAGGCCACGCTGGGCATAGGAGTACACCGAACCGGCGATGGGAAAGGCGCGGGCCATGGCGCCGTAGCTCAGGGCGGTGAAGACCATCGCCACCATGCCGATGATGTAGGCCAGGGGCACCATGCCCGGAGCCTCCTGGTTGACATAGCCGTAGACCCCGAACGGGGCGATGGGGATCATGAAGATCATCCCGTAGACCACCAGGTCGCGCAGGTTCAGCCCGCGCTTGAGCTCCTGCTTGTAGCCGAATTCTTCAATCTCCATGAAGCACTTCTCCTTGTAGCCAATAGGGGGCAAAGCCCGCAGCGTGCGTCGTCATTGACGCTTGGGCCGCGGGCCGGTGTTTGAACCTGGCAGGATCAAAGACACACCACAGCGGTTTTTCTGATTGTTATTGCAGTCCTGCTAACAGCGTTATTGGATGATCCTCGGTGCTCTTGAGGCACTACAGCAACGGCGCCAGGCAATCGCTCCAGTGCTGTACCGCCTGTGGGGTGCGCAGCAGGTCGTTGCGCACCTCGATCAACACCGATTCCAGGCCCCGGGCATCGCCGTGCACCGGTACCGTCATATCGCTCAATGGATCGATTTCATAAGGCTGGTTGCCGGCCACTTTCAGCGGCAAGGTCCACAAGCCTTCCAGGACCCGGGCGGCATAGGCGGTGGCGTTGCCATAGAGCACGCCGATTTCCAGGTCCCGTGGCTGGCCGTAGTACACCGGGGTGAAACTGTGGATGCCCACCACCCGCACTTCGCGGCCCTGGGCCAGGCGCCGGTCGATGATCCGCTGCAAGCGCTGGTGGAATGGCGTGAACAACTGCTGGCGCCGGTACTCGCGGGTCGCTTCGTCCAGGTGCTGGTTGCCCGGCACCTGGTAGATCTCGCTCTGCAACGGGATGCTGTCGGGGGCATGCCGTGGCCGGTTGAGGTCCACCAGCAAGCGCGAGTAGTTGGCCGCGATCAGGGTCGCGCCCAGGGCCTGGGACAGGCTCTGGGCCAGTTCCAGGGCGCCCGGGTCCCAGGCGATATGCTCGCGGGCCGCCACCGGGTCCAGTCCCAGGTCGTTCAGGGCTGGCGGAATGTAGTGGCTGGCGTGCTCGCACACCAGGATCAGCGGATGCTCGGAGTCTTCCCGGAACAGGCGATAGGCCGGCTCGGTATAGAGTCCCAGCTCGGCGGATTTAGTACAGGTGTCCATAGTGCTCACAGAGTTGGGCGGCGTTCAGGTGCTCGGTCAGGGACACTTCCTTTTGCTTGACGGCGAAATAGGTATCCAGCAGCGCCTGCGGCAGCAGTTGTCGCAACTCGCGGTTCTCGCGCAGGCAGTCCAGGGCCTGGGGCAGGTTGCCGGGCAGCGGCACGATGCCGCTGGCCCGACGCTGTTCGGCGCTCAGTTCATCGGGGACCTTGTCGGTCACCGCATTGAGCGCCAGTTGTTGCTCGATGCCCAGGCGGCCGGCCATCAGCACCACGGCCATGGCCAGGTGCGGCGAGGCGGTGGCATCCAGGGCGCGGAACTCCAGGTTGTATTGCGGCGCTTCAGGCTTGCCGCCGATGGTCACGGTGGGGCAGATACGCAGCGAGGCTTCGCGGTTGCGCAGGCCCAGGCAGGCATAGGAGGCGCTCCAGTGATGGGGCTGCAGGCGCGCATAGGAAATCGGTGTTGGCGCGGTGAAGGCGCACAGCGCCGGCAGGTGCTTGAGCACTCCGGCGGCCCAGTGCTGGCCCAGGCGCGAAAGGTCGTCGCCGCTCACCGCTTGCGGATCGTAGAGCAGCGGGGTGCCTTCCAGGTCCTGCAAACTCAGGTGCAGGTGCACGCCGTTGCACACCGCGTTCTCGGCGGTCTTGGGCGCGAAGCTGACCCGCTGCCCCAACTGCCGGGCGATCTCGCGGGTGATCTCGCGCACGTTAACCGCCCGGTCGGCGGCGGCCAGGCCCTGGGTCGGGCGGCAGGTGACCTCGTACTGGTGCTTGCCGTATTCGGGCAGGAACATTTCCGGCTCGACCCCGGCGGCGCGCAATGCCGCCAGCAACCAGCCGCCGAAGCTCGCGCCCTGGCGCTGGGCCTGTAGCGAGAACGCCAGGTGTTCGGCCTGCTCGCCGCCGGTGTCGAGGTTGAACTCATGCTCGAACGCCGCGATGACCTGGATGCCCAGGGCCTGGTAGGCCTCCAGCTCGTTACGCAGCAGGGTGCGCGGGCAGGCTGCCCAGGGCTGGCCATCGGTCTCGCGGATATCGGCGTGGATGAACTCCAGCGGCGGGGCGAAGGGATCGGGGCCGGCGCCGACACTGACCCGGCTGTCCAGGTCGGGAATCAACCGCAGGTCGCCATAGGCGCCCCAGGGATTGTCCTCGGCGATCAGGTCCTGGGGTGTCAGCGCGCTGTTGGCCGGCACCCAGCCGCAGCCGCCGAGCCGGTAGTGCTCCAGTTCGTCGCTGGGAAACGAGCGTCCGCGCGTGACGCCGATCAGGTCGGTGGTGACGATGCTGGTCATCGCCACCGGGCTCAGGGCCTCGATGTCCTGGCCCCGGCTCATCCGCGGATCTCCCGCAGGCGGCCGAGCACGGTGGCGGTGTCGGTGATCCAGCAGTAGCCCTTGATCGCATCGAGGCAGGCCTGGTGCCGGGCATCGCTGTAGGTGGCGCAGGCGTCTTCCACCAGGGTCACCAGGTAGCCGCGGTCGGCGGCATCGCGCACGGCCATGTCCACGCACTGGTCGGTGACGATCCCGGCGACGATCAGGTGGCGAGTCTCCAGGTTGCGCAGCACGTAGTCGATGTTGGTGGAGTTGAAGACCCCGGACGACGTCTTGGGCAACACGATCTCGTTTTCCACCGGCTCGAGCTCGGCGATGATCGCCGCTTGCGGGCTGCCCTTGGGCAAGTGCATGTCCGACAGCTTGTGGTCCAGGGAGCGGTCACGGCCGTCGGCGGTGAGGCTCTCGATGATGGTGTGCAGCACGTTCTGCCGAGCCTCGCGCACCGCGGCCAGGAGCTTCTGCTGGTTGGGAATCACTTGCTCCCGGGCGCGCTTGAGGAACGCCTCGCCTTCGGGGCCTTGCAGGTGCGGGTCGAACTGCGGCTCGAGCCAGGCCCGTTGCATGTCCACCAGCAGCAGGGCGGTGTGGTCGACGACGAAGGGCAGGTCCCGTGGCGAACGATGGGGCAGGCTGAACATCCTTATTTCTCCTCCAGCACATGAGTGGCGAATTCGGCCCGCAGGGCATCGATGCCCTCCAGGCGTTGATCCAGATGGGTACTGCGCGGGGTCATGCAGGCGATCAGCGCCTCGACCTGGGCCAGGGCCGGCACCAGGCTGTCGAAGGGCGACAGCGACTCCACCGGGGCGCTGATGATCAGGTCCGCCAGTTCGCGCAGCGGCGACGCGTAGATATCGGTGAACAGCACCACCCGGGCGTTGCGCGCCTTGACCGCGCTGGCCACGCGCAGGGCCTGGGTCTGGTAGCGGCGATAGTCGAACAGCAGCACCACGTCCTGGCGCTGTACGTCGAACAAACGGTCCGGCAATTGCGCGTTGTCTTCGAGAAAGAAGCAGCCCGGGCGCATCAGGCGCAGGTGGTTGAGCAGGTACTGGGCGAGGAAGCTGCTGAAGCGTCCGCCGAAGCAATGCACCGAGTGCCGGCTGTCCAGCAGCCAGTCGGTCAGCACGCGGATGTCCTCGGGCTGGGTCAGCGCCTGGGTGTCTTGCAGGGCCCGCTGGCTGTCGGCCAGGTAGCGCCCCCAAGTGTCGCCCCGGGCCACCTGGGCCTTGGGGTGGAGCAGGGTGCTGGGCGAGCGCAGGCGGTCGTCCATGTCACTGAGCAGTGCTTCCTGGAACTCGCCGTAGCCGCTGAAACCGAGCTTCTTGACCAGGCGCACGATGGTCGGGTCGCTGACCCCGGCATGCTCCGCCAGCCGCGACATGGGCCCCAGGCCGTTGCGCGGATAGTGGTCGAGCAGGGCTCGCACCACCTTGCGCTCGGAGGGCGTCAGATCGAGGGCGGGGTTGGTGATCAGGTCTCTGAGAGAAGGCATCGGGGCGCCTTGTAGGCTGGGTGTAGTTTTTGTTTCATAAAATGGCGAAAACGATATTTATGTAATGGACGCTACATGTCCAGTGAATTTTTGGAAGCTGGGCAAATGCTCTGGAACGGGGTTTTGCCCGGCGTCCTGCTGTCATGTATGAGAACTCGCCCTGGGTGACAGCAGGGTTCACCCGGCGAGCGTCTCGCTGGCAACCCTGGCCGCTGCCCAGCCGGCGCGGCACCCACGGCGCTTCGGCTAAACCCGCGCGGCGCCATGGGTGTAGGATGCCCGGTCGCCAATCCATCGGAGCGCTGCCCGTGCAGGCCACCCGTCTGACCCTGATCTGCCATGCCCGTACCCTCGCCCAGAAATTGGCACGCTTGCCCCAGGACGAGCCGCTGGAGATGGACTGGCAGGCCCAGGCGGCCTCCCGCGCCGCCGAGCTCAAGCGCAGTACCCGGGTGCTGTGCGCTCCAGAGCTGCGGACCCGGCAGACCGCCGCGTTGTTCAGCCCCAGCTACCAGGTGGAACCGTCCCTGGGTGACTGCGCCCTGGGTGACTGGCAGGGGCTGTCCCTCGATTTCCTGCAAGAGCGACAACCCCAGGCGCTGCAGGCCTGGCTGGCGGATCCGCACCAGGCCCCGCCGGGCGGCGAGTCGGTGGCCGAGCTGTGCCAGCGCGTGACCCGCTGGCTGGAGCGACTGGCGCAGCAGCCCGGGCACTGGCTGGCGGTGACCCACCCCTGGGTCATGCGCGCCGCCATGCTCGAGGCGCTCCAGGCGCCACTGCACAGCTTCAACCAGATCGATATCGAGCCCCTGTCACGCCTGGACCTGAGCCACGCCGGGCGCTGGCGCCTGCGCCTGGATGGTCGCCCCTGAGGTCCGGCGCCGGCATTTCTCCCGGGGCCAAAGCAGCCCATACTTGCCCGCTGGCATAGCAGCGGGAGCATCCCTTCATGAAAACCGTCCTGGTCATCGGCATCGGCGCCGGCCACCCCGACTACATCACCATCCAGGCGATCAAGGCGCTGAACCGCTGCGACGTGGTGTTCCTGATGGACAAGGGGCCGAGCAAGGATTCGCTGATAGACCTGCGCCGCCAGTTGTGCGAGCGCTACCTGACCGAGCGCCCCTATCGTTTCGTCGAGGCACAGACCCCGGAGCGCGAGCGTGGCGAGGTGGATTACCAGGCCAGCGTCAAGGCCCTGAACCGCGAGAAGCAGCAAGTCTTCGAGCGCCTGATCGACCAGGAGCTGGAGGAGGGCCAGACCGGGGCGTTCCTGGCCTGGGGCGACCCGGCGCTGTACGACAGCACCTTGCGCATCCTGCAGCGGATCCTGGCCGCCGGCACGGTGCAGTTCGACTACCAGGTGATTCCCGGGATCACCAGCGTCCAGGCCCTGGCCGCGCAGCACAAGGTGCCGTTGAACCGCATCGGCCGTTCCCTGGAGATCACCACCGGCCGGCGCCTGGCGGCGGGGCAGGGAGGCGATGCCGACACCCGGGTAGTGATGCTCGATGCCGAGGACTCCTATCGGCAACTGCGCAACCAGGACCTGGACATCTACTGGGGCGCCTACCTGGGCACGGCGGATGAAATCCTCATTGCCGGGCGTCTCGACGAGGTCGCCGACGAGATCCGCCGGGTGCGCCTCGAAGCCCGCCAGGCCCATGGCTGGATCATGGACACCTACCTGCTGCGCAAGCCCGAGGACTGAGCCCCGCCGGACTCGCGTCGACCCCTTCGCCGGCAAGCCGGCTCCTACGGGCGCGGTGGCGGGGCGCTTTCCCGGCCGCGGCCGAAGCGTTCGCGGTACACCGACGGCGGTACGCCCACTAGGCCGCGAAAAGCCACGCGAAAGCTCTCCACCGAGCGATAACCGCAGCGCAGGGCAATGGTTTCGCTATTCTCGCTGCCGCTTTCCAGCAGTTCCCTGGCCCGGGCCAGCCGTTCATGCTGCAGCCAGGCCTTGGGCGAGGCGCCAGTGGCGTCGTGGAAACGCCGCAGGAAGGTACGTTCGCTCATCAGCGCCTGGGCCGCCAGTTCGCTCACGCTCAACGGTTGATGCAGGCGCTCCCGGGCCCATTGCATGAGCCGCGAGAGGTCGCTGCGCGGGGTGCGGCTGACCGGCGCGGGAATGAACTGCGCCTGGCCGCCGGTGCGTTGCGGCGACATCACCAGGCGCCGGGCAACGCTGTTGGCCACCTGAGTGCCGAAGTCCCGGGCCACCAGGTGCAGGCAGGCATCGATACCGGCGGCGCTGCCGGCGGAAGTTATCAGTTGCCCGGCATCGACATAGAGTACATCCGGGTCCACACGGATATTCGGAAACCCCTCGGCCAGCTCGCGGGCATAGCGCCAGTGAGTGGTGGCGCTACAACCATCCAGCAGCCCGGTCGCCGCCAGAACGAACACCCCGGAACAGATCGACAGCAGCCGCGCGCCGCGTTGGTGGGCCTGGCGCAGCGCTTCCAGCAACCGCGGCGGCGGCGCCTGCTCGCGGCTGCGCCAGCCGGGAACGATGATGGTCCGCGCCTGCTCCAGCAGCTCCAGGCCACCGTCGGCCAGCACCTGGATCCCGCCCAGGGCACGCATCGGGCCGGGGTCCACGGCGGCGATGGTTTGCCGGTACCAGGGGAAATCGAACTCCGGCCGGGCCAGGCCGAAAATCTCCACGGCGATGCCGAACTCGAAGGTGCAAAGGCCGTCGTAGGCGAGAATCGCCACCAATCCAGGGTGCTTGTGCATTTGGCGGAAAGTTACCAGTCGTTGTCTGGGGCGCCACTGTAGTCGTAGGGGCAGGGCGGATAAAGTCCTGCTCACCGCCACCCTGATACCTGGAGAGCCCCATGACCAGCCTGGTCCGCAGCACCGCCGCCGCCCCGTGCGCCCGTGCCCTGATGCATTTTTCCAACCGCCTGAGCTTTGAAACCGACTGCTCCGATGTCTATTCCAGCCAGCAGGCCGGTGCCGTGGATTTTATCCTGGTGGACGTGCGCGGCCCTGAGGCCTTTGCCCGGGGCCATGTGCCGGGAGCGATCAATATTCCCGTGCGCCTGCTCACCGCCGAGCACCTTGCCCACTATCCGCGGGACAGCCTGTTCGTGGTGTATTGCGCAGGCCCGCACTGCAATGGCGCGAACAAAGCCGCGGTAAAGCTCGCGGCCCTGCAGTACCCGGTCAAGGAAATGATCGGCGGTATCACCGGCTGGCTGGATGAAGGCTTTGCCCTGAGCAGCCAGGCGCCAGGCGCGCCAACCCCGACCTTGCCCTGTGCCTGTTGAAGGCCGTCGTCGCGGCGGCACCCCTTGGCCGCCCAGGGCCTTCGAGCGCCAAAAATGAGCCGTCATGGGGCAAGTCTCGGCTTTGGCCGGGGCGCGTGCACCACGGCGCAGCGCAGGCAAAAGCGCCCGGCAGCGGGCGCATGTTTTTTATAAGTATTTGTCGCATGAACACAATTTGCATCCAGGGTGCCGCTCTAGACTGCTGGCCACTTCGATTGGCCCACGATCGAATTCTGCCAACAAGAAACCTCCGTCTCCTGGAGCTATAAATGAACAAAGTTGTGCTATTCGGTGCCCTGGCACTGTCGCTGTTTTCCTTCACCGCTTCGGCCGACGAGGCCAAGCCGATCCGTATCGGTATCGAAGCCGGCTACCCGCCATTCTCGATGAAGACTCCCGACGGCAAGCTCGCCGGTTTCGACGTGGACCTGGGCAACGCCCTGTGCGAGCAGATGAAAGCCAAGTGCACCTGGGTCGAGCAGGAGTTCGACGGCCTGATTCCGGCGCTGAAGGTGAAGAAGATCGACGCCATCCTGTCGTCCATGACCATCACCGACGATCGCAAGAAGAACGTCGATTTCACCATCAAGTACTACCACACCCCGGCTCGTTTCGTGATGAAGGCCGGCACCACCATCAAGGACCCGCTGACCGAGCTCAAGGGCAAGAAGGTCGGCGTACTGCGTGCCAGTACCCACGACCGCTTCGCCACCGAAGTGCTGGTGCCCGCCGGCATCGACCTGGTGCGCTACGGCTCGCAGCAGGAAGCCAACCTGGACATGGTTTCCGGTCGCGTCGACGCGCTGCTGGCCGACTCGGTCAACCTTGACGACGGTTTCCTGAAAACCGAGGCCGGCAAGGGTTTCGCCTTCGTTGGTCCTGAGTACAACGATCCGAAGTATTTCGGTGGCGGTGCCGGTATCGCCGTGCGCAAGGGTGACAAGGAGCTGGCGGAGAAATTCAATGCCGCCATCACCGAGATCCGCGCCAATGGCAAGTACAAAGAAGTGCAGGACAAGTACTTCACTTTCGACGTCTACGGCGAATAAGCCGCTGGCATGAAAAAAGGTGGCGATCGGCTCCCGGTCGCCACCTTTTTTATGCGCGCTGTTCTATCCTGCGCCACGCCTTTTTTCCGGAGCCAGCATGCAACGCATCGACCACGCCCTGCCTTGGGGCCACCTGGGCACTTCGCGCCAGCTCAGCGTATTTCGCTTCGGCAACGGCCCGCGCAAGGTCTACATCCAGGCCAGCCTGCACGCCGACGAGCTGCCGGGCATGCGTACTGCCTGGGAGCTCAAGCAACGCCTGGCGCTACTGGAAGACCAGGGGCGCCTGCAATGCACGGTGGAACTGGTGCCGGTGGCCAATCCCATCGGTCTCGACCAGCAGGTGCAGGGCAACCATCTGGGGCGCTTCGAGCTGGGCAGCGGCAAGAACTTCAACCGTGCCTTCGTCGAGCTCAGCGGTCCGGTCGGCGACCGGATCGGCAAGCTGTTGGCGGATGACGCAGCCGCCAACGTGACCCTGATCCGCCGCACCATGCTCCAGGTGCTGGACGAGCTGCCAGCCCCGCTGTCGCAGCTCGAAGCCCTGCAGCGCTTGTTGTTGCGCCATGCCTGCGACGCCGATATCACCCTCGACCTGCATTGCGATTTCGAGGCGGCGATCCACCTGTATGCCTTGCCCCAGCACTGGCCCCAGTGGCAGTCCCTGGCGGCGCGGCTCAAGGCTGGCGTGGCGCTGTTGTGCGAGGACTCCGGGGGCAGTTCCTTCGATGAGTCCTGCTCCGCCCCCTGGCTGCGCCTGGCGCGGGATTTCCCGCGGGCGGCGATCCCCCTGGCCAACCTGGCCACCACCCTGGAGCTGGGCAGCATGGGCGACACCCGGGTCGAGCAGGCACGCGCCAACTGTGAAGCCATCCTGGGCTTTCTTGCCGAACAGGGGCTGATCGACGGCGACTGGCCGGCGGCGCCGCAGGAATGCTGCGAGGGCATGTCGTTCGACGGTACCGAGTATCTGTTCGCCCCGCACCATGGCGTGGTCAGTTTCCTGCGTGAAGCCGGGGAGTGGGTCGAGCGCGGCGACGCCTTGTTCGAGGTGGTGGATCCGTTGAGCGACCAGGCCAGCATCGTCCGGGCCGGCACCAGCGGCGTGCTGTTCGCCCTGGATCGAGGACGCTACACCCAACCGGGGATCTGGCTGGCCAAGGTCGCCGGCCGCGAACCCATGCGCCATGGCAAGCTGGTCAACGACTGACCCGTTACACACCGCGAACCGCCCGTTGCCGAGCTTGCAGTGGGCCTTTCACCACCCGGCCGCCTTGCGGCCCATGGGGCTCAAGCCTTGTTCCGATTGTCCCTGTGCATCCGCTGGTTGTTCGCCCTGTGCCTGCTGGCGGCGACGTTCAACCACCTGCATGCCGCCTTTACCCATGGCCTGCTCTGGGATTACGCCTATGGCGTCGCTACGCCCCTGGCCAGCCGGGCGTTCTGGGGTTCGCTGACGCTATTGGACCCGCTGGCCGTGCTGCTGTTGTGGCGGCGCCCACGCTGGGGGCTGGGGTTGACCCTGGTGATCATGCTGGCGGACGTCCTGCACAACAGCTTCTATGTCGCTGCCCACCACCAGTGGCTGGCGTCTTTCTACTTGTCCCAGGTGGCGTTCCTGCTGCTGGTGCTGTTGCTTGCGCCGCTGGCCTGGCGGGGGCTGGCCGGCACCGGGCAAGCGAGATGCCAGCGCTTGCCCGGCTGAATTGGCGCGAGCTGCCCAGGGTGGTCATGGTGACGGGCTCTGGCGGCTGCTGCTCCAGCCAGGCCCACAGTGCTAGGCTCTGGCCGTCGATTTTCCCCACCCAAGGAGCCATCCATGATCCGTTGCCTGGCGCTACTGGCCCTATTAGCCGCGCCCTTTGTCCACGCCGATACCCTGCTGCACGACGACTTGCCGCTGCGCTACCTGGAGCAGGCGCCGGCAGAGACCCGCGACCAGCCGCTGGTGATCTTCCTGCACGGCTACGGCAGCAACGAGGCCGACCTGTTCGGGCTGCATGAGCGCTTGCCGGCGACCTACACCTACCTGTCGGTGCGCGCGCCGCAGACCCTGGACGCAGATAGCTTCCAGTGGTTCCGGCGCCAGGGACAGGGCGCCTATGACGGCGTCAGCGAAGACCTGGCCAGCAGTGGCGAGTTGATCGGCCGCTTCGTCCGTGCGGCGGCGGCCAAGTATCACACCGAGCCTGGCAAGGTGGTGCTGGTGGGCTTCAGCCAGGGGGCGGCAATGGCTTATGAAGTGGGCTTGCGGCATCCGCAAGCGGTGCGCGGGATTGCCGCCTTGAGCGGGAAGATCCTGCCGCTGCTGGCCTCGCAGCTCAGGAGCGAGCCAGGGTTGCAGCGCCTGGGGATCTTCATCGGCCATGGCACCAGCGACCAGCGCTTGCCCTACAGCGACGGCGTGGAGGCCAACCGGCTATTGCGCGGGCTGGCCCTGGAACCGCAGTTCCATGCCTATCCGGGGATGGGCCACAGCATCAGCGAAGTGGAGATCCAGGACCTGGATCGCTGGCTGCGCGCACTCGCCCCCTGAACCAGGGTCATTGGCCGAGGATCTGCTTCATCAAGGCCGCATGCCCGGCTTTGTCGGCGGCCCGGGAGATCACCTGGATCACCGCCATGTGCGTACCGGAGCCGGCGATCAGGGTCGAGTTCAAGGTCAGGCCGCCACCCTGGGTGGCGGTGCTGTCGATCTGGCGCACGCCGAGACCCTTGAGGGTGAGGCTTCTTTGCGCCTGTTTCTTGAAGTCCGGCAGTGCCTGGGACTGCTGGACCAGGAAGCCGGCGGTCGCGTCATCGAGAAAGGCGCTGTCGTTGTCCTTGACCTGGGCCCCGTTGGGAATGCGGTTCTGCGCCGCGATCACCACGGTGCGGGTCGTGTCATTGGCGTACAGGGTGCCGCTGGCGCCGCCGGTGCCCTTGGCGTCGTCACCCACCGGCAGGGTCGCGGCGCTGAAGCCCTTGGGCAGGCTGAAGGCCAGCTTGCCGTCGAGCAGCGTGACTTTTTCGCCCGTGGCCTGGCGAGCGGTGGATTTGCCGGCGGCCACGGCGTTCAACGCACCAAGGCCCGCCACGGCGGCGAACACCAGGACCAGGGCTTTTCTAGCTAGGGATGACATGCACGATCTCCGGGCATCTGGATGGAAGGCGCGCATCATCCCACGCCCGTGGCAGCCGGCTCCAGAGGGATTTCTTTCATTGGATCCCTGGCCAGGCGTATCGGGTCTAGGCATCTACCGGCCAGGTACCGCGGCGGACCATCTCTTTCACTCGTTCCGTACCGTTGGCCCGAACCAACAGCTCCAGCCTGGCTTTCTCAATGTCCTGGGCACTCCATAGTTCGGTGGCCATAGTGGCTTTTTCATGGGACCAGCCATTGTCATAGTGGCGCACTACATACTGCTGCTGGTATTCCCACATCTCTGTACCCGGAATGGGGGTGACGATGAACGGGTTGGCATATGCCATGCCGGCTCCCATCAGCCTGACTGCATAATCGGTAGTCCTTTCGATCAGCTCCAGGCTCTCGATGAACGGCTTGGCTCCAGGCGCAGCTGGAGGGTTGACGAAGCCGAGCATGAAGCCTCCGGTCACTTGAATGCCGTGTTCGGTGAATATTTCGATGATTTCGAAGGTGGCCTGCTGGATGGCGTTGAAGCGTGATTTATTGGAATTGACAAGGCTGTCTTCGTTGGCGCTTTCCACCGCCAGGTAGATGTTGTAGCAGCCGTTTTCCGCAATCGAACGAATGAACTCACGTGCAGTCAGGCCTCCTTTGATTGCCGCTATCACATTGCGGTATTGCGGGCTCTTCAGCTCCTTGTCGTCCAACTCTGCGAGGAAGCGCTCTCCCTGATGTAGAAGTACGAGGTTGAACAGGCTCAAGCCGCCTTCCTCGACCCAGGGCAGGTTGTGCTTTTTCAGCAGACGCCCTACTTCCATGGCGTATAGGGGGTCGTGCATCAGGTGATCGTCCTCGATCAGAACTTCAGTGACGCCTTGGTTGACCAGATCGGCCAGGTGCAGGTCGAACCAGTCCAGCCCCAACGCTCGCCATGGGCCATTGATCTTGGGGATGTAGCAGAAGTTACAGTTCACGTTGCAACCGATGGTGGAGAAGATCTGCGCCCAGGCACCGTGCTTGTGCACCCGGGCCCCCGAGGAGTGATAAGGCTGCAGGTAATGATTCATGTCCAGGAAGCTGAAGTCCGGCAACGGCATCACCCCCAATCGCTCATCCAGCTCCTGGCGGGCTGGCACGATGCTCAGGTAGCTGGATTTACGTGACGGGCGGATCAGTTGGCCCTGCTGGCCTCGATACGCCACCCCTGGAACACCATGGATGTCTGCTTCAGGATGGCTCAGTGCGTCGAGCAATAAGGTGAAGGCGCGATCGGCTTCATTGATCAGGACAAAGTCGAATGCTGAATCTAGCAAAGCGTTTTGCCAGTCGCCGCTGGAGTGGGCGCCTCCGGTCACTAATACCAGGTTTGGGTCGATGGACTTGACCAGGTCGGCCAAGGCTCGGGCATTGCCCCACTGCACTGTGTAGTTGCACTGGATTCCGATAATGTCCGGCTGGGCCGTTTCGATGATAGTGCGCAACTGTTCGTCGGTCAGTCCATAGCGCAGCAGGTGGCCTTGATCCACCCTTATCAGCTGTGATTCCTGCTCCCAACCCGCAAACGGAGCATCGACTATCTGTACGTCATACCCGGCTCGTCGGGCGACAGTGGCAATACGTAGCAGGCCGATGGGAGTGCCGGCGCGCTTCATCACCTCGAAGGTTTCGATGCCAATATCGGTAAAAGCGCTACCAGCCGGTGCCGGCTCGACCAACCGTGTATAAGGCGGGACGAACAACAGTACTCGGGGCGCTTCCCCGTGGGCACGCCGGCGAGTTGCACTATGGCTGGTGGTTTGAGAGGGCGCTCCCAGCGACTTGAGAGCCGCCCGGGTAGGCGCCACCGAGAAACTTGGAGCTGCGCGATCAAGCATTGCGGCTCCTTCGGAGGCAATCAGATGCATTTTTCTTGGGTTCCTTGCAGATAAATAATCAGGAGCGGGGCGCGCGCTCAACGGAGGTCGCAATCACGGCTCCGGCAATGATGAGTAGCGCGGGGATGAGCAGAATCGGCTTGGCGTGGGTTTGTCCGACGATGATGAGTAACAGGGTCGAAAACAGTGGCGCCAAGTAGGACAAGGCTCCAAGGCTCGCTAGGTTGCCGTGCTTGGTGGCGTGATCCCAGGCAAAGAACGCCAGGCCGACCGGCCCCAGGCCCAGTCCAATGATGGCTGCCCACTGATGTGCATCTGGTTGGATGGTGGTTTCGAAGGACAGGTGGCAGAGCAGCCCGGCAATGGCGACCAAGCCGCAGATGCCGCCAATGATGCTGCTGGGAACATTGCTGAAACGACGGTTGATCACTGAATAGCTCGACCAGACGAGGGCACAGAGCAGCGCTGCTGCGTAGCCAGCGAACGGCATTGCGGCGATGCTGACTTGAGATCGCTGTTGCATGATAAACGCTGTGCCGGCGAGCCCCAGGAGCGCGCCCAGTACCTGCCTACGGTGCAATGGTTGGCCGCCAGCGAAACTTGCGAGCAAGACGATCAGCAGCGGCCAGAGATAGGCGATCAGACTGGCCTCGGCCGGAGGTGCGGCCTTGAGGGCAAAGAAATACAAGGCATGGTAGGCGAATATGCCTAGAAACCCCGTGGCCCAGACCTGCCAAGGCTGGCGCCAACCTGCAAACCCTGATGGGCCTCGCAGTCCAAGGATCACCAGGCTTGCCAGAAATGCCACGGCAAAGCTTAACGCCAGTAGTTCAAAAGGCGGGATGCCCGCAGTGAGGGTTGTAAGCAATGCCAGACATGACCAAAGAAATACAGCAACGACCCCGATGGCCGTTGCTGATGTTGCTGTTCTGGCATTGCTGGTCGTTCTGGAGGACGTCGTGCTGTTTGTCATGGGCCCCGCCCGATGAGCGTTTCGGAACGGGGATGATAGAAATGTTGGCCTGGGGGGGTATTGGTTAGTGCTGCTGGATATTTGTTCCAGGCTGCATGTTTTCAGTAGGCTCTGGAATGCCTTCTGGCAAGCGCAGGTGTCAGGTCATGGCTTTTCTTCAAGGCATGGTTCAGCGCACTCTGGTCGGCGTATCCCACTCGGTGGGCAATTTCGGTGATTGATAGTTGAGTATCGCGTAACAGATCCATGGCCAGGTTCAGGCGCAAGCGAGTGACATGGGCGAACGGGGTTGTACGTAGGTGCTGCTCGAACAATATGTACAAGCGCCTTTCGCTTGTTCCTGATACCCGGGCAATTTCCGAGGCAGTCAAATGGCTATCAAGATTATTTTCGATGTGAGTCAGCGCCCTGGCCAGGGTGAACTGTCCATGGTCGGGAGTGTTGCTGTGAGGTTGTACCAGGGATGACATCAACAAGGTGCTCCAGGATTGCGCCACCTCCGTTGAGCTGGTCAACAAGGGCACGCTACGAGTGGCGTAATCAAGTAGATGTCGAATCTCTGGGCGGACTGGGAAAAAGCTTTTTTCATTCAATCTCTTGATGGTTTCTGCTTCGCTTTTCTGCATGTAGGCGCAAGGCAGCGGCACATCAAGAACCAGGAAGGTATTGCAAGTATTGGAAGAAAATGCATGAGGAGTCCCAGCAGGGATGATGACGCCCTGACTCCAATCGACCTTACCGCCACGGCCATCAATTTCGATTTCCATCGACCCTGATTGGGGCAGGACTATCTGGTGATAATCGTGATCATGCAGTTCGACTTGACCTGAATAAGATCGCAAAGCCAGTGAAGCCTTCTGTATTTCCATGTTGCTCATTAGGCTCTTCCATAAGACGAATCGTATGCATGATGCATGAGTGATTGAGTACTGCGCCAGTATCTGGCTATCAAGATTCAGCAGCGTTTTCTGTATGCATTGTCCGTAGACGCTGCCGAGTCTGCGAGGCTGCGACCGGGTGCGCAGCGCCCATAAACAGTTCGGCGCGGTGCATCCGGATTATCGTATGGCCAGGCCCTGCCCCCGGTACCGGGTCGTGCGCAGCCTGCGGCAGCGGCTAGACCAAGCAAAGCGCCGGCGTGGCAGGTCAGGGTGTGTCGTCGAGAAAGCGCCCACGGTGATCGGGGCTGGGCAGCAGGCAGACGTCGTAGCGGCCGAACCAGCGATAGCGGTGGCGGGCGATGTAGCTGTAGCCCCAGTCGCGCAGGGGCCGGGGAATCCACTGCAGCAGGCGCAGCCAGCGCCAGGGCGCGGGCAGTTGCGCCATCAGGCGGATGAAGGCTGTGGAGCGCAGGGACAGGCGCTGGCCTTCGATCAGCACCACGCTGTCGAACTGTTCGGTGGACAACCCGGCCCACGCCAGCAGGGCCTGGCCCTGGGGCGATTGCACCGAGGCCAGGCGGATCCGCCGTTGGGTGTCATGGGCGATGACGAAGCGCACCGAGGCGTTGCACAGCTTGCACACGCCATCGAACAGCAGCACTCGTTCGCCAGGTTGCAGGAAGGGCGGCAGGGTATCGCTTGCCATAGTCGTTGCGGAGTCAGCCACGGAGAAAACCTTGCAAGGGTGGAACGATGTCCGGTCCGGGCCGGAACCTGCGCAGCATACTCGCCTTGGCCGATGAATTTCAGGCTTGGGCGGCCGCGGCGAAACCTCTCGCAGGCCGTTGAAAAACGTAGGCGAGGCAGCTAGCGCCAGGCGAAAACAGGCGAAAAAGCGCAGTTTACGGATGGTAAATGAGCATTTTTAGCTTGTTTTCAACGCAGCGATGGCAACGCAGTTAGTTGTTCACCGGCCTGCTAAGCTGGGCACCTGCTTCAAGCCGCCGTGGAATCCCCCTTGTGAAATTCAGCCTGCCGAAAATCGCCACCGCTCCTTTCTGCCCGCCGGAAGTGGCCGGTTCCGTCACCGTCGACCCCCGTGCCTCGCTGTTCAAGCGCCTGCTGCGTTTTGCCGGTCCCGGATTGCTGATTTCCATCGGCTACATGGACCCGGGCAACTGGGCCACGGCCATCGAGGCCGGCTCGCGCTATGGCTACAGCCTGCTGTTCGTGGTGCTGCTGGCGAGCCTGGCGGGCATGGTGGTGCAGTGCCTCTGCTCACGCCTGGGCATCGCCACCGGGCGCGACCTGGCGCAGCTTTGCCGCGAGCGCTACAGCCCACGCTCGGCGCGGGTCCAATGGTTGCTGGCGGAGGTATCCATCATTGCCACGGACCTGGCCGAAGTGCTGGGCTGCGCCTTGGCTTTCCACCTCTTGCTGGGAGTCTCGTTGAGTACGGGAATCGTCATTACCGCCTTCGATACCTTGCTGGTGCTGGCTTTGCAGAACCGTGGCTTTCGCCGCTTGGAAGCGATCATGCTGGTGCTGGTGGCGACCATCGGCGTGTGCTTTTTCATCGAGTTGCTGCTGATCAAGCCCCTCTGGCCAGACGTGGCCCGGGGCTTCACCCCGTCGCTGGCGGCCATCAGCGATGCCGCGCCGTTGTACCTGGCGATCGGCATCCTCGGCGCCACGGTGATGCCGCACAACCTGTACCTGCATACCTCGGTGGTCCAGACCCGCCTAGTGGGCAAGGACCTTGCCAGCCGCAGCGATGCGATCCGCCTGGCGCGCATCGATACCATCGGTTCCCTGGCCCTGGCGCTGCTGGTGAACGCGGCGATCCTGATCCTTGCCGCAGCGGCCTTCCACAACACCGGGCACAGCGACGTGGTGGAGATCCAGGATGCCTACCACCTGCTCGATCCGCTGGTGGGCGGGGCCCTGGCCAGCGTGCTGTTCGGCGTGGCGCTGCTGGCTTCGGGGCAGAGCTCGACCTTCACCGGGACCATCGCCGGCCAGGTGATCATGGAGGGTTACCTGAACCTGCGGATTCCCTGCTGGCAGCGCCGCCTGATCACCCGTGGCCTGGCGCTGATCCCGGCGTTCATCGGCGTCTGGCTGCTGGGCGACGGCGCCGTGGGCAAGCTGCTGGTGCTGAGCCAGGTGGTGCTCAGCCTGCAATTGCCGTTCGCCTTGTATCCGTTGATCCGCATGACCAACGACCCGCGCCTGATGGGCGTGTTCGTCAACCGCTGGCCGACCCGCTGGCTGGCCTGGAGCCTGTTCGCCGTGATCAGCGCAGCCAATGCCTGGCTCATAGCTAGCCTTTAGCGGCAAGCGGCAAGCGGCAAGCCAAAGCCAAAGCCAGAGCCAGAGCCAGAGCGCTCAAGCCAAGGCTGATCGCGTCCGGCTTTCAACTTGCCGCTTGCAGCTTGGAGCTTGCCGCTGATCGCGCTAGCGATCCCAATACGGTACTGGCCCGAATTTCTCGACGAAGAAATCGATCACCGCGCGGACCTTCACCGACAGGCGCCGGCTGCCCGGCCATAGGGCGGCGATCTGTTGCGGTTCGAGGCTGGTGGCCACTTCGAAATCTTCGAACAGCGCCACCAGCCGTCCCTGGTGCAGGGCCTCGCCGATCAGCCAGGAAGGAAACATCACCAGCCCCAGGCCTTGTTCGGCGGCCTGGGTCAGGGTGTCGGCGTGGTTGCCGGTCAGCGGGCCAGTGACGCTGTAGGGCGTCCAGGATTCCTGGCCCTGGCGGAAGAACCAGCGCTGCTGGCCGCTTTCGCCCTTGTAGGCCAGGCATTGGTGTTGGTGCAGCTGGTCGGGATGCCGGGGGTGGCCGTGACGGGCCAGGTAGCCCGGGCTGGCGGCGACCCGGTAGCGCTGCGGTGCCAGCAACCGGGCCTGCATCGAGGAGTCTCCCAGCACGCCGATGCGAAACAGCAGGTCGGTGCCGTCCTGCAACGGGTCGATGTAGCTGTCGGTCTGCTGGATATCCAGTTGCAGCTTGGGATAGCGCTGGTGCAGTTCGCCCAGCCAGGGCGAGATATGCCGCTGGCCGAACACCACCGGCGCATTGATCCGCACCAGCCCGGTCGGCTCGTCCTGCTGTTCTTGCAGGGCCTGCTCGGCTTCTTCCCATTGCGCCAGCACCCGCCGGGCATGGTGCCCCAACAGGCGCCCGGCCTCGGTGGGGCTGACCGCCCGGGTATGGCGATACAGCAACTGTTGGCCCAGGGTCTGTTCCATCAGCTGGATCTGCCGCGAAATGGAGGAGGGTGCCAGGCCTTCGCGTCGGGCCACGGCAGAGAAACTGCCCTGGTCGAGCACCGCGATGAACAGCCGCAGGGCCTTGAAACCCAGGTCGTTGAAGCCTTGCATGGGAAGTCCTTGCTATGCGTTTTACGCAAAAGTGTTGTCGGCATGCTCCCATTTATCGCAAAGCACGGGCAACCAATAATGCTCGCCATTCCATGAACCCAAGAGGTGCCCCATGTCTTGCGAAACCCTTGACCCAACGCTGCCACCGCCAGTGGCCCCTGCGGTATCCACTGCCGGCTGGCAACGCCTGGCCCTGCTGCCGCTGGTGATCCTGGCCGGCATGGGCCTGTCGGTGGAGGCCGGCTTGCTCGGCCCCCTGGGAGCCCAGGTCGGCCACCTGTGGGCGACCCTGAGCATCTTCGGCGTCGGCGCGGCATTGCTGGCCTTGCTGTTGCTGTTCAGTGGCCCGCAGCCGGGGCCGGCCTTGAGCCAGTTGCCGCGCTGGCAGTTGCTGGGCGGAGTGCTGGGGCCGATCTACGTGGTGGTGTTGACCCTGGCCACGCCGCATATCGGGATTGCCATGACCATGATCGCGATTCTTTCCGGCCAGGTCGGCAAGAGCGTGCTGATCGACCACTTCGGCTGGTTCGGCAGTATCCGCAAACCGGTCAACGCCGAGCGTTGGCTGGCCCTGGTGCTGATCGTCGGCGCCCTGATCCTGATTGCCCGAGGTTGAACATGAACCTGATTCCATTGCTGGTGGTCGTGGTGGCCGCAGGTGCGGTGCTCAGTGTGCAGGCGGCGATCAACGGCCGCCTGGGACAGAGCGTGGGGGTGTTGCGCAGCAGCCTGCTGACCTTCGCCGTCGGTGCCCTGGTCACCTCGCTGCTGATCGTGTTCTTCCAGCCGCCCCAGGCCATGGGCCTGTTGCAGGCGCCCAAGTGGCAGCTCAGCGGCGCGCTGTTCGGCGTGGTGTACATGCTGGTGATGGTCGGCGCGGTGCCTCGGGTCGGTACTGCCGTGGCGACGGTGGCGGTGATCCTCGGGCAGTTGGGCATGGGCATGTTGATCGACCACTTCGGCTGGTTCGGCAACCCGGCCATGGCACTTTCCGGCAACCGCATCCTGGCGATGCTGTGCCTGGCCCTGGCCTTGTTGTTCATGTACCGCAGCAGCCTGCGCCGTAGCTGAGGGCCCAGGGGCGTTCTACGCAGCCGAGGGGTCAGGATCCTTCCAGGCAGTTGGCGGCCACTTGCGCCACCTGGGCATCTTCGCCGGAGCGCACGCCGGACACGCCCACCGCGCCGACCACCTGGCCATCCACGCGAATCGGCACGCCGCCTTCCAGGGAGGTCAGCAGCGGCGCCGAGAGAAAGGCGCTGCGCCCGGCATTGACCATGTCTTCGTAGGCCTTGGACTCACGCCGGCCCAGGGCGGCGGTGCGGGCTTTCTCCAGGGCTATGTAGGCACTGATCGGCGCGCAGCCGTCCAGGCGCTCCAGGGCCAGGGGATGGCCGCCATCATCGACCACGGCGATGCTCACCGGCCACTGCTGGCGATGGGCCTCGGCCCGGGCGGCGGCGAGGATGCGGCTGACTTCGTCTTGGCACAACACGGCTTTGTGGTGCATGGCAGGCTCCATTGGGTTCAAGGCTTGAGGGCGGCGTCCAGCAGTTCGATCCAGTGGCGTACCGGGGTGCGCCCGGCGCCATCCAGGTGGCTCTGGCAGCCGATATTGGCCGTAGCGATCACGTCCGGGCTGCCGCTTTCCAGGGCCCGCAGCTTGTCGTCGCGCAGTTGCCGGGCCAGGGCGGGCTGGGTCAGTGAATAGGTGCCGGCCGAGCCGCAGCACAGGTGGCCGTCGGGCACCGAAGTCAGGTTGAAACCCAAGCGTTGCAGCAGGCTTTCCACGGCGCCGCCCAGTTGCTGGGCATGTTGCAGGGTGCAGGGGCAATGGACGGCCAGGCGCTGCCCACTGCGTACTTGCAGCGCTGCCAGAGGTTCGGCCCGCACCACCTCCACCAGGTCCCGGGCCAGGGCGCTGACTTGCTGCGCCTTGGCGGCATAGACCGGGTCGTCGGCCAGCAGGTGCCCATAGTCCTTGACGAAGGCGCCGCAGCCGCTGGCGGTCTGGACGATGGCCTCGGCACCTTGTTGCAGGTGCGGCCACCAGGCGTCGATATTGTGCCGGGCCCGCTGGCGGCCGCGCTCCTGGGCATCCAGGTGGTAGTCCACGGCGCCGCAGCACGCGGCCCCGGCCACCGGCTGCACGCTGATGCCCAGGCGATCCAGGACCCGGCTCGCGGCGGCGTTGGTATTGGGCGACAGCCCCGGCTGCACGCAGCCTTCGAGCAGCAGCACGCGCCGCGCGTGGACCCGGTCCGGGCGCACGCCGGCGGCGGGTACCTGGCGCGGCAGCTTGTCTTGCAGGGCCTGGGGCAGCAGCGGGCGCAAGCGACTGCCGCCCAGTACCAGTGTCTTGAACAGCTGCGGGTTGCCCGCCAGGGTCCGCAAGCCCTGGCGCAGCAGACGCTGGCCGGCGGGCCGGGGCAGGGCGGCGTCCACCACCGCCCGGCCGATGTCCAGCAGGTTGTGGTACTCGACGCCCGATGGGCAGGTGGTCTCGCAGTTGCGACATGACAGGCAACGGTCCAGGTGCAGTTGCGCCTGGTGGGTGACCGCGGCGCCCTCCAGCACCTGCTTGATCAGGTAGATGCGGCCGCGCGGCCCGTCCAGCTCGTCGCCCTGGACCTGGTAGGTGGGGCAGGTGGCGTTGCAGAACCCGCAATGCACGCAGCTGCGCAGGATACGTTCGGCTTCGGCGGCCCTTGGCAACTGCCGGGCCTCGGGGCTGAGGGTGGTCTGCATGGATCAGAGCTCCGGGTAGAGTCGGCCGGGGTTGAAGATGCCCTGGGGATCGAGCTGCGCTTTCAGGCGTTGGTGATAGTGCAGCAGGGTCGGTTCCAGGGGTTGGAAGGGGCTGTCCAGCAGGCCATGGCTGTAGCAACTGGCATGACCGCCGGCGGCGCTGGCCATGGCGCGGATGCGCTCGGCCGGAACATCGGACTTGAGCCAGCGCTGGGCGCCGCCCCAGTCCAGCAATTGGGTGCCGGGCAACGCAAGCTCCGGGGTGTTGTGTGGCAGCGACAGGCGCCACAGCGGCAGGCCGGGGTCGAAAAACGGCAGTTGCTGCTCGTTGAGCCGGTTCCAGTAGTGGCTGTCCAGGGGCTCGCCGCCGAGCCGATCGCGGGCCGCGGCCACCGAGCCTTCGCCGCCTTCCAGGCGCAGGTGCAGGCGGCTGCCATCGTGGCAGGCGGCGCTGATGGGCAATGGCTGCTGGCCCCATTGTGCGAGCCTGGCCAGGGCTTGCCCGGCAGGCAGTTCCAGGCTCAGGCTCAGGCAGTGGCGCGGCTTGGGCAGCACCTTCAGCGAGACTTCGGTCACCAGAGCCAGGCAGCCATAGCTGCCGGCCATCAGCCGCGACAGGTCGTAGCCGGCGACATTCTTCATCACCTCGCCACCAAAGCGCAGGTGCTGGCCCAGGCCACTGATGATCCGGGTGCCCAGGACGAAGTCGCGCACCGCCCCGGCCCAGGGCCGGCGTGGCCCGGACAGGCCACTGGCGAGCATGCCGCCCAGGGTGGCGCCGGTACCGAACGCCGGCGGCTCGCAGGGCAGCATCTGCCCGGCGGCATCCAGTACCGCCTGCAGTTCGCCAAGCGGTGTTCCGGCCCGGGCGCTGATCACCAGTTCGGTGGGGTCGTAGCTGACGATGCCGCGATGGAGCCGGGTATCGAGGATTTCGCCGGCGCTGTCGCGCCCCAGGAACGCCTTGCTATTGGAGCCCTGGATGCGTAGCGGGGTGGCGTTGTCCAGGGCGTCGCGCACCTGCTCCAGCAGGGTTTGGCTGGCGTCGCAATCGGTGGGGGCGGCCATCAGAATCGCTCCAGTTCGGGGAAGGGCAACTGCCCATGGTGGATGTGCATGGCCCCGGCCTCGGCGCAGCGGTGCAGGGTCGGGATGTTCTTGCCGGGGTTGAGCAGGCCCAGGGGGTCGAAGGCGCGCTTGATGCCGTGGAACAGGCTCAGCTCGTCGCCGCTGAACTGCACGCACATCTGGTTGATCTTCTCCCGGCCCACGCCGTGCTCGCCGGTGATGGTGCCGCCCACCGCCACGCACAGCTCGAGGATCTTGCCGCCCAGGGTTTCCGCTCGCTCAAGTTCCCCACTCTGGTTGGCATCGAACAGGATCAACGGGTGCATGTTGCCGTCGCCGGCATGGAACACGTTGGCCACCCGCAGCTGGTGCTCGGCGGCCAGCCGGGCGATGCCGTGCAGCACCGCGGGCAGTTGGCGCCGGGGGATGGTGCCGTCCATGCAGTAGTAGTCCGGCGACAAGCGGCCCACCGCCGGGAAGGCATTCTTGCGCCCGGCCCAGAACCGCGCGCGCTCGGCCTCGTCCCGGGCCAGGCGCACTTCGCTGGCGCCGGCCTGTTGCAGCAGTTGGCGCACCCGCTCGCAGTCGTCGTGGACATCGGCCTCGACCCCATCCAGCTCGCACAGCAGCATGGCCTGGGCATCCACCGGGTAGCCGGCGTGGATGAAGTCTTCGGCGGCGCGGATCGCCAGGTTGTCCATCATCTCCAGGCCGCCGGGGATGATGCCCGCGGCGATGATCGCCGCCACCGCCTGGCCGGCGTTCTCCACCGAGTCGAAGGCCGCCAGCAGCACCTTGGCGATCTGCGGCTTGGGCAGCAGCTTGACCGTGACTTCGGTGATCACCCCCAGCAGCCCCTCGGAACCGGTGAACAGCGCCAGCAGGTCGAAGCCCGGCGAGTCCAGGGCCTCGCTGCCCAGGGTCAGGGGCTGGCCCTCGACGGTGAGCATCCGCACCTGGAGCAGGTTGTGCACGGTCAGGCCGTATTTCAGGCAGTGCACGCCACCGGCGTTTTCCGCGACATTGCCACCGATGGAGCAGGCGATCTGCGACGACGGGTCGGGGGCGTAGTACAGCTCGTAGGGCGCCGCGGCCTGGGAGATCGCCAGGTTGCGTACACCGGGTTGCAGGCGCGCGCAGCGCGCGGCGGGGTCGATCTCGAGGATGTCCTTGAATCGCGCCATCACCAGCAGCAGGCCCTTTTCCAGGGGCAGGGCGCCGCCGGACAGGCCGGTGCCCGCGCCCCGGGCCACCACTGGTACCCGTTGCTGGTGGCAGATCTTGAGGATCTGCTGCACTTGCTCCAGGCGCCGGGGCAGGGCCACCAGCAGCGGGGTGCTGCGGTAGGCACTCAGGCCGTCGCATTCGTAGGGCTTGAGTTGCTCCTGGCGGTCCAGCAGTTCCAGGTCCGGCAGCTGGCTGCGCAGGGCGTGGATCAAGGCTTGGCGGTCGACCTCGGGCAGGGCGCCGTCGAGGCGTTCATCGTAGAGAATCGTCATGGCTGGCGAATGACCTTGTGTCGTTGTTATCAGGTCGCGACTGCATCACGCATGCCTTGCATCATTGGCCCGGGGCGCCTTAGTGTCCATGTGCGCCGGCAGTGGTCGAACCACTTTGTTTTCCGGTACTTGCCCCGGGCTCCAGTAAACCTGATTGATTTCAGTAAGTTGCAGCCAAGCGAGGAAGTGGGCGCGAATCGACAAGGAACTGGTCATACCAGTGGGAGGCGAGATGCAGGAGAAACCGGGACAGCCGCGCTTGCAGGTGGCCGATAGGGTCTGCGCACGGATCGAGCGCCTGATCGTCGACGGGGTATTCAAGACCGGCCAGCTGTTGCCCTCGGAGCGGCGCCTGACCGCCAAGCTCGGGGTCTCGCGCACGGCCCTGCGCGAGGGCCTGAAGCTGTTGCGGGCCCGGGGCATCATCGACACGGTGCAGGGCCGTGGCTCGCAGGTGGCGCAACTGTCGGCGCCGGCGGCGGACTCGCCACTGCTGCACCTGTTCAGCTCCCAGCCACGTACTCTCTACGACTTGCTGGAGGTCCGCGGCCTGCTGGAGGGCGAGTCGGCGCGGCTGGCGGCCCTGCGTGGCACCGAGGCCGACTTCATGCTCATCGGCCGTAGCTACCAGGCCCTGCTCGACGCCCATGACCAGGACCTGGAGCCCGCCGACCTGGCGCGCCTGGACCATGCCTTCCACCTGGCCATCTGCGAGGCTTCGCACAACCCGGTGCTGGTGCAGACCCTGGGCTCGCTCAACGGCCTGTTGCTCAATTCGGTGTTCGCCTCGGTCAACAACCTCTATCACCGGCCACTGCACAAGCGCCAGATCGACCGCCAGCATGCGCGCTTGTACCACGCGGTCACCGGTCGCTTGCCGGAACAGGCGCGCAAGGCCGCACAGGCGCATATCCAGGGCATCGCGCAAAACCTGCAGGAGATCGAAGAGGAGGAGCAGCGCTTGGTGCGGGCCACGCTGCGCCTGCAAGGCTGGGATTGAGCCTCGGCGCTGGGGATGGCGCCGGGTGGCGCCATCCGGTTTACCGGCTAGACCGAAGGGCGCCAGGTGACGTTGTGGATACCGAACTTCTCCGCCGTGGGTCGGCTGGTCTTCTTCACTTGTTCGCGCCCGAAGCGGCCGATGCGGCCCACCCCCGCGTCGCAGCTGGCCCAATGCCAGGCCTCGGCGTTGTCCATCTTGTCCTGGCGGATGATGAAGGACTTGGGGGCACCGTGCAGGGTGTATTCGATGACGAAGAGTTTTGCGTTGTTCATAAAGCGTTCAATCCTCCCTGTGATGCAGCAATGATCCCCCTGCGGCGGAAAAATTCACTCGAATTGCCCCAGCGGGCCGGCGAGCTGTCGAAAAATCCCGGCAGGCCATCCAAACGAATGGATCTGGAGCACCACGGCATCGATTTGGCTAGTGCTGGCTGGTGGCTGCCTCGACGGCTGGTTACCATGGTCGCCCGCCGTCCCGCCGCGACCTTGCCATGGCCCTAGCCGCTCCTCCCGACCTCACCGACACCGCGATTCCCGTGCAGCCGCTGGCCCGTACCTACCCGCGCGGGTTGTTCGTCGAGCCCCATGAGCACGACTGGGGCCAGCTGCTGTATGCCATGAGCGGGGTGATGTGGGTCGAGACTCCCCACGAGGCCCTGGTGGTGCCGCCGCAGCGGGCGGTGTGGCTGCCGCCTGGCGTGGTCCATGGCATCCGGGTGGTCAGCGACCTGCAGATGCGCAATATCTACCTGCGTCCCTCCCTGGCGGCGACCCTGGATACCAGGGTCCAGGTGCTGCAAGTGGATACCCTGCTGCGGGAGTTGATCGTGCGCCTGGTGGAGCTCGAACCGCCCCAGCCGGACTACTACGAGGCCCTGGTGGGCCTGGCCCTGCTGGAGCTGCAACGGGCGCGGCGCTCGGAGTTGAAGATCGTCTTGCCCGATGCCGCCGACCGGCGCCTGTGCAGCCTGTGCCAGGCGGTGATGGCAGCGCCGTCCCTGGAAATATCCTTCGAGCAGCATGCCGAGGCCGTCGGGGCCAGCGTGCGTACCCTGGCGCGCTTGTTCAAGGAACGCCTGGGCCTGGGATTCGCCGAATGGCGGCGCCAGGTGCAACTGGCCACCGCGGCGGCGGAGCTGATCCAGGGCGTGCCGGTGAGCCGGATCGCCCGCGAGCTGGGTTATTCCCCCAGCAGTTTCAGCGACATGTTCCGCCGCGAGCTGGGCGTCGCCCCCTCGCAGTATGTCGCCGGTGAACCCTCGGCCTGACCAGCGCCGATGCTTTGGCCGATAGCCTGAAGTACTTGGCCGATGCCACTGCCTCCTTGTCTCTAGAATCCACTCCATGCCTGTAGCCGCTGCCGAGCCTGCGAGGCTGCGTTCGGGGCCGCAGGGCCTTGCGCGATCCCAGGCTCGCGGTGGCCCTGCGGGCCATGCGCAGCCTGCGGCAGCGGCTACACGAAGCGACGCTGTAGTTGCAGCCGAGCCCATGCACCACGGCCTTTTGGGAGTGAGCCATGAATTACCTGATGTCCCTGGCGGCCGGCCTGCTGGTCGGGCTGCTCTACGGTGCCCTGCAGGTGCGTTCCCCGGCACCGCCGGCCATCGCCCTGGTGGGGCTGCTGGGCATGCTCGGTGGCGAACAGTTGTGGCCCCTGGGGCGCCAACTGTTCAGCCAGTGGCTGTCCTGATCGCTGGTATCGACTGTTTTTCGACCCATGGAGTCTTTGATGAAAGCACTGCAATTTTCCGCCACCGGCGACCTCGCTTCCCTGCAACTGGTGGAGGTTCCGACTCCGGTCCCCGGGCCCGGCCAGGTATTGGTACGGATCAAGGCGGCGGGCCTGAATCCCAGCGATGTGAAGAATGTCCTCGGGCGTTTTCCCTACACCACGCTGCCACGAATTCCCGGACGGGATTTTGCCGGGGTGGTGGAGCAGGGGCCGGACGACTTGATCGGCCAGGAAGTCTGGGGCACCGGCAGGGACCTGGGCTTTTTCGCCGACGGCAGCCACGCCCAGTACGTGGTGTTGTCGGCCAGCGGCGTGGCGCTCAAGCCCCGGCACCTGAGCTTTGCCCAGGCCGCGAGCCTCGGCGTGCCCTATACCACCGCCTGGGATGCCCTGGAGCGTAGCGGCGTGATCGCCGGTACCCGGCTGCTGGTGATCGGCGGCGGCGCCGTGGCCACTGCGGCCCTGGCCCTGGCCAAGGTTCGTGGCGCCCAGGTGCTGGCGGCGGCGCGCCGGCCGGAGCAGGTGCAGGCGTTGCAGGCCCAGGGCTATCCGGCGCTGCAACTGGCGCAGCCGGAAAACCTCGCCACCCAGGTGGGCGAGCATCATGCCGGCGGCGCCGAGGTGATCTTCGACACTACCGGCTTCTGGCTGCCTGCGGCGGTGCCGGCCCTGGCCACGTTCGGTCGGATCGCCATCATCGCCGCGCCGGTGGATGGCCATGTGCAGCTGCCGGCCCTGGCCCTGTACCGAAAGGGGGGCTCGGTGGTGGGGATCAATTCGTTGCTGTATGGCGTCGAGGAATGCGCGGCGATGCTGGAGCAGTTCGGCCGCTATTTCGACGAAGGCTTGCTGCCACTGCCCGAGGGTTTGCTGGAGTCGCCGCTGGAGCAGGGGCTGGAGCGCTATGCCGAGGTCAACCAGGGCGGTGGCGACAAGGTGATCCTGATTCCTTGAGGCGGGCAGGGCCGGGGGGCATTGAAGGCCCTGCGGGCCTTGGCGCAGCTTCGCAGGCTCAGCAGCGGCTACAGGTTTGGATAGGGCCGATCACGGGGTCATTGCGGGACGCCGTGCTCCCAGGCCGACCAGTTCTTGAGGATGTCTTGCACCAGTGGGTTGCCGGCCCGGTAGAGGTTTTCCAGGGCCGGCACGAAACCGCCCTGGTCGGCGTACTTGAGCAGGTTGTCCACTTCGCTGGCACCGGGTGCCGGGCGGTCGAAGTCCGAGCCGGCGCGCAGTACCGCCAGGCGCTGGACGTCCACTCGGCCTTCGCGGCTGGCCCGCAGCAGCGCCTCGTAGGTGGAGTTGTCTTCCTGCTGGGTGGTGCAGTAAACGCCTTTGTTGTCGGTGAGCAAGCGGGTCCAGACCTCAGCTCGTTCGCTCAGGCGCGTGCCGGAGAACCAGGTGTTGCCGGCCACGGTGTCGCAGCGGGTGACCACCGGCGGTTGGTTGGCCGGAGCCTGGGGATACTTCAGGCGCCAGGCTGCTGATTCCTTGCTTTCGCTCAAGGTCACCTTCTGGCTCAGGGCGAAGGCCTTGGCCTGGAGTTTCGGGTTGAGTTCGAACACTTCGGTCTTGTAGTCCAGGGGCGGTTTTTCATTGGGCCCCTTGGTGTTGATGCCCAGGTAGCCGGTGGGCCATTCCTTGGGCGCATCCCGCGAGTCGAGCTCCCACTGGGTGCCGAACTCCACCAGGTAATGGGCCCAGGCCGCAGTGCCGATGGTGCCCTGGTGCGGGCTGATGCCGGCGATCCCTGCAATGAGGAAGTAGCTCTTGCGCAGGTCGAACTGCGGCGACAGCGCCAGGGCCAGGGTCGAGGCCGCGGCGTTGGTCTGGCCCATGCCGGTGGTCAGCAGGCACACCTGCCGGTCGTTGTTGCAACTGATGTCCGGGTATTCTCCGGCCAACCCGGGGACACGCACCTTGTGCTTGAGCTCCAGGCGCTCGATCCAGTTCTGTGCTTCCGGAGCGAACATGCTGATCAGCACCACCTTGGGCTTGATCGGCGCCTCATTGGCCCAGGCCCCGCCGGCCAGCACCGCACTCAGGCCCACTATCCACGAAACTTTCTGCATGCCACGCATAACACCTCCATGATTGCCGTTGATCGGTGCTGATCCTGCTCGATCCAGGTTACACCGTGGTTGTCTTGCTGCTTGTCGCTCGAAACTTGCCGCTGTCGCTAAAACTGGTAGCCGACCCCGGCGTAATACCCCCAGCCGTTGGAGCGGGCGCGGAATTCGCCATCGCCGAAATTCAGCACGCTGCCGTCTTCCCAGTTGCCGCCGTTGTGGAAGTACCGGCCCACCAGGGTGAAGCGCAGGTGGGTGAAGGAGTACAGCAGCACATTGGTGGCCACGGTGGCATTGGCCGTGCGGGCCGGATTGTCCTTGTGCAGGTCGGAGCCGAAATCGAAGTTGGTGAAGCCGATGTAGGTCAGCGAGGCGCCGTTGCTGAACTTGTCGATGGGCACGATGTACTTGAGCTGGGCGCGGTAGCCGTCCCAGGAGTATTCATTGCTGGCGCCATAGTTTTCCCACTGGTAGCGACCGTAGAAGTTGGCGGACAGGTTGACCCGCGAATGGGTGTCGATGTCGGTGCCCAGGCCGCTGTACAGGGTGTTGGCACGGTTGGCGGTGCGGCTGCCGTGGTCGTAGATCCAGTCGAAGGCCACGTACCACTCCTTGATCGGGCCGATGGCCAGGCTGCGGCCGGCCAGGTAGTCGATGGAGATGCGCGGTTCGTGTTCCATGAACAGCGGCGAACCGTGGTCCCAGATGCCCTTGTCGTGGCTGTTGCCGATATCGAGGATCTTCGGCAGGTCGATGTAGCCATAGAGCTCGAATGGCCCCTTGCGTCCGAAGTATTCGTATTCCAGGTAGACGTCGTCCGCCGGGCGTGGGCCGAAGCTGATGTCCTTGCTGCCGATCAGCATCAGGTCCTGGTTGTACCAGTCGGAAAGGTAGGCGCCGGGCTTGGCCGGTTGCACGTCCTTGCTCAGGCCTTCGCCCTGGGCCGATTCGTCCGGGGTGGCGGGTTGGGCCAACAGGGCAGGGCTGAGTAGTCCGGTAACGATGCCCAGTAGCAGGGAAACGCTGCGTGGGTACGAAGGCGCGGTAGGCCTGGAGGTGACGAGCATTGAAAATCCTTGTTCGTGCGGGGTGAGATCAGGTTTGGGCAATCATCGGCGAATGGCCTGGATTCCCTGGTGCGCAAACGTTTGCATGTGTCGTACCAACTGGTCTTTTTGCTACTGGATCGACGTGACCGGCCTGTTTGGGAAGGAAGGGGTGAATGGGGGCACCCTAAGGGTGCGACGCAGCGGCCTGTGCAGTGTTGTAAAAATTTTAAAACACCAAGGATCGCTGAAAATAAACGCTTTTTCCCTGATTTTTACCGAGATTAATCGATGCACCTTACCAAGGTATTAATGCTATTTGATGGTGCGCCTGGGTTGGGCAAGCTTTGCGGCGTCGTCTAGGTTACTGCCAGGGAAACTTAACCATCGGTCAGGTTTTTGCGGGTTGCTGCGTGTAGTAGAGGGATCTGAAGCTTCCGGGTAGTACGCGTTCCTACGTAATGAAAAAGCCTGCTCTCAAGGAAGGAGCTGCATGTGAACGCTCGCGCCAAGGATGTGCTGGTCAGTCTTTCGCCTTTGCCCCTGGCGATCCGTTTGGGCCTGGCCGGCCTGCTCTGGGGGCTGGCCAGCCCGGCCGCCATGGCCGCTTGTTCGCCGGCCAACCCCAGCGCCGGCAGCATCGTCACTTGCAGCGGCAATGCCACGGCGGTCCTCACCAACGCTTTCGCCACCTCGGCCGACGACCTGACGGTCAACGTCAACAGTGGCGCGACCTTCAACTCGCTGCTCGGCGGCACGGCGATGAGCCTCACCGGCCATAACGTCACCCTGAACAACAGTGGCACTATCGACCCGGCCCTGCTCGGGCTGGTGACCCTGCTCAGCAATGGTGCGGTCATCGGCAATGGCAGCGCCGCGACCGTCAACATCAACAACGCGGCCAGCGGTACCCTCAACGGCACCTCCGGCATCCTCGGCCTGAACCTGGGCACGCTCAACGGCATGGCGCTGAACATCAACAATGGCGCGGGCGGCGTTACTACCATCGTCAACAACGGCAGCATCGGTTCCTCGGCATTGCTGGGCCTGACCCTGCTCTCCGCCGATGCGCCGGTGGTGGCGGTGCGGGGCGGCTCGCAGGTCGACATGACCAACAACGGCACCCTGGTGGGCCGGGTGGCGTTCCAATCCTCGGCGGCTGGCAACAACTTCACCAACACCGGGCAGATCACCGGAGGCGTGTCCCTGGGGGCCGGCAGTACCAACAGCTTCACCGCAGTGACCGGTTCCTCGGTCAGCAGCGGCGGCGGGATCGGCATCGCCCTGGGCGGCCTGCTGGGGGTCGACCTGACATTTGCTGCTACCGGGCAGATCGATGGCGGCGCCGGCGGCTCCAACAGCCTGCTGCTGCAGAACACCCTGGGCGTGGGTGGCGGCACCACCGGCAGCGGTACGGTTTCCAGTGCCAATTACGTCAACTTCAACAACCTGACCCTCAACAGCGGTACCTGGACCTTGCAGGGGCCGGTGGTCAGCGGCAACACCACGCTCAATGGCGGGGTGGCCCTGTACAACAACAGCGCGACTTTCGGCAGCGGCCTGCTGACCTCCAATGGTGGTGTGCTGCAAGCCAGCAGCGCTGGCCTGACCCTGAACAACCTGATCGCCCTGGGTGCTGGCGGCCTGACCCTGCAAGGCAGCAACGACACCACCCTGGCCGGGGTGATTTCTGGTGGCGGCGGGCTGGTCAAGTCCGGCGCCGGGCAACTGACCCTCAATGGCGCCAATACCTACACCGGCAGCACCACCCTCAATGGCGGTACGGTGCAGGTGGGCAACAACCAGGCTTTCAGCACTTCCACCGTGACCCTGGGCGGCGCGGCCACCTTGAGCGCTCCGGGTACCGTCAACCTGGGCAACAATTTGGTGCTCAACAACGCCCTGAGTACCAGTGGCGTCGGCGCGCTGACCTTGTCCGGCGTGCTCAGCGGCAGTGCCGCGCTGAGCAAGGGCGGTACTGGCAGCCTGACCCTGAGCGGCAACAACACCGGCTTCAGCGGCACCACCAATCTCAATGCCGGCAGCCTGATCCTGGGCAATAACAATGCCTTGGGCAGTGGCTTGCTCAGTACGGCCGGCGGCACCACCCTGGATGCCAACACCGCCATCAACCTGGGCAACGCCCTGGCCCTGGCCGGCAACCTGACGGTGGGTGGCAGCAATGCCCTGACCCTGGGCGGCCTGGTCAGCGGTGCCGGTGGCCTGGTCAAGAACGGCAGCGCCGACCTGGTCCTCAATTCGGCCAATGCCTACCTGGGCAACACCGCCCTGAATGCCGGGCGCTTGATCGTCGGCAATGCCGGCGCCCTGAGCACCGGCACCCTCAACGCGGCGGCCGGTACGACGCTGGATGCCAACACCGCCTTGAGCCTGGGCAACAACGTCAACCTGGCCGGCGCCCTGACCATTGGCGGCAACCAGAACCTGGGCCTGTCCGGACAGATCAACGGTGCCGGCGGGTTGGTCAAGAATGGCGGGGCCAGCCTGACCCTGTCTGGCAACAACGGCTACCTGGGCAATACCAACCTCAACAGCGGTTCGCTGATCCTGGGCAGCAACCTGGCCCTGGGCCTGGGCGTGCTCAATACCGCCGCCGGCACTACCCTGGATAGCAGTACCGCGGTGTCCCTGGGCAATACCCTGAACCTGTCCGGCAACCTCAACCTGGCCGGCAGCAACGCGCTGACCCTCGGCGGGCTGGTCACCGGCATCGGTGGCCTGACCAAGAGCGGCACGGCGGGGCTGACCCTCAATGGCAGCAATACCTACCAGGGCGGAACCTTGCTCAACGGCGGCACCCTGACCCTGGGCAACAGCGGCGCCCTGGGCAGCGGCGCCTTGACCGTGGGCGGCGCGGCGAACCTCGCCGGTAGCACCAGCCTGGACCTGCTCAATGCCATAGTGCTCAACGCCGACCTGACCCTGGACGGGCTCAATCCGCTGATCCTGGATGGCGACGTCAGCGGCGCCTATGGACTGGTCAAGAACGGTGGCGCCAACCTCACCCTCAACGGCAACAACAGCTACCAGGGCGGCACCTTGCTCAATGCCGGCAACCTGACCCTGGGTAGCGCCACGGCCCTGGGCAGCGGTGCGCTGACCGTGGGCGGCGCCAGTTCGCTGAATGCCGGCAGTGCCCTGAACGTGGGCAATGCCATCAACCTCAATGCCAACCTCACGGTGGGCGGTAGCAATGCCCTGACCCTGGGCGGCACCATCGGCGGCAGCGCCGGGCTGATCAAGGGCGGTACTTCCAGCCTGACCCTCAGCGGTACCAATACCTACCAGGGCAATACCGCCCTCAACGGCGGCACGCTGATCCTGGGGGCCAACGGCGCCCTGGGCAATGGCACGCTGAATGCCGCCAACGGCACCAGCCTGGACGCCAGCACCGCGGTCAGCATCGGCAATGGGCTGAACCTGGGCGGCAACCTGACGATCGCCGGCAGCAATGCCCTGACCTTGGGTGGCGCGATCGGCGGGATCGGCGGCCTGATCAAGAATGGCAGCGCCGACCTGATCCTCAACGGCGCCAACGCCTACCTGGGCAACACCACCCTCAACGCCGGCCGGTTGATCATCGGTAACGCCAATGCCCTGGGCGGTGGTGCGTTGAATGCGGCCGCCGGCACCACCCTGGACAGCAACACCGCAGTGAGCCTGGGCAACCAGGTGAACCTTGGCGGCGGGGTCACTATCGGTGGCGGTGCCGACCTGACCCTGGCCGGGGTGGTTGGCGGGATCGGCAGCTTGATCAAGAACGGCAACGCCAATCTGACCCTGAACGGCGTCAACACCTACCAGGGCGGCACCACGCTCAACGCCGGGACCCTGACCCTGGGCAGCAATGGCGCCCTGGGCAATGGGGTGTTGACCGTAGGCGGCGCGGCGAGCCTGGACAGCGCACCAGGTATCAGCCTGAACAACAACCTGACCCTCAATGCCAACCTGACCCTGCCCGGCAGCAACGACCTGACCCTGGGCGGGGTCATCGGCGGTACGGGGCAGTTGATCAAGAACGGCACCACCAACCTGACGCTCAACGGCATCAACACCTACCAGGGTGGCACCACGCTCAATGCCGGGACCCTGACCCTGGGCAACAGCGGGGCCCTGGGCGCTGGCGCCCTGACCGTTGGCGGCGCCGCGACCCTGGACAACAGCACGCCAATGGCCCTGGGCAACAACCTGACCCTCAATGCCGACCTGACCCTGGCCGGCAACAACAACTTGATCCTGGCAGGGGTGATCGGCGGTAGTTCAGGCCTGATCAAGGACGGCCTGGCGGACCTGTCCCTGAGTGGCAACAACACCTTCAGCGGACCTTTGAACGTGCTGGCAGGCAGTGTGACCACGCTTTCCAGCGGCGCCCTGGGCAACAGTTCCGGGGCCAACATCAGCGCGGGCGCCAGCCTCAACCTGGGCGCCAGTGCCAGCCTTGGCGGGTTGACCGGCAGCGGTTCGGTGCAACTCAGCCCCGGGGTGGCGCTGAGTGTCGGCGGCGGCAACGCCAGTTCGGTGTTCAACGGTGATCTTGGTGGCAGCGGGCAGTTGACCAAGGTCGGCAGCGGCACCCTGACCCTGGGCGGCATCAATGGCCTGACCGGCAACAGCCTGGTCAGCGGCGGCACCCTGAAGGTCGATGGCTCCCTGGCCAGCGGCACGGTCAACGTCGCCAGCGGCGGCACCCTGACTGGCGCCGGCTCATTGCTGGGCGCCCTGGATGTAGCTTCCGGCGGCCACCTGGCGTTGAACTCGGGCAGTACCTTGTCGGTGGGTTCGCTGGTGCTCAACAGCGGTGCCAACCTGGACGCCAACCTTGGCGCGCCGTCCACCACTTCGCTGCTCAACGTCGGCGGCAACTTGACCCTGGGCGGCCAGCTCAACGTCAGCGATGCCGGCGGTTTCGGCGTAGGCGTGTATCGCCTGATCAACTACACCGGCAGCCTGGTGGACCTGGGCCTGAACGTGGCCAGCGTGCCATTGGGCTTCAACCTTGGCGACCTGGTGGTGCAGACCAGCGTTGGCAACCAGGTCAACCTGCTGGTGTCGGGAAGCGGCAGCAACGTGCGTTTCTGGGATGGCAGCCAGACCACGGCCAACGGCGTGGTCGATGGCGGCAGCGGCACCTGGGACTCGCTCGGCAACAACTGGACCTCGGTCAACGGCAGCCTCAACCAGACCTGGGGCAACGGCTTCGCGGTCTTCCAGGGCACTGCGGGTACGGTCACCGTGGCCGGGGCGCAGAGTTTCACTGGCATGCAATTCACCACCAGCGGTTATCAACTGGTGGGGGCCCCCGGTGGTTCGTTGACGGCGGTCAATGGCAGCGGCAACACGGCGATTCGTGTCGATCCCGGCATGACTGCCACCCTCGGCGTGGCGATCAACGGCAGCGGCACCCTGGCCAAGCTCGACAGCGGCACCCTGGTACTCAATGGCACCAACAGCTACAGCGGCGGCACTTCGCTGCAGGGCGGGACCCTGGTGGTGGGCAACAACAGCGCCCTGGGTACAGGTGCCTTGAGCACCGCCAATGGCACCACCCTGGATAGCAACACCGCGGTGACCCTGGGCAATGCCGTGACCCTGGCTGGTGCACTGAATATCGCCGGCTCCAATGCCCTGACCCTGGGTGGAGTGATCAGCGGCAACGGGAGCCTGGTCAAGAACGGCAGCGCCAGCTTGACCCTGGCCGGCAACAACACCTACCTGGGGCCTACCGCGCTCAACGCCGGTGGCCTGATCCTGGCCAGCAACACCGCCCTGGGCGGTGGTGCACTGGACGCAGCAGCGGGTACCAGCCTGGACGCCAGCACGGCGGTCAGCCTCACCAATGTGCTCAACCTGGCCGGCAACCTGGGCATCGGCGGTACCGCCGACCTGACCCTTGGCGGGATGATCAATGGAGCAGGCAGCCTGACCAAGAACGGTGCGGCCAACCTGATCCTGAACGCCAACAATGGCTTCACTGGCGGCACCTTGCTCAACGCCGGGACCCTGACCCTGGGCAACAACGGCGCCCTGGGCACCGGTGGCCTGACCGTGGGCGGTGCCGCGACCCTGGACGCCAGCAGTGCCCTGAGCCTGGCCAATGCCCTGACCCTCAATGCCAACCTGACGCTGGCTGGCAGTAACGACCTGACCTTGGGTGGAGTCATCGGCGGTGCCGGCCAGCTGATCAAGAATGGCCCGGGCAACCTGGTCCTGGGCGGCGTCAACAACTACCAGGGCGGTACCTTGCTCAACGCCGGCACCCTGACCCTGGCCCAGGCCGCGGCCCTGGGCAGCGGCGCGCTGACCGTGGGCGGCAACGCGACCCTGGCCAACAGTGCGCCGCTGGTGCTGAACAACGATTTGAACGTCAATGCCGGGCTGGCCCTGGCCGGGGCCAACGACCTGACCCTGGGTGGCGTGATCGCCGGCAGCGGGACCTTGACCAAGAACGGCGCGGCCAACCTGACCCTGAGTGGCAACAACAGCTTCAGCGGCCTGTTCGACGTGTCGTCCGGCAGCCTGATCACCCAGGGCAGCGGGGCCCTGGGCAACAACGCCAGGGTCAACCTCGGGGCTGGAACCAACCTTGACCTGGGCGCTTCCGCCAGCCTTGGCGGCCTCAGCGGCAGCGGTGCGGTGACCATCGGCAGCGGCAACACCCTGACCCTGGGCGCTGACAACCTGGGCAGTACCTTCGCCGGCGGCCTGAACGGTGCCGGACAACTGGTCAAGACCGGTAGCGGCACGCTCAATCTCGGCGGCAGCAGCAGCCTGAGCGGCAATACCCAGGTCAACGCCGGCACGCTGAACCTCAGCGGCTCCCTGGCCAGCAATACGGTCACGGTCAACAGCGGCGCGACCCTGACCGGTAGCGGCAGCCTGGGCGGCGCCCTAAGCGTGGCCGATGGCGGGCACCTGGCGCTGAGTTCCGGCAACAGCCTGTCGGTGGGCTCGCTGGTACTGGGGGCCAACTCCAACCTGGACGTGGGCCTGGGCACGCCAGTCAGCGGAGGCGGCAATGCCCTGGTCAATGTCGGCGGCAACCTGACCCTGGACGGCACCTTGAACGTGAGCGATATCGGCGGCTTCGGCACCGGCGTCTATCGCCTGATCAACTACACCGGGGCGCTCACCGACAACGGCCTCAACTTCGGCACCCTGCCCGGCAGCGTGGTGCCGGGCGACCTGCAATTGCAAACCGCCGTGGGCAACCAGGTCAACTTGCTGGTGAGCGCCCCCAACACCACGGTGCTGTTCTGGGATGGCTCGCAAACCACGGGCAACGGCGTGATCGACGGCGGCTCCGGTACCTGGGGCAGTGGCACCAGCAACTGGACCTTGGCCGACGGCAGCCTGAACCAGGCCTGGGCCGGCAGCTTCGCGGTGTTCCAGGGCAGCGCTGGCAACGTGACCGTGAACGGCACGCAGAACCTCACCGGCATGCAGTTCGTCACCGACGGCTACAACCTGGCCGGCGGTGTGGGCGGGGCGCTGAACCTGGTCAATGGCGGCACCGGCAATACCGCGATCCGGGTCGATCCGAATGCCACAGCTACCCTCGGCGTGACGCTCACTGGCGGCGGTACCCTGGCCAAGCTCGACAGCGGCACCCTGGTGCTCAATGGCAACAACAGCTACAGCGGCGGCACCTCGCTACAGGGCGGCACCCTGGTGGTGGGGGCCGACAACGCCCTGGGTACAGGCGGCCTGAGCACCGCCAATGGCACCACCCTGGACAGCAATACCGCAGTGTCCCTGGGCAATGGGCTGAACCTGGCTGGCGCATTGAACATCGGCGGTTCCAATGCCCTGACCCTGGGCGGCGTGGTCGGTGGCAGCGGCGGATTGGTGAAGAGCGGCAGCGCCAGCCTGACCTTGAACGGCGTCAATACCTACCAGGGCGGTACCTTGCTCAAGGCCGGGCAATTGATCCTGGGCAACAACAGCGCCTTGGGCACCGGAGCCCTGACGGTGGGCGGCAATGCCCAGCTCGACAGTCCGGTGGCCCTGCAACTGGCCAACGCCATTACCCTTGGCGCGCAGTTGAACCTGGCCAACCAGCAGGCCCTGACCCTCAGCGGCGTGATCAGTGGCAATGGCTCGCTGGTGAAGAATGGCAGCGGCGATTTGCTGCTCAGCGGCGCCAACACCTACAGCGGCGGCACCACGCTCAACGCGGGCACCACCCGCGGCGACGCCAGCAGCTTGCAGGGCTCGATCCTCAACAACGCCGCGCTGATGTTCCAGCAGAACGCCAATGGCACCTATGCCGGCAACCTCAGCGGCAACGGCACCCTGGTCAAGCAAGGCAGCGGCACGCTGTTGCTGACCGGCAACAACAGCTTTACCGGTACCACCCAGGTGCAGGGCGGCTCGTTGCTGGTGGACGGCAGCCTGGCCAGCGGCAATGTGCAGGTGGCCAATGGCGCCAGCATCGGTGGCAGCGGCCAGCTCAACGGCACCCTACAGTTGGGCGATGGCGCCAGCCTCAAGGCCGGCGGCAGTGCCACGCCATTGTCCGTGGGCGGGCTGGTGCTGTCTTCCGGCACCAACCTGGACTTCAGCCTGGGCCAGGCCACCAGTTCCACCACGGTGGTCAACGTGGCTGGCGACCTGACCCTGGACGGCACCTTGAACATCACCGATGCCGGAAACTTCGGCGTAGGCGTCTACCAGCTGTTCCGCTACGGCGGCAGCTTGACCAATAACGGCCTGGACTACGGCACCCTGCCTGGTAGCGTGCTGCCGGGCTCCCTGAGCCTGCAGACCGCCCTGGCCAACCAGGTCAACCTGCTGGTACAGGGTGCGCCAGGCCAGGTGCAGTTCTGGAACGGCGGCCAGACCACGGCCAACGGCAGCATCACTGGTGGTAGCGGAACCTGGGGTGGTTCGACCAACTGGACCGACCCCACCGGTACCCAGACCGAAGGCGCGGGCAACCAGTTCGTGATCTTCGGCGGGCAGGGCGGCACCGTGACCGTGGCCGGCAACCAGAGCTTCACCGGCATGCAGGTACTCGACAGCGGCTACAATTTCGTCGCTGGCAGCAACGGCAGCCTGAGCCCCACCAATGGCAGCGATGGCAGCCTGGCCAAGGTGCGGATCAACGGCGGGGTGGTGACCCAGATCGACGCACCACTGGTGGGCAGCGGCGGTATCGAGAAAACCGATGCCGGGGTGTTGCTGCTCACCGGCGCCAATACCTACACCGGCGGTACCACGGTCAGTGGTGGCACCCTGGCGGGCAACACCACCAGCTTGCAGGGACGGATGCTGGTCAACGCCCGGATGTTGTTCGCACAGAACAGCAACGGCGTGTTCAACGGCCTGCTCAGTGGTACCGGTACCGTGGTCAAGCAAGGCGCGGGGCTGTTGCAACTCAATGGCAACCAGCCCTTCAGCGGCACCCTGGCGGTGGAGCAGGGCACCGTGCAGATTGGCGACGACCCGGCTTCCCTGGCTGGGCAAGTGGTGGTCAGCAATGGTGCGACCCTGGCTGGCAACGGCAGCGTCGGGGGGCTGGTCAACAATGGCCTGGTGAGTTCCGGCGGGCCAATCGGCAAGCTGGCGGTCGCCGGCAACTTCAGCAATGGCAGCACCGGCACCCTGCAGTTGACGCCGACTTCGGCCAGCAGCCCGGCGTTGCAGGTCGGCGGCACTGCCAACCTGGCGGGCAACCTGCAGGTCACTGGCTTGAACTATGGTGGCGCCAACACCAGCTATGCACTGATCAACGCCGGTGGCGGTATCACCGGTACCTTCAGCGGCAGCAACTTGCCGCAACTGGTGTTCTTCGACACCTCGCTGGTGTACGACGCCAACCAGGTGAACCTGAATGTCAATCGCAACCAGACCAGCTTCGTCGACGTCGCCCAGACCTCTAACCAGCGTGCGGTGGCCGCGGCCCTGGGGGCTTACTCGGGGGATGACGACGATCCGGCCGACCAGTTGAACGACCAGATCCTCGGCCTGGACCGCGCCGGGGCGGTGGATGCGTTCAACAGCCTGTCCGGGGAGATCCATGCCAGCACCGTCAGCGCCTTGCTGGAGGACTCGCGGTATGTGCGCGACGCCCTCAATGACCGGATGCGCCAGCCTGGCTGCTCCAGCTCCCAGGACGACCCGCGGCAGGTCCTGGCCAGCCGCGAGAACCGCCTGAGCAGCAGTGGTTGCCAGGGCGAGATGGTCGGCTGGATGCGGGTACTCGGCACCTGGGGTGACATGGCCGGCAACAGCAATACCGCCAAGCTGGACCGCAACCTCTCGGGCTTCATGCTCGGCAGCGACCGCCAGCTGGACGATACCTGGCGGGCCGGGGTCGCTGCCGGTTATACCCGCAGCGACCTGTCGGCCCACCGGCTGCAATCCGATGCCAAGGTCGACAGCACGCACCTGGGTGCCTACCTCAACTCCCAGTTCGATGCCGTGGCCGTACGCCTGGGAGCGGCTTACAGCTGGCATCGGATCGAGACCAAGCGCGACGTCAATGTCGGCACCTACAGCGATCGGCTCAAGGCGCACTACAACGCCCGCAGCGCCCAGGTCTTCGGTGAGGTGGGGTATGCGATGGACGCTGCAGGCGTAGCCCTGGAGCCATTCGTCGGGCTGTCCTATGTCAACTACGACAGCAACACCGGCAAGGAGAAGGGCGGTGCGGCGGCGCTCAAGGCCAAGGCCAGCCAGGACGTGACCTTCTCCACCGTCGGCATACGGGCCGGCAAGCGCCTCACCTTGGGCAATGGGCACCAGCTCACGCCACGGGTGGGCCTGGGCTGGCGCCATGCCTATGGCGACACCAAGCCGGATGCCGACCTGACCTTCATCGACGGTGGCACCTCCTTCACCACCCAGGGCGTGCCGATCGCCAAGGACAGTGCGCTGCTGGAGGCTGGCCTGGACTACCAGATCACCCCGGCCGGCAAGCTGGGCATCGGTTACTCGGGGCAGGTGTCCGACAAAACCAAGGACCATGCCATGACCCTCAACTTCACCCTCGACTTCTGACTGTCTTGGGTGTTCGGCAGCCGCCTTGCGAGGCGGCTTTGTCGTTTCCTGGCGGCCATTCAGGGTTGCCGACTGTCGCTGGGACGCCATTGGTGGGGGCCGGCGCTCTTGCACGCTGCGGGGCGTCGCCATGCTCGCCGGGCATGACCGAAATCATTGTCGGCGCCGAAGCTGATATGCCGTGCTAGTTGGCCGAAGGCTCTTCTCGATATTAAAAATGCACTGGTTCTTGATTGGTATTAACTAGCGCCAAAGTTGAGCGTTGGTGTGCTGGACTTGACCTGTTGCAAGTTGTCGGGGGCTCCGATCACCTTGCCTGGTATTGAAATAAAATTGTAACAGCTGCGCGTAAGTATATCTGGAGGATGAGTGTGCCCGGGATGGACTCATTCAGGTCTGGTTAAGTTTGAATATGATATTTGCGAAGCAATGTAGTTGGGTTTAATGATAAGCCCCGGTTTGCCATGGGCGTGGCCAGGATAGAAGTCATGGGTGATGAACAGCGTCAGGTCAGGATCATGACCGTCCTGCAACTGATAATTAATGCCCCTGATGCAATGCGGGTCCGCGCGGCTGCGGCCTATGCCCATGGTTATATCGATGGACTCTTCGATGAAGGACAACTCTCGGTACAGTCTGCCCAGGATATGAAGTGGGTGGCACAGATGCGACGTGACAAGCGATTGTCGGATTTGAGTATTTGATCGCTGCAAGCGGTTCCAGAGACAGGGCCCGAATACTCATTCGCTTATTGGCAGAGCGGCAATATGCTCGCCCGCAGAATATGGGTTGGCGTGCCTGATCCTGCTTTGGACAAAGTCCGGCCAGCCAGGCTTCGGCCCGCACGGCCCCAGGCTCCGCGCCTGCTTGTGAACGCGGATTTTCATGGCTGGCAGCCTCGTCGGATGGCCGTTATCGTCGGTACCTCGATACCGGCGTCACCATGCCCCCTCTTTTCGGTGCTGTTTTTAAAGTGCATGTTTTTAAAGCGCATATTTTTAAAGTGCACGAAGTCTTCCTGTAACGATCAAGTGCTCGGGCCAGGGGTTTTTCGGGAACTTCGAGTGACAACATATAAGAATTTTAGTTGTCGTGGATGGCTCTGTGGCGGGTGTAGCCTGTCAAAAATGCAAGTCTGCATTTGGATGGTGAGACATCTCCTGGAGCTATTCGATACTCCGGGATAAGTTTTTTTGAGTGTTCATTCGGTTTTTCAGTTGCCCTCGCCATATCCTTGGGGTGGATTGGTTAACTATAGTGAAGGTGGTGGTTTCATCGGCTGGACTACAGGCAGGCAACATTAATGCTGCTTATAGCAAGTTTCGGCAAATGCCGTGAATGCTGTTCGAACATTGATTGGCTGCAGGAAAGTCTTCGTCATATTTCTGTCGCGTGAAAGCTTGGCGCTTTGCTCCAGGTTCACTGTTCGGGTAGTCAAGGTATATGCAGAAAGATCAGGACAAGCAGGGAATTCCCGGCATGCAACTCACTGTTGCCGATATACAGCGGGCAATGCTGGATGCCTCTTGCGATTGCATCCACGTGCTGACGCCCGATGGCGTGCTCCTGGCCATGAGTGAAGCCGGATGCGTGGCCTTCCAGATCTCGCAGGCCCAGGTCAGGGGTACGGCCTGGGTACCGCTGCTGCCTGCTGCGACCCACGAGGCTGCCCATGAGGCCCTGGCCTCGGCGGCGGCGGGGCTCTGCGCGCGTTTTGCCGGCTACAGCGATGCCCACGGCAAGATCATCCACTGGGACAATGTACTGACCCCCACCCTTGATCGGCAGGGGCGGGTGCACAGCATCGTGTGCGTGTCTCGCGACGTGACCGAACAGGTGTTGCTGCAGCAGGAGCTGAACCAGGCGCTGGTGCGCGAACAACTGCTGACGGGTGAAAGGCTGCACCGGATCAAGAATCTTTTCACCGTGGCCGATGCGGTGGTCATGATGGCTGACAGGGAAGCCCGCAGCACCGGTGCCCTGGACCGGTTGGGCAAGCTTGCGGCCGACAAGCTGCGGGCGTTATCCAGGGTCTACACCCTGGTTCTGGATAGCGAGGGGGCCAAGGCTGTGGACATGGCGGCCTTTGTCGGTTCCGTACTGCAACCTTTCGGCAGCCAATGCCGATTCAGCGGTACGGCCGAGCACGTCCCAGGGCCGCTGGCCAACCTGTTGGCGCTGCTGCTCCATGAGCTGGCGACCAATTCGGTGAAACATGGCGCCCTCAGCATCGCCGAGGGCGGGGTCGACATACGTTGGGCCAGCCAGGAAGGTTGGCTGAACCTGGATTGGGTGGAGAAGGGCGGGCCGGCGATTTCCGCCCCACCGGTTCGCTATGGCTATGGCTGCGAGCTGATCGATGAGCTAGCGATCGTCGCTGGCGGGCGCATCGAGCGGAACTGGTCTGCGCAGGGGCTGCGGGTGGCATTGAGGCTCTCATTGGCTGGCAAGTAGGCACGGGCCAGGGTTCGGTGTGGGGGCTGGGTCATCGATCATGCCTGGATGGGAGGATGCTAGAGTCCGCTGTCCAGGCATGGCCAATACCCGGGGGAAAGATGAATCTGTCCGAACACTTGTTGCTGCTCGAACGTCGGTTGCAGGAAGCCGACGTGCGCGGTGATCGCCAGGCGCTGGATGCCTTGCTGGCCGATGAGTTCCTCGAGTTCGGCGTCAGCGGCGGGCGCTGGGACAAGGCCCAGGTGCTCGCCAGCTTGCCGCAGGAGTGGTTTATCGAGCGGCACATCGAGCAGTTCACCGTGCAGCGGCTGGCAGTCGACCTGGCCCAGGCCACCTACCTGTGCCATAACGCCGCAGCGCCCGGGCGGGCCGCCTGCAGTGCCTGGCGCAGCTCGCTGTGGCGCTGCCGCGAAGGGCGCTGGCAGATGCTGTTCCACCAGGGGACGCCGCGACCAGGGGCGTGAGGGCTCTGCTAGAATCCCCGTCCCAGACTTGACGAGGTGCCCCATGAGCGAGCCGATTCGCCTGACCCAGTACAGCCACGGAGCCGGTTGTGGTTGCAAGATTTCCCCCCAGGTCCTGGAGGTCATCCTGGCCGGCAGCGGGGCGCAGAACCTCGATCCCAAGCTGTGGGTCGGCAACGCTTCGCGCGATGATGCGGCGGTCTACGCCATCGACGGTGAACGTGGGGTGGTTTCCACCACCGACTTCTTCATGCCCATCGTCGATGATCCCTTCGATTTCGGGCGGATTGCCGCCACCAACGCCATCAGCGATATCTACGCCATGGGCGGCGATCCCTTGATGGCCATCGCCATCCTGGGCTGGCCGGTGAACGTGCTGGCCCCGGAAGTCGCCCGTGAAGTGATCCGCGGCGGGCGCTCGGTGTGCGACGCGGCGGGCATTCCCCTGGCAGGCGGGCACTCCATCGATGCCCCGGAGCCGATCTTCGGCCTGGCGGTGACCGGCCTGGTGGAAAAACGCTTCATGAAGCGCAACGACACCGCCACCGCCGGCTGCCTGCTGTACCTGACCAAGCCCCTGGGGATCGGCGTGCTCACCACCGCCGAGAAGAAGGGCAAGCTGCGCGATGCCGACGTTGGCCTGGCCCGGGACTGGATGTGCACCTTGAACAAGCCCGGCAGCCATTTCGGCAAGCTCGAGGCGGTTACCGCAATGACCGACATCACCGGCTTCGGCCTGCTCGGGCACCTGGTGGAGATGGCCGATGGCAGTGGCCTGACCGCGCGTATCCACTATGACCGGGTGCCGCGCCTGCCCGGGGTGGAGTACTACCTGGACCAGGGCTGCGTGCCCGGTGGCACCCTGCGCAACTACAGCAGCTACGCCGACAAGGTCGGGCGGGTGCAGGAGCTGCACAAGCGGGTGCTGTGCGATCCGCAGACCAGCGGCGGCCTGCTGGTGGCGGTGACGCCTGAAGGCAATGCCGAATTCCTTGCCCTGGCGGCGCAGTTGGGCCTGGAACTGGCGCCTATCGGCGAGCTGTTGGAGCGACAGAGTCACGCGGTCGAGGTGTGCTGATGTCCCTGGACTACACCGATTACCGCGAGATATTCCTCAACGACCGGCCGATGATGGACACCCGTGCGCCGATCGAATTCACCAAGGGCGCCTTTCCCGGGGTGCTCAACCTGCCGCTGATGACCGACCAGGAGCGCCAGCGGGTCGGCACCTGCTACAAGCAGCAGGGCCAGCAGGCGGCGATCGTCCTCGGGCACCAATTGGTGTCCGGGGCGATCAAGGCCGAACGTATCCAGGCCTGGGCCGATTTCGCCCGGGCCCATCCCGATGGCTTGCTCTACTGTTTCCGTGGCGGCTTGCGTTCGCAGATCGTCCAGCAGTGGCTGCGCGACGAGGCCGGCATCGACTACCCACGGGTGGGCGGTGGCTACAAGGCCATGCGGACCTTTCTCCTGGACACCGTGGAGCAGGCCATGCAGCAGTGCGACTTCGTGCTGCTGGGAGGCATGACCGGCACCGGCAAGACCCAGGTTCTGGGGCAGTTGGACAACGCCCTCGATCTGGAAGGCCATGCCAATCACCGGGGTTCCAGTTTCGGCCGGCGCGCCACCGGGCAGCCGAGCAACATCGACTTCGAGAACCGCCTGGCGGTGGACCTGCTGAAGAAGCGTGAGCGTGGCGTGCAGGGCTTCGTCGTCGAGGACGAGAACCGCATGATCGGCAGCTGTGCGTTGCCGCTGCCGCTGCACCAGGGCATGCAGCTAGCGCCGATGATCTGGCTGGAGGACCGCCTGGACCAGCGGGTGCAGCGGATTCTCCAGGACTACGTGGTGGACCTGTGCGCCGAGTTCGTGGCCGTGCATGGCGAGCCGGGTTTCGCGCTGTTCGCCCAGCGCCTGCTGGAAAGCCTGAACAAGATCCACAAGCGCCTGGGCGGCGAGCGCCACCAGCGGTTGCTGGCGCTGATGCAGGAGGCCCTGGCCGAACAGGAGCGCAGCGGCGTGGTGGAGTTGCACCGGGGCTGGATCCAGGGCCTGCTCAGCGAATACTACGACCCGATGTACGCCTTCCAGCGCGAGAGCAAGGGCGCCCGGATCGAGTTCGTGGGCGACCAGGCCGCAGTGCTCGATTACCTGCGCCAGCGCCGCCCTCTGTAGCGGCTGTCGAGCCTGCGAGGCTGCGTCCGAGGACGCAGTCCTCGCAAGATCCCGTTCTGGCGGGCGCTGCACGTCTGGTCGCCGCCTCGCTGGCGCTCGATAGCCGCTACAGGGCGTCTTTGCGTTCCTGGCCAGAGCCCTCAAGGACCTCAAGGCTCTGTTCGATGGCTGCCAGCAACTCCTGGGCATGTTCCGTCTTGAAGACCAGGGGCGGACGTATCTTCAAGACATTGCCGAACGGCCCGATTCGGTTGACCAGGATGCCCCGTTGCCTGAGGGCCTCCACCAATTGCCCGGTCTCCCAAGTGGCGGGTTCCCGGCTGGCATGGTCCGATACCAGTTCCAGGCCGACCCATAATCCCTTGCCGCGGATATCACCGATCAACGCATGCTTTGCCGCAAGCTCGGCCAACCCCCGGCGCACCAGCGCGCCAACGGTGCGTGCGTTGTCCATGAGCCCTTCGTCTTCGATCACATCCAGGACTGCCATCGCCGCGGCTGCCGCTGTCGGCGAGGCGGCGAAAGTATTGAAATAGAACGTCTTGTCGCGAAAGCCATCCAGCAGTTCGCCCCGGCTGACCACGGCCGCCACTGGATAGCCGTTGCCCATGGGTTTGCCCAGGGTGACGATATCGGCGGTGATGCCCATGGCCTGGTGGCCCCACATGCTGCCGGTGCGACCGAAACCCGCCTGGACCTCATCGATGATGACCAGGCCGCCCGCATCGCGGACCAGGGCGCATGCACGTTCGAGCAAGGTGGCCGGGATCCGTGGCAGGCCCTCGTTGGCGAAGATCGGACAGAAGATCATGCCGGCCAGGCCCACGCCCGTCGTGTCGAAACTCTCGATCTCATCCTCGATCTGCGCCAGGTAGGCCTGGATCAGCGCTTCGCCCACCAGCCCGCCCAGCGGCCGGTAGATCTGCGGGAAGGGGACGCTCCTGACTTCATCGAAGCAGTGCCGGTTGCGGTGTATCAGGGGCGAGACCTGCTCCACCGCTGCCGTGTTGCCGTGGTAGGCATGGCTGCTGCAGATGATGCCTCGGCCCGAACCACGCGTGCGGGCGATGCGCAGGGCCTGGTCGTTGGCTTCCGAGCCCGAGCAGGTATAGAGCACCTGGTCAAGACCGTTGGCGAAGGTCTCCAGCAGCCGCTGCGAGTAGTCGACTATGCCCTGGGTCAGGTAGCGGCTATGGACATTGAGGGTGTCGTTCTGCCGGGCGATGGCTTCGTTGACCCTGGGGTGGCAATGCCCGACCACCTGGACATTGTTGTAGCAGTCCAGGTAGCGCCGGCCATCTTGCCCATAGAGGTGCACGCCTTGTCCCCTGACCAGATGCAGGGGCTCGTCGTAGAACAGCGGCGCGGCGCCCATGGTCTTGCGGCGGCGGTCCAGCAGGTCGGGGGCGTCGGTCATGGTGATCTCCTGCGATGCACGCAACGGGGTTGTCAGATTCCGCGCAGGGCTCGCCCCGCGAGGTATCTGCTGGCGAATTCGACGGCGCTGGCGCTGTACCTCCCATGCATTTCCAGGGCGAGGTCGGTGCAAGGATGCGAGCCGGCCCAACCCAGGACGACTAGCGTGCGGAACATCATCAGGGTCGGGATCAGCGCCAGATGTTCCTCGCCCAGTGTCTGGACCTGGCGATAACCGTCGATCCAGGCTGCGATGATCTTCCCGATATCCGGATGGTTCTCGAGAAAGGTCACCGAGGAAGCGAGGTCGTACAGGTACCAGCCAAAGCCGCTGTCATCGAAGTCCAGGACCCGGGCTCGGCCTTGGTCGACCAGCAGGTTCGACAGGCGAAAGTCGGTATGGATCAGGCCGAAGCGGTCAGGAGCCTTGCCGTACCGCTCCAGGTGCTGGCACATCAGGTGCTCGGCTTGCTCGAGGATCTCCAGTCCTGGTGCATGCGGGCTGAACCCCGCGCGCCAGTGGCCCCAGATCGGCGCATCGCCGAAAGCGCCCTGGTAATCCCAGACCTGGCGTTGGAAAAAAGCCGGGCGTTGCCATTGGCGTGAGTGCCGGTGCATGCGCGCGGTGATGCTTCCCAATTGTCCGAAGGCGTCGAGCAGGTTGTCCGGCTCGGGCGCGGAACCCGGGATGAAGTCGAACAGCACCAGCATCCTCGGCGTTGTCTCGGGCTCGAGCATCACCTGCTGCACCAACTGGCGATCGGTACCGGAGACGGCGATCGGCGTTTCGATCCCAGCGTCGTCGCGCAGCGCGCGCATCCAGGCCAGTTCGGAACGGACCGCAGCCAGGCTGTGGTAACCCTGGCGATGTACCCGCAGCACCCAGCGGCGATGGTCGCAGCTCACCAGGAACATGGCGTTCTCCGACAGGCTGAGCAGATGCAACTGTGCGTCCTGGGCGATGTTCCAGCGCGGCAGAGCCATGCGCGCCACTTGGGTCAGGTAGTCCTTGCGTACAAACTCATTGGCGGCATTCATGCAAGCCCCCTTGTTATTTTCATGGGCGGTGCTGGAGGCGCTCATGGACCCGCAGGTTCCAGGGTGCGCCCAAGCCTGCACTGCAAACGCTTCCCATCATGAAATGGAGCATCGGTGAGCGTTAGCGGATATCGGCAAGTTTGCGCGCGCCTGGCAATGGCCCTGTCTCGGGACGGTCGCTATCGTCCTGTGGGGCTCAGCGCGGCCGGTGCAGGGTCTGCGAGGGCAGCTCGCCGAACATCCGCTTGTAGTCCGCGGTGAAGCTGCTCAGATGCCAGAATCCCCAGGTGCAGGCGATGTCCTGGACCTTGGGCTTGTGTGTCGTACTTTGCCGCAGCGCGCGGCGTACCTGGTTCAAGCGCACTGCACGCAGGTAGTGGACGGGATTGGTGCCCATGATTTCCTGGAAGCACGTCTGCAGGGTGCGCCGGCTCACGCCGATCATGGCGCACAGCTCGGCGATGGTCGGCGGTTCCTGGGGCGATTCGAGGATGTATCGCTTGGCGCGTTCGACGATGAGCTTGTGCTGGAGTGTCCGTTGATTGCCCTCGTAGCGGTTGTCCTGATGCGAGAAGGCTTCTAGCAACGATGTCACCAATGTATGGCGCAGGCCCTTGCGCACGGCGGGGTAGGCGAGCAGTTCGGGGGCAAATTCGAACACCCGCGCCAGCGCTTGCAGCAAGGCGCGCAGTTCCATGAGCCTGGGGGCGTTGCTGGCCAGGCAATGGCTGCCGCCCAGGACGGACTCCAGGTCGAAACCGTCGAGGGCGAGCGACAGCTGCGAGAGTTTTTCGGCGCTCAGCACAATGGATATCACGTCGAGGGTAGGCGGGGTGCGATAGTCCAGCTCCTGCCCTGGTCCGAGAGTGACCGGCGCAGCGGCTTCGATGACTTGGGTGCCGAAGCGCGCCGCGCCGGACTGTACCATGGGAATGCCGAACACCCGCGCACCGCTCCAGGAGTAGCCCATCTGGTGCAGGCAGAGGTTGGAGCGCTCGCGGATGACCTGGATATCGTCGATCCAGCATTCGGTGAGGCTGCCGTGGTAACGGCCAGGACTGAGTTGGTCATAGCGCTGATCCCAGCCGCAGACGCTGGAGGCCAGCTCATCGATATCACTGGTCGAATGGCTGCATACCTGCACCGCTTGCTCTACACCGGGTTCATCGTTCATGCCGTCACCCATGGCGCTGCAGAAGGTTTCTCAACCTAGCGCCGATGGCACCACGCCTGGTAGCAAAAATTGGCAAACCCGGTAGCCGCTGTCGAGCCCGCGAGGCTGCGCACGAGGGTGCAGTCCTCGCCAAACCGGCCGATGAGTATTGTCTGGATGAGCGCGGTGCTTGCTCTTGCGGGCGCTGCGTTCCGGTCGCCGCCGGCGCTGGGCAGCGGCTACAAAGGCGGTTCAGGCTTGCAGCGGCGGTAGGGTGCCTAGCAAGGCGACGGCCGCCACGGCGGCGATGCCCAGCAACCACTCCAGGCCCACGCTGCGGCGCAGGCTGTCCAGGCGCTGGTCGCAGCCCCGGGTGCGCAAGCGATTGAACAGGGCCAGGGCCAGCATGCCGACCACCAGCAGGGCTTTCACCAACAGCACCAGGGCGAAACCGCTGAACAGCGGAGTCGGCCACCATTGGCCAGTGAGCATCCGTACGTTGACCAGGCCGCTGGCCAGCAGGCCCGCCACCAGCACGTAGCCCACGCCGCTGAAGCGCCGCAACAGTGGCTCCAGGGACGCCTGCGGTTGGCGCAGGACCATCAGCAATACCAGCAAACCGCCCAGCCACAGGCCGACGCAGCCCAGGTGGACGATCTGGTTGAGAATCAGCAATTGCCCCTTGAGGCCATCGAACATGGCGCCGTGGCCCACCGGGGCCAGGGTGCCCAGGAGCAGGGCGGCCAGCCCCAGGCGTAGCGGCAGGGAACGGCCCAGGGGTGTCAGCAGCAGGCCCAGCAACACCAGGTTGAGCGCCAGGTGCCAGGTCCAGACCTGGCCGAAGAACGTCTTGCCCAGGACCAGCCATAACGTCGCCGGGTCCAGGGCGACGGACCAGGAACCGGCCATGCTGGCGCTGATCAGCAGTAACCAGGCCAGGCCGCTGCCAAGCCCGACCAGGGTCAGCCCGCGGGCCACGCGGTCCAGCCGCCGCTGCACGACTTCATGGCCTCGGCCCAGCAGCAGCGGGCGCAAGCCCCAGGCCCCGACCAGGGTCAGGATCGCGGCGAAATGCACGAAGCGGCACAGCACCAGCCATGACGCCACGGGTTACGGGCTCACCTTGAAGCTGTAGCTGCCTTCGCTCTTGTGGGTGTCCACCGACACCGCGTGCCATTGCACCTTGTAGCTGCCGGCCGGCAGCGGAGCGCTGGCGGGGGTGACGACCAGGGTCTTCTTGTCCGCGCCTTCGGTGGCCAGGCCCTTGAGCGCGACGGGGGTGCCGTCCTTGCTCAGCTCGACCTTGGTGAAGGCCGCTTCCACGCCCTCGCTGAATTCCAGGCGCAGTTCGCTGGGGGCGCTGGCGCTGCTGTCGGCGGCGGGCGTGGTGGTTTCCAGGTGGGCGTGGGCCAGCGCCGAGCCGGTGGCCAGCAGGCAGGCGAGAAGGGCGGAGGTGGTGCAGAGTGTTTTCAACGACATGGCAGGTTACCTCTAGAAAAGCCAGGGAGCCGGCGCCGCTGGGGCGCCGGTTTGGTTCAAGCGTCTTGCAACTGCATGTGGATGATGGGGTACGGCTTGCCTTCGCCATCGGTTTGCGAGCGACCGTAGTCGACGAACCCGTAGTGCCGGTAGAAACCGTGGGCCTGGGGGTTCTGCTCGTTGACATCGACCTTCAGGCCCGGCTGCCGGACCTGATCCAGCAACTGGCGGCCGATGCCCTGGCCACGCTGGGCCGGTTCGATGAACAGCATTTGCACGGTGTCGTCGCCAATGGCGATGAAGCCGCCGGGCGTGGCATCGGGGTTCTCCCAGACCAGCACTTGCAGGGCCGGCAGGTAGCTGTCACGTATCAGCGGGTAGAGGCGCTGGATGTCGTCTTCGCTGATGAAGTCATGGGTGGCGCGTACCGAACGCTCCCAGAGCGCGGTAAGCAAGGCGTCGTCCGCAGCGACGCGAGGGCGAATCTTCATGGGGATGATCCATCTTGGTAACTGATTAGATGGCCGGCGGTAGGGTAGGGCCGGCATTTGGGCAGAGACCTGTATGCCCGTGTCGCGAATCAACGCTTGGACGGAGCACTGCAGTGACGGCTGCAAATGAGCGGGAGGCCGATCCTACCCAAACAGGCCGGCCAGCGAAACCCCGAAGGCATCTTTAATGCCGCATGGGCAAGAGCCCCAGCTCGACCAGCTTGGCGTCGGTCGTTGCGGTTTTCGTTAGATGTTGTGCGTTGCCTTCATCCATGACCCCGGGGCACGTCACGATGATGCTGCCTTGGGTCGAGGTTGGGCGCAGTTCATCCACCTGGGGGAAGTCCTGCGCCGACAAGGGCTGGGGGCAGTAGCCGATCCAGCCGATGGTTTGCCGGTCTGCGAAGGTTCGTTGCCGGCGGTAGTAAGCGTTGGGGGCCACCACGCCCCAGGCGATCTCCGGCCAGAACTCAAGCGCCGTGCTGATCAGCTCCACCAAGCCTTGCCGTGGATTTTGCAGGCAGCGGACCAAGGTCCCGGCATCGGAAAACTCGAGGCCCGTGGGCAGCGAACCTCTGTTCCTTGCGTGGTACTTGAGTGAAAGCCCGCCTTTGAGCGGGTCGGATATCCCGTTCCAGAGCACAAAGCTCATGTCATTGATGGCGAAGTCCTCATCCTTCCAGGACTGCACTTCGCGGACAAAACTGGCTTCGTCGAGCAGCACCTCATGCTCCAGGCCCTTGTTGCGGCTGTCAGCGCACAAGAACCAGTGCTTGAGGATGGGGTCGATCCTGCCGATCTTGCGCAAGAAACCAAGGCTTCTCTGGATCTGGAGGTGCTCCGGGACTTGAGCGATTTTCTGCCTGTCGAAACTCAAATTGAAATTGAAGCGCTTGAATTCGTCCATGAGGTCTCCGTAAGGATGCTCCCTGCCTGTTGGGGCAAAGCGTTGTCGCGTGAATCGCTGGGCGGCGAGTCGTCTCCTCGGCCCAGGGTACGGGCGGGCTGCGCCAGGGCGTGATTTAACATGAAAAGGCGAGCAGGGTGTGGTTCCCATGAATCAGTCGCCACGTTTATGCAGGCATGGCACTGGCACCGGTGATCTGTGTTGTTTCTAGCGGGCAAGCAAGCCGGTTTTCTCGGCAGTGCTTGAGTTAGAAGTGCTCCTAGCAGGGTGCTAGTCTTGCCGCAGACTGTTTTCGTAGGAGCCCTCATGGGCAATCACAAGATCGAGATTCGTCGCAACAACGTGGAAAAGATCCTGCTGGGGGCCGAGAAAGTCTTCGCCGAAAAGGGCTACGCCGGCACCGCCATGGCCGACATCGCCGAAGAGGTACAACTGCCGCGTTCCAACCTGCATTACTACTTCAGCACCAAGCACGAGCTCTACAGCGCGGTGTTGCTGGACCTGCTGGAAGTGTGGAAGCAGGACGCCCTGTGCTTCGAGATGTTCGACGACCCGCGGGTGGTGCTCAGCAGCTACATCCGCGCCAAGATGCAGCATTCGCGCAGCCGCCCCCACGGCTCCAAGGTCTGGGCCAACGAGATCATGCATGGCGCGCCAAGCTTGGGCACCGCGTTGGACGAGAGCTTGTACGACTGGGCGAAGATGAAGGAAGCCAAGATCCGCCAATGGGTCGAGGACGGGCGGATCCTTGCGGTGGAACCCTCGGCTCTGCTGTACCTGATCTGGGCCTCGACCCAGCACTACGCCGACTTCGACCACCAGGTGAACATCCTCAACGACCACCAGCCGCTGTCGGATCTGCAATTCGAACGGGCGGTGCAGACCGTCACCAGCGTGGTCCTGCGCGGTATCGGCCTCGAACCATAGAGGCAGCGGCAAGCGGCAAGTGAAAGCAAGCTTCAAGCTAGGAGCTTGAAGCTTGCGACTTGCTGCTTAGAACTTGCCGCTTGTGGCTGCTTCCGTGGTCTCGCGGTGAGGGTTGCGGGGGTCGTGCAGCCAGTCGAGGAATGGCTTGCCGGTCTGCTGCGGCACCATCTCGATGCAATCCTGCACCGGGCAGGTGATCTGGCACAGGTTGCAGCCCACGCATTCGTCGTCGATCACCTCATATTTATGGGTGCCGTCCGCTTGCCTGAGGCTGGCGATGGCCTGGTGCGAAGTGTCTTCGCAGGCGATATGACAACGGCCGCAACCGATGCACGCCTCCTGGTCAATTTTCGCGATCACCTGGTAGTTGATATCCAGGTACTTCCAGTCGGTGGTGTTGCCCACCGCCCGCCCGGAGAAGTCCTGCAGGCTGTGGTAGCCCTGGCTGTCCATCCACCGCGAGAGGCCATCCTGCATCTCGTCGACGATACGAAAGCCATGCAGCATCGCCGCCGTGCACACCTGTACCGCGCCGCAGCCCAGGGCCACGAACTCCGCGGCATCGCGCCAGTTGCCGATACCGCCGATGCCGCAGATCGGCAAGCCACGGGTCTGCGGGTCGCGGGCGATCTCGGCCACCATGTTCAGGGCGATCGGCTTGACCGCCGAGCCGCAGTAGCCGCCGTGGGTGCTCTGGCTGCCCACCATCGGGTGGGCCACCATGCGCTCCAGGTCGACGCTGGTGATGGAGTTGATAGTGTTGATCAACGACACCGCATCGGCCCCGCCACGGTGGGCGGCGCGGGCCGACTGGCGGATGTCGGTGATGTTCGGCGTCAGCTTGACGATCACCGGCAGCGAGCAGTACGTCTTGCACCAGCGGGTCACCTGCTCGACGTACTCCGGCACCTGGCCCACCGCTGCGCCCATGCCGCGTTCCGGCATGCCGTGGGGGCAACCGAAGTTCAGCTCGATGCCATCGGCGCCGGTGGCCTCCACCAGCGGCAGGATGTATTTCCACGAATCCTCGACGCAAGGCACCATCAGCGAGACGATCAGCGCCCGGTCCGGCCAGTCCTTCTTCACCTGGGTGATTTCCCTGAGGTTGATCTCCAGGGAACGGTCGGTGATCAGCTCGATGTTGTTGATCCCCAGCACCTCGCGGTTGGCGCCGAAATGCGCCGAGTAGCGCGACGACACGTTGACCGCCGCCGGGTCTTCGCCGAGGGTTTTCCAGACCACGCCGCCCCAGCCCGCCTCGAAGGCGCGGACCACGTTGTAGGCTTTGTCGGTGGGCGGCGCGGAGGCCAGCCAGAACGGGTTGGGCGCCTTGATTCCTGCGAACACAATCGACAGATCGGCCATCACGCAGCCTCCACGTTGAGCATGAGTTGGGCATGCATGGCCTCGGCGGCCAGCTTGCCGTGCTGCACGGCCTGGACGGTGAGGTCCTGGCCGAGGCTGGTGCAGTCGCCACCGGCGTAGACTCCGGGAATGCTGGTGCGCAGTCGCTCGTCCACGGCGATGCGTTCGCCGCTGCGCTTGAGCTCCCGGGCCAGTGGATCGCCCAGGCTGGTGCTGTCGAACGCCTGGCCGATGGCCTTGAAGATCGCGTCGGCGGCCAGTTCGAAGGTTTCGCCGGTGGTCTGCAGGCGGCCCTCCACCAGTTGGGTGCGGGCAAAGCGCATGCCGCGCACCCGGCCCTGGTCGTCCAGCAATACCTGCTCGGGAGCGGCCCAGGTCAGCAGCCGCACCTGGTTGGCCTTGGCTATGTCCTGCTCATGGCCGGTGGCGCCCATGTCGGCGGCGCCACGGCGGTACACCAGGTTGACGTCGCGGGCGCCGAGGCGCGCCATCTGCACCGCCATGTCGATGGCGGTATTGCCGGCGCCGATGACGATGCAGCGCTCGGCCAGGGGCAACTGGCCAAGGTCGTTGGCCTGGCGCAGCTCGCGGATGTAGTCGGTGGCCGCCAGCAGTCCGGGGGCGTCCTCGTGCTCCAGGCCCAGGCGCTTGCTGGCCGCCAGGCCCAGGCCGAGGAATACCGCATCGAACTCTTGGTGCAGTTCGCTCAGGCTCAAGTTGTCGCCCAGTATCTGGCCATGGCGGATCTCGATGCCGCCGACGTCGAGCAGGAACTCCAGTTCGCGCTGGGCGAAATCGTCCACCAGCTTGTACTTGGCGATCCCGTATTCGTTGAGGCCCCCGGCTTTTTCCCGGGCCTCGAAGATCACCACCTCATGGCCGTGCAAGGCGCTGCGGTGGGCGCAGGACAGCCCGGCCGGGCCGGCGCCGACCACGGCGATACGCTTGCCGGTGGCGGCGGCGCGCTGGAACGGATGCTGGCTGAACTGCGCGTTGTCCAGGGCGTAGCGCTGCAGTTGGCCGATCAGCACCGGCGCGCATTCCTGGGCGTTGTTGCGCACGCAAGCCTGCTGGCACAGAACCTCGGTGGGGCAGACCCGGGCGCAGCTGCCGCCGAGGATATTCGCCGCGAGGATCTTCTGCGCCGCGCCCTGGACGTTGTCGGTGTGGATGTGGCGGATGAACGAGGGGATGTCGATCTCGCTGGGGCAGGCATTGACGCAGGGCGCGTCGTAGCAGTACAGGCAGCGCGAAGCTTCCAACTGCGCCTGGCGTGGGGTCAGGGGTGGCGCCAGGTCGCTGAAATGCTCGGCGAGGGTGGCGCCGTCCAGGGTCGGACGGGGCAAGTGGTTCAGGGTCTGGATCACGGTTCTGGCCTCAGGTTTTTTTATCGAATGCCTCTGATGGGCATTGTTTTTCAGCGATGGAGCGGTTATCGCGCTGACCTCTGATTCGCTGCCTGTTTCTGTAGCCCCAGCGGGGTTGCGATCGGCAACGCAGTTGCCGCAAAACCTGCGCTTGCGGTGCGCCAGGGAGAACGCGATAGCCGGGTTAGGGCGCGCTTCGTCGGAACGCCGCCCAACCCGATCGCAGCCTCGCCAAGGCTCGGCAGCGGCTACAGGGCTACAGGTTCAGCGTTTGACGGCAGTCGGCTTGTGGGCTTCGGCGCGCTTGTTCAGCAGGTCGAACACCGTCGGGTAGGGCGGGCGCTCGACGTAGCGCCCGGCGCCGCGCTCGGCCCGCAGGTCGCCGTCGGCCCACACCAGCCGGCCCTGGCTGATGGTGTGGCTGGGGATGCCACGCACGGTCTTGCCTTCGAAGATGTTGAAGTCCACCTGCTGGTGGTGGGTCTTGGCGGAAATGGTCCGGGTGCCGGCCGGGTCCCACAGCACCAGGTCGGCATCGGCGCCGACGCGGATCGCCCCCTTGCGCGGGTAGAGGTTGAAGATCTTGGCGGTGTTGGTGGAGGTCAGGGCGACGAACTCCTGCATCGACAGACGCCCGCTGTTGACCCCTTCGTGCCACAGCACGGCCATGCGGTCCTCGATGCCGGCGGTGCCGTTGGGGATCTTGCTGAATTCCTCGCGCCCGGCGGCCTTCTGCTCGGCGCAGAAGCAGCAATGGTCGGTGGCGGTGGTGTGCAGGTTGCCCGATTGCAGGCCATGCCACAGCGCCTCCTGGTGGCCGCGCGGGCGAAAGGGCGGGCTCATCACGTAGCCGGCGGCGGTCTGCCAGTCCGGGTCGCGGTACACGCTGTCGTCCAGCAGCAGGTGCCCGGCCAGCACCTCGCCGTAGACCGGCTGGCCCTGGGCCCGGGCATAGGTGATTTCGTCCAGGGCCTCGCGGGTGGACACGTGCACCAGGTACAGCGGCGTGCCCAGGGTCTGGGCGATGCGGATCGCCCGGCTGGCGGCTTCGCCCTCCACCTGGGATGGTCGCGACAGTGGATGGGCTTCCGGCCCGGTGATGCCCTGGGCCAGCAGCTTGCGCTGCAGGTGATACACCAGCTCGCCGTTCTCGGCGTGCACCGTGGGCACCGCGCCCAGTTCCAGGCAGCGCTCGAAGCTGGCCACCAGGGTGTCGTCGGCGGCCATGATGGCGTTCTTGTAGGCCATGAAATGCTTGAAGCTGTTGACCCCGTGATGCCGCACCAACTCGGCCATTTCCTCGCGCACCTGCTCGCTCCACCAGGTCACGGCCACGTGGAAGCCGTAGTCGCTGGCCGATTTCTCGGCCCAGCCGCGCCACTGGTGGAAGGCCTCCAGCAGCGATTGCTGCGGGTTGGGAATCACGAAGTCGATGATCGAGGTGGTGCCGCCGGCCAGGCCCGCCGCCGTCCCGCTGAAGAAGTCCTCGCTGGCCACGGTGCCCATGAAGGGCAGTTGCATATGGGTGTGGGGATCGATGCCGCCGGGCATCAGGTACTGGCCGCTGCCGTCGAGCACTTCGCAGCCTGCGGGAATGTCCAGGTGAGTGCCGATGGCTCTAATCAGGCCCTCTGCGCACAAGACATCGGCTTTATAACTTTCATCATGGGTAATAACGGTGGCGCCACGGATCAACAGAGACATTCCGAGTTCCTCGCAGGCATGACCGGCTGCTTGCCGGTTCTAACTTTTTATTGAACGCACTGACAACTAAACAATCCTGTCAGTGGTGTCAGGATTAAACGCTAGTCTTACTTCAAGGAAACATCAAGAATATTTTTTATAAGCTTATATTCAATATAACTAATTGAAATTTAACGATAAAAAATACAAATCCCAGAAACTGTGCAGGCGTTCACCATTTTGACGCACTTGACAGGATCGAAAAATAGTCGAGATTTTCCATGTCCTATCAGCAGCTTGAAGAGGTACGAGAACGAATCGGATATCGTTGCTGTAAAGTGCGGTGCACCTATTTGGGTCTTGATCTAAGTGGCAACTTGCCAGCTACCTTGCCTGAGTGGCCTGGCAACTAACCGAAGACCTGAAAGTTATTTGAACAAAGCTGAGTTACATCAGTTGCTTACATGGATTCCATCAACGGGTCAGTCACGAACCTGGGCTCACCGGCACACTTATTGAGTGCCGCCACGGATCGTCACGCCGGAGGGTGGAAGTCGTCAGTTCTCCGGCCATCGCCCGGCGCCCGATCCCATCGTCCGCTGGCCTGATGAGCAAAATAATCAGAACAACAGTGGAGCGGCCATGCAACAGATCAGATCCCAGGTGACCGAGCGCGCCGGCTTGTACGAGCTGGACGCCGGCAGCGACGTGCTCGACAGCCCCCGTTACAACCACGACATCGCCCCGACCAAGGTCCAGGAACGCACCTGGAACAAGTGGCACATCACCGCGCTGTGGATCGGCATGTCGATCTGCGTGCCGACCTACACCCTGGGCGGGGTGCTCACCGCCTACTTCGGCCTGAGTGTCGGCGAGGCGCTACTGGCGATCCTCTTGGCCAATGTCGTGGTGCTGTTGCCCCTGACCCTCAACGCCTTCGCCGGCACCAAGTACGGCATTCCGTTCCCGGTGCTGCTGCGCTCGTCCTTCGGCATCATCGGCTCCAACGTGCCGTGCCTGATCCGCGCCCTGGTGGCCTGTGGCTGGTTCGGCATCCAGACCCTGTTCGGCGGCCTGGCCATCCACCTGTTCCTGGGCTCGATCTTCCCGGATTGGAAGGCCCTGGGCGGCACCGGCGAGGTGATCGGCTTCATGCTGTTCTGGACCCTCAACCTGTGGGTGGTGCTGCGCGGCGCGGAATCGATCAAATGGCTGGAGACCTTGTCGGCGCCGCTGTTGGTGGCGGTGGGCATCGGGTTGCTGCTGTGGGCCTTGCCCAGCGTGTCGCTCGGTGAGTTGCTGGCGATCCCGCCCAAGCGTCCCGAGGGCGCCAGCGTCACCGGCTACTTCATGGCCGGGCTGACGGCCATGGTCGGATTCTGGGCCACCTTGTCGCTGAACATCCCGGACTTCAGCCGCTACGCCAAGAGCCAGAAGGACCAGGTGCTGGGGCAGATCTTCGGCCTGCCGCTGACCATGTTCCTGTTCGCCGCCCTGGGAGTGGTGATGACCGCGGCCTCGGCCAAGCTGGTGGGGGTCACGGTCTCCGACCCGGTGAGCCTGATCGGGCATATCCAGAGCCCGGGCTGGGTGGCCGTGGCCATGGCGCTGATCATCATCGCCACGCTGTCGACCAACACCGCGGCCAACATCGTTTCGCCCACCAACGACTTCCAGAACATCGCGCCCAAGCTGATCGGCCGCACCACGGCGGTGATCCTCACCGGCCTGGTGGGGCTGGCGCTGATGGGCCACGAACTGCTCAAGAAGCTCGGCCTGCTGGTGTCCGACGTCAGCCTGGAAACCGTTTATTCCAACTGGCTGCTGGGCTACTCCAGCCTCCTGGGGCCGATCGCCGGGATCATGGTGGTGGACTACTTCATCATCCGCAGGCAGCGCCTGGACCTGGCCGGGTTGTACCGCGACGACGTGTACCCGGCGTGGAACTGGCACGGCTTCATCGCCTTCGCCATCCCGGTGGCGCTGACCCTGATGTCGCTGGGCAGCAGCGCCTTCAACTGGTTCTACAGCTACGGCTGGTTCACCGGTTCGGCCCTGGGCGGGCTCATCTACTACGGCCTGTGCAACCTGCGCAGCCCGCAGGGCGTGAGCGCCAAGACGCCGGTGTGATGCATTGAGAGCATCGTGGGCAAGTCGCATCGCCGCCCGCTCGCTCCTGCAGGGAACGCGGGGCTTGTTCACAAACAATCCACCAGACACCACAGCACTCAAGACGAGCACGACCTTGTCGACCACAACCAGAAAAGCCTGAGGAGATCACCATGAACGCTGCCGTCGACGTTCTGCAATCCAGCCATCAGCACATCAACCGCGACCGCCTGTGGCAGTCGCTCATGGAGCTCGCCCGGCTCGGCGCCACGGTCAAGGGCGGGGTCTGCCGCCTGGCCCTGACCGACCTCGACCGCCAGGCCCGCGACCTGTTCGTCACCTGGTGCGAGGAGGCCGGGTGCACGGTCAGCGTGGACGGCATCGGCAACATCTTCGCCCGCCGCCCCGGGCGCAACCCGCAGCTGCCGCCGGTGATGACCGGCAGCCATATCGACACCCAGCCCACCGGGGGCAAGTTCGATGGTTGCTTTGGCGTGCTGGCCGGGCTGGAGGTGTTGCGCACCCTCAACGACCTCAAGCTGGAAACCGAAGCGCCCCTGGAAGTGGTGGTGTGGACCAACGAGGAAGGTTCGCGCTTCCCGCCGTGCATGATGGGCTCCGGGGTGTTCGCCGAGAAGTTCACCCTGCAGGACACCCTGGCCAGGACCGATGCCGAGGGCATCAGCGTCGGCACGGCGCTGGACGCCATCGGTTATGCCGGCAGCCGGCCGGTGAGCGGGCATCCGGTGGGGGCCTATTTCGAGGCGCACATCGAGCAGGGGCCGATTCTCGAAGACGAGCGCAAGACCATCGGCGTGGTGCTCGGCGCCCTCGGGCAGAAGTGGTTCGACCTCAAGCTGCGCGGGGTCGAGGCCCATGCCGGCCCGACCCCGATGCACCTGCGCAAGGACGCCCTGGTTGGCGCCGCGCAGGTGGTGGCGGCGGTCAACCGCGCGGCCCTCGGCCATCAGCCCCACGCCTGCGGCACCGTCGGTTGCCTGCAGGCCTACCCGGGCTCGCGCAACGTGATTCCCGGCGAGGTGCGCATGACCCTGGACTTCCGTCACTTGGAGCCGGCGCGCCTGGACTCGATGATCGCCGAGGTGCGCCAGGTGATCGAGCGCACGTGCGAAGAACATGGCCTGAGTTTCGAGCTGACCCCGACTGCCGACTTCCCGCCGCTGTACTTCCACAAGGTGTGCGTCGAGGCCGTGCGCGGCGCCGCCGAGGGCTTGGGCCTGTCGCATATGGATATCGTCAGTGGCGCCGGGCACGACGCGATCTTCGTTGCCGAACTGGGCCCGGCGGGGATGATCTTCGTGCCCTGCGAAGGCGGCATCAGCCACAACGAAATCGAGAACGCCGATCCCGACGACCTGGCCGCCGGCTGCGCGGTGCTGCTGCGCGCCATGCTCGCCGCCTCCCAGGCCATCAGCTTGAAATCCTGACTGCCGTTCCCGGCCTGCGAGGCTGCGTCCTCGTACGCAGCTTCGCAGGCTCAGCAGCGGCTACAGGTTTGCATGGGTGACGAATCTTTGGCTGACACTAAGCTAATTCCTAAAAATTATTTATTTTAGATTTATTAGATCTATTAGCTTTTAGCGACTTTCCTCCCCCAGAAGGTTCGCCCCCATGCGCCAGCCCCATGCTTTGCCTCGTCGCTTGTCGCTCTCCGTCCTTGCCGTGCTGGCGCTGGGCATGGCCTGCAACGCCCTGGCCGACACCAGCCTGCGCATCGGCTACCAGAAATCCTCGACCCTGCTGGCGGTGCTCAAGGCCCAGGGCACCTTGGAAAAACAACTGGCGGGGCAGGGGGTGAACATCACCTGGCATGAGTTCACCAGCGGCCTGCCCCTGGCCGAATCGCTGAACGTGGGCAATGTCGATATCAGCGCCGATGTCGCCGACACCGTGCCGGTGTTCGCCCAGGCCGCCGGCGCCAGGTTGACCTACTTCGCCACCGAGACCCCATCGCCCGCGGCCCAGTCCATCGTCATCGGCAAGGATTCGCCGCTCAAGTCCCTGGCCGATCTCAAGGGCAAGCGCATCGCCGTGACCAAGGCCGCCGGCAGCCATTACCTGCTGATCGCCGCATTGCGCGAGGCGGGCTTGAGCTTCGCCGATATCCAGCCGGTGTACCTGACCCCCGCCGATGGCCGCGCCGCCCTGGAAACCGCCAAGGTCGATGCCTGGGTCACCTGGGAACCCTTCGTCGCCAGCGCCGAGCGCCAGCAGGGCGCACGGGTGCTGCACGACGGCCAGGGCCTGGCCAGCTACCGCCGCTACTACCTGGCCTCCAACGACTACGCCAAGGCCCATCCCGAAGTCCTGCAGCAGGTGTTCAGCGAGTTGCAGAAGACCGGCACCTGGGTCAAGACGCACCCGCAACAGGCGGCGCAGTTGCTCGGGCCGCTGTGGGGCAACCTCGACGTGCCCACGGTGGAACTGGCCAACAGCCGCCGCACCTACAAGGTGGAAGCGGTCAAGCCCGACGCCTTGGGCGAGCAGCAGAAAATCGCCGATGCCTTCTACCAGGAAAAGCTGTTGCCCAAGCCGGTGGATGCACGGGCCGTGCAGCTCTGGAGCCCCAAGCATTTGTGATCGTCCGTTGCCAGGCCGGGGCCAGCAGGCACCGGCCTGGCAGCGTTGCGCTTGCCGCTGAGCGCCCCCCTTTTTCTTTGTCACCGCCGGCTACGCCATCCCGCGCCCGGCGCCAGGAGTTCTTGTGTCTGCCGTTCAACCCCAAGAGGCCTTTGCCGTTCTAGCCTCGTCCACCGTCCTTGCGGACGACGCCGAAGTGGTGCTGGAACTGCGCAACCTGACCAAGACCTACGCCAGCCGCCGCGACCGAACCAGCGCGCCGGCGGTGCAGCAGGTCAGCCTCAGTGTGCGGCGTGGCGAGCTGCTGTGCCTGATGGGCACCTCTGGCAGCGGCAAGTCGACGCTGCTGCGCCATATCAATCGCTTGATCGAACCCGGCAGCGGCGAGGTGCTGATCGACGGCACCGCCATCGGCCAACTGGCACCCCGGGACCTGCGCACCCTGCGCTCGCGGCGCATCGGCATGGTGTTCCAGCACTTTGGCCTGCTGCCCCATCGCAACGTGCGCGACAACGTCGCCTTGCCCCTGGAACTGCGCGGCGAACCCGAGGCGCTGCGCCACGCCGCGGCTGATGTGCAACTGCAAGCCATGGGCCTGGCGGGCTGGGACGAGCATTACCCCCATGAGCTGTCCGGCGGCATGCAGCAGCGGGTCGGCCTGGCCCGGGCGCTGGTCAGTGAACCGGACATCCTGCTGATGGACGAGCCCTTCAGCGCGCTGGACCCGACCATTCGCCGCGAGCTGCAGGGACACTTCCTGCGCCTAGTGCGCGAGCGTGGCATCACCACCTTGCTGGTGACCCACGACCCCGCCGAGGCCTTGCGCCTGGCCGACCGCATCGCGGTGCTGCGCCATGGCCGGCTGATCCAGCTGGGCACGCCGGCACAGTTGCTGGAGCAACCGGCGGACGCCGAGGTGGCGGATTTCTTCCAGGACCAGGGTGCACGCAGCGTCCCGACCCAGGCGGCTGCGCCGGTGGCGGTCGGCCCTGTCCCGGTGGCGCTAGAGGCGGCTCCGGCCAAGCCAGGCCGGGGTTTCTGGAGCGCGCTGTGGCGTGGGCCGGCGGCCCTGGCCGCCAGCGGCCATGGCGCCTTGTATTGGCTGGGATTCGCCCTGGAGTTACTGGCGGCCGCAGGCTTGGGCCAGTGGCTGGCTACGTTCCGCCCGGGCTGGGCTGGGCTGGCGCTGCTTGGCCTGGTGCTCAGCCGCCTGCTGTGCGTGACCCTTGCCCGGCGCCCGCGCCGCCAGGTTCGCGCCGGCTGGCACCTGCCGTGGCTGGTGTTGCTGTTGTGCCAGGGCCTGGTGCTGTGGCGCGCCCTGGCTGTCGACGCCAGTGGGCCCTGGGTGCAGTTTCCCGCCGATCGCCAGTGGTTGCTGGCGACGGCAGCGGCCATCGACCAGTTGATCGGTTGGTCCCAGGTCACCTTCGAAAGCACCTTCGTCGGGGTGATCGTCGCGGTGCGCACGGTGATCGAAGGCATCGAGAGCCTGCTGGGCTGGCTGCCCTGGCCGGTGCCGGCGCTGGCCCTGGTGCTGCTGGCCTGGCGCAGCGCCGGCGCCGCCCTGGCCCTGACCAGCGCCGCGGCCTTGCTGTACATCGGCCTGTTCGGCTTCTGGGAGCGCACTGTCGCGACCCTGGCCCTGGTCAGCGCCGCGGTGCTGCTGTCGCTGCTGATCGGCGTGCCCACCGGCATCCTCCTGGCCAAGCGCGCCCTGGCCCGGCGGTTGGTCACGCCGTTGCTGGACGTGATGCAGACCCTGCCGACCTTCGTGTACCTGATTCCGGCGGTGGCGTTCTTCTCGGTGGGCAAGACTCCGGCGGTGATCGCCACGGTGATCTTTGCCCTGGCGCCGATGATCCGCCTCACCGCCCTGGGTATCCGCGAGGTGCCCAAGACCGCCGTCGAGGCGGCCCTGGCCCACGGCGCCACGCCCTGGCAGGTGCTGGCCAAGGTCGAGTTGCCCCTGGCCGCCGGCTCGCTGCTGCTGGGGATCAACCAGACCCTGGTCATGAGCTTGTCGATGGTGGTGGTCGCCGCGCTGATCGGCGCCGGTGGCCTGGGCTACGACGTGATGACCGCGCTGCGCAATATCAAGGGCGGCGAGGGCATGCTGGCCGGCGCCGCGATCGTGTTCTGCGCGTTGATTCCCGACCGCATCATTCAAGCGACCCTGCGCCAGCGGGATCGCGCTTTCCATCAGTCATGAGGTGTTCGATGAACCCATCCCTTTCCCGTGCCCTGGGCGCTACCGCGCTGTTGCTGGGCTTGTCGCTACCGGTGCTGGCCAAGGACAAGATCGTCATCGGCGAGCAGAACTGGACCGGCGCCATCGCCATCCAGAACATCCTCGGCGAGGTGATCAAGAGCCGCCTCGATGGTGATGTGTCGTACCTGGCCGGCGACGTACCGGTGCTGCTTGCCGCCGCGGCCAAGGGCGATGGCGCGGTGGATGTGCTGACCGATATCTGGCTGCCCAACCAGTCCGCCGCCTGGGCCAAGTACGTCAGTGGCGGCACCCGCTCGCTGGTGCCCAATAAGCAGCCGTACCTGGGCGAGCAGGGCTTCTACGTGCCCGGCTACCTGCAAGACAAGTACGGGGTGAAGTCGGTCTACGACCTGCAAAAGCCCGAAGTGGCGAAGCTCTTCGAGCCCCTGGGCGGCGGCAAGGCGCAGTTGCTGGTGGGCCCGGCTGGCTGGGAGTCGACCTATATCGGCGAGATCAAGGCCAAGGATTTCGGCTTTGCCGACAAATTCGAGTCGGTGTCCACCGAAGCCTCGGTGACCTACGCCAAGCTCGCCAGCGCCTACAAGGCCCAGCGCGGCGTGGTGTTCTACGCCTACACCCCGGACTGGATCTTCTCCGCCTTCGACCTTCGGCGCCTGGATGAACCGGCGTTCGACGGCTACGCCCAGGACAACAAGAAGGGCGACCCGCTGTACAAGGCCGACGGCTGCTGGAAATTCATCAGCCCGACGGTGAGCGCCGACTGGCTGGCCCAGAGCAAGATCACCTGTGCCTACCCCGATGCCCGGGTGTATGTCCTGGCGTCCACCGCCCTGCAAAAGCGCGCACCACGGATCGCCGCCTTCCTGGAGAACTTCAGCATTGACCCGCAGGCGCTCAACGACCTGATTCTGAAGATCGAGAAAGAGCAGCAACCGCCGGCGCAGGCGGCCAAGGCCTGGGTGGCGGCGCATCCGCAGATCGTCGATGGCTGGCTGGGCGCCAGCGGCGAGAAGGTGGGGGTGGCGCAATGAGCGGAGCGCCGCTGAACGGCCTCGAACAGGCGACCTTCGGCGCCGGCTGCTTCTGGGGCGCCGAAGCGGCGTTCCGGGCGCTGCCTGGGGTGCTGGAGACCCGGGTCGGCTATGCCGTGGAGGCGGGGGACGAAGCCGTGCAGATCGAGGTGGTGCAGGTGGATTTCGATCCCCGGGCGTTGGCGTATTCGAGCCTGGTCGAGCACTTCTGGGGGCTGCACGATCCGACCTCGGTGGATCGGCAGGGGGAGCATGGTGGGGTGAAGTATCGGTCGGCGATCTTCTATGCCAATACCGTGCAGGCGGAACAGGCGCAGTTGGCCAAGTTGGCCCTGCACGAGTCGGGGCGTTTGGGTAAGCCTGTGGCCACGGTGATCGTGCCCCTGGGCCGCTTCGACCTGGCGGATGAAGCGCACCAGCGGTATCTGGAGAAGAATGGGTTGAGTAGTTGCCATATCTAGAAGCTACAAGCTACAAGCTACAAGCTTGGAGCTTGCGGCTTAGAGCTCGCTCTTATGCAACCCGTCACTGAATCACTTCCAACACCGCGCAGCCTTCTCGTGTCAGCAGGTGCACGCCACGGGTGATACGGGTCAGGTCGCAATCGCTGATGTCTTTCAGCGCCAGGGTGGACAGGCTGTCCATCAGGTCGCGGACCACGGTGAAACGGTGGGCGGCGCTGCTGGCCAGGTCGCTCAAAGGGGCTTGGGTGTCGAGGTAGAACACCGGGTGTTCGGTGTCATGGGTGTCGACGGGGGTGAAGCGGGGGAGGTGATGGTCAGTCATCGGTGCAGCTCCTATAAATTGAGCTGCCACCTTCCGCGGCCAAGCGAATTAGGGTGGCAGCTGTACGCGGGTTGGCCGACCGGCTATAGGAAACCGGCACACCCGAAGGTGTCCCACGCACAGCCGCCATGAGACAAAATCACAGGCACAAAAAAAGCGCCTGCAATGATGTTTTGGACGCTGATGCGTTCCTATATTCGACCGGCCAAGGTCGCTCGCGGGCCTGGCTGCGAGGGGCGGACTATAGGAAGGATGCTGGAGCAGTGCAACCGGGCATTGAAGGCGATGTTTGAGTGGTTGTGTCGACTGTTGGTGGCTGGTTTTGATGGGGTACATATCCATTGTTGCGGTCACGGCCACTTAGGGTTTCGCTCTTACGGCGAGTCACTTTGGAAAAGCCGGAATGCCGGCCCAGCCCAAAGTAACCAAAGGGCTCCTGCCCCCGCATCCGGCCCCTCGCTGGGGCTCGGGGTTCCCTCACTCCGGCGCCGCTCCGGGGGCACGCCGCCACAGGCCATCCATGGCCTGATGGCGGCTAGCTCGGCATCCTTGCCGAGCTGCCCCCTGCGCAACGCCTGCGTTCGGCCTTCTGGAGGGGGCAGGCAGATCAAGATCAAAAGCCAAAGCCAAGCACCCCGTAGGAGCCGGCTTGCCGGCGAAGAGGCCCTTGGATGGGGCGGTGATCTTGCGGACGCCTTCGCTGGCAAGCCAGCTCCTACGGGAGGAGGGGGATCACCCCCACATTCTCTTCAGGCCGGCCGCAAGGCCGCCGTCAGATTTTGCTTTTGCTTTTGATCTTCCTGCCCCCTTAGACACGATGGCCGAACGCAGGCATTGAGCCGTGGGTAACCCGGCAGGACGCCGGGTTAGCCGCCCCAGGCCATGGATGGCCTGGGGCGGCGGCCCACGGATCAATGCCGGAGTGAGGGCATGCCGAGCCTAGGCGAGGCACCGAGTGGAGGGGCAGGAGCCCTTTGGTTACTTTGGGCTGGGCCGGCATTCCGGCTTTTCCAAAGTGACTCGCTGTAAGAGCGAAACCGTAAGTGGCCACACCCGCAGCAACGGATATGTACTCCCAACAAATAGCGAACACAGATTTCACGACCGCTACGCAGTCGATCGGGAGCAAGCTCCCTCGCCACAAGGTTTGCGCTTCAGGTTTCAAACCCCACCTTTCCACCCCCCACCCAACGCCACCACCAACCCCACACTCGCCTGCAACTCCCTTGTCCGCACCGCCTGCAACCCCCGCTGCGCCTGCAAGGCCGCGGTCTGCGCGGTGACCACATCGAGATAACTCACAGCGCCGGCCTGATAGCTATTCATGGCCAGTAACTGGGTGTGCTGGGCAGCATTCACCGCTGCCTGCTGATCCAGCGCCTCCTGGCGCAAATCCCGTAGTTGCCCCAGGTTGTCCTCCACCTCGCGCACCGCCCGCAGCACCTGCCCACGGTAATGGGCGGCGGCCTCTTCAAACTCGGCATGGGCCTGGCGTTCATTGGCGCTCAGTCGTCCGCCATTAAAGATCGGCAGGTTCACCAAGGGCCCCAAGGCCCAATAACGGTTGCCCGCAGCCAGCAGATTACCTACGCCCTGGGTTTGCCCACCGAGCATGCCGGTCAGGCTGAAGTCCGGGTACCAGGCCGCTCGTGCCACGCCGATGCCGGCATTGGCGGCGAATACCCGGCGTTCGGCGGCGGCGATGTCCGGTCGGCGTTGCAGCAGGCTGCTGGGCAGTTGCCGGGGGACTTCCGGCAGGCCCAGCAGTTGTTCCGAGGGCGCCAGGCGGAACTGGCTGGCCGGTTCGCCCACCAGCTCGCCGATGGCGTGTTCCGTGAGGTTGCGCTGGGCCCGGACTTCGTCCAGGTCGGCCTCGGCATTGGCCAGCTGGCTCTGGGCCCGGGTCAGGTCCAGCTCCGAGGCGATCTGCCCCTGGTAGCGGTCACGGGTCAGTTGCAGGGCCTGGCCATAGTCCTCCAGGGAGCGGCTGAGAATCCGGCTTTGCGCGTCCAGGCCGACCAGTTGCACATAGAGCAGGGCCAGCTGGCGTTGCAGGCTCAGGCGCGCCGCCGCCAGGTCATCACCGGACGCCTGGGCCTGGGCATCGCCCGCCAGCGCCTGGTTGCGCAACCGGCCCCAGAGGTCGAGGTCGAAGTCCAATGTAAAGCCGGCGCTGTTGCTGTTGTACACCGAGGGTTGGCTGCCGCCGCGCAGCGGTCGGCTGTCCGACTGGCGCTGGCGCAAGGGCTGGGCGCTGGCGCTGATCTGCGGGAACAGCCCGGCATGCAGCTGGCTGGCGTAGGCCTGGGCGCCGTCGTAGTGGGCCAGGGCCGCGGCGAGGTCCGGGTTGGCCTGGAGCAGGCGTTGTTGCAGGTCGTCGAGCCGTGGCTCGTGGTACAGCCGCCACCAGTGCGCGTCGAGGGCCTGGGGCGTGGCCGGATGCCAGGGCCCGGCGGCGCTCTGTTCGCGAAACTGCGCTGGCAACGCCACCTCCGGCGCCTGGTAATGCGGCGCCAGGGAGCAGCCGTGCAGCGCCAGCAGCACCAGCGCGGCGAAGGGCTTAAGCCTTGGGCGCATGGGCACCTCCGGCGTCGGCCAGTTGCACCAGGTCGCCTTCGCGCAGGGCATCGGGCGGGTTGTCGATGACCTGATCCGTGGCTTGCAGGCCCTGGTCGATCACCAGGCGGTCGCCCAGGTCCAGGCCGATATGGATGCTGCGCAGGTGCACGTGTTTTGCGCTGTCGATGAGCGCCACCTGGGTGCCCTGGGCGCGGAAGATCAGGGCGCTGGCGGGGATGCTCAGGCCATGGGTGTCGGCCGCCAGCGCCAGGCTTGCTTCGGCGTAGTCGCCAGGATGCAGGGCGCCGTCGGGGTTGGCGGCGACGAACTGCGCCAGCAGCGTGCCGGAGCGCGGATCGATGGCGGTGGAGTCGCCCACCAGTTGCGCGCTGAAGTGCTGCCCCGGGTGCTCGGGCACGCTCAACCGGGCTTGCAGGCCGGGGTGGATCACGCTGGCGTAGTTCTGCGGAATCGGTACGTAGAGCCGCAGTTTGTGGGTGTCCGCCAGGTCGAACAGCTCCGGGTCGCTGTCGTTGTCGGCCTTGATCAACTGGCCGATGTCGGTGTGGCGCGCGGTGATGGTGCCGGCGAACGGCGCGCGAATGGTCTTGTAGTCTTCCAGGGCCGAGAGCCGTGCGTAGTCGGCGGCGGCCGCTGCGGCACTGGCCTGGGCGGCGGTGGCGTTGGAGCTTCTTTCATCGGCTTCCTGGCGCGATACCGAGTGGCTGGCCAAGAGGTGCTGCCAGCGCTCGGCGGTGGTCTGCGCCAGCCGCGCATTGGCTTGCTGCTGGAGCATTCGTGCCCGGGCCTGGGCCACTTGCTGGTCCATGTCGGGGCTGTCGATGTGGGCCAGCACCTGGCCGGCGGCGACCTGGGTACCGATGTCGGCGCTCCAGTCCTTGAGGTAACCGCTGACCCGGGCGTGGATCGGCGCCTTGCTCCAGGCTTCCAGGTGGGCCGGCAGGCGCAGGCTGTCGCCCTGGGCGTTGGGTTGTGGTTGCACCGCCAGCACTTGGGGCACGGCGGCGGTTTCGGTCCAGGCGGCGACGGCCCGCTCATGCCGGGTGCGCGCGGCCAGGCCGCTGGCCACCAGCAGGGCGGCCAGGCTCAAGCCGCCGATGCCCAGCAGCATCAGGCGTTTGCGCGAAGGGGTGTGGTCAGGCGACATGGGTGGTTTCTCCAGCGACAGCGGGGTGGGAACGGCGACCGTGGACCAGGCTGAAGACCACGGGGACGAAGATCAGGGTGGCGACGGTGGCCAGCAGCAGGCCGCCGATCACCGCCCGGCCCAGGGGCGCGTTCTGCTCCTCGGACAGGGCCAGGGGCAGCATGCCGATGATCATCGCCAGGGCGGTCATGCACACCGGGCGAAAGCGCGTGTAGCCGGCTTCCAGGGCGGCCAGCAGGGCATCGCCGTGTTCCGCCAGGCGCTCGCGGCAGAAGCTCACCACCAGGATCGAGTTGGCGGTGGCCACCCCCATGCACAGGATGGCCCCGGTCAGCGCCGGCACCGACAGCGAGGTGCCGCTGAGGAACAGCATCCAGACGATGCCGGCCAGGGCTGCCGGTAGCGCGCTGATGATCACCAGCGGGTCGAGCCAGGATTGGAAGTTGACCACGATCAGCAGGTAGATCAGCACCACCGCCCCCAGCAGCCCCAGGCTCAGGCCGCTGAAGGCCTGGTGCAGGGCGTCGATCTGCCCGTGCAGGCTGACCGTGGCGCCCTTGGGCCGCAGGGCGGCGGCGTTGTCCAACACCTGTTGCATGTCGTGGGCCACGGCGCCCAGGTCGCGGCCCTGGACGTTGGCGTACAGGTCCAGGGTCGGCTGGATGTTGTAGTGGCTGACCACCGCCGGGCTGTCAACGCGGGAGATATTCGCCAGGCCACCGAGGATCTGCGCCTGGCCGTTGCTGCCGGTGACCGGCAAGGCCTCCAGGGCTGGCAGGCTGTCCAGGCGGTACTGCGGGGTGGCGGCGACGATGGAGTAGGACACGCCGTTCTTCGGGTTGAGCCAGAAGGTCGGCGCCACCTGGGAGCTGCCGGCTAGGGAGGCGACCATGCTGTTGGTCACGTCGCGCTCGGTGATCCCCAGGCCGTTGGCCCGCAGGCGATCGACCTTGACCGCCAGCGACGGATAGCCGGTGGACTGCTGCAGGCGCAAGTCGGCGATGCCCGGCACGTGGCGCAGGCGCCGTTGCAGCTCCAGGGCATAGGCGCGGTTGGCCGCATCGTCAGGCCCGGAGATCTTCACGTCCAGCGGGGCCGGCGCGCCGAAATTGAGGATCTGGCTGCTGATGTCCGCCGGCAAGAAGGCGAACTGGCTACCGGGGAAACTCTCCGGCAGGGCCTCGCGCAAGCGCTTCACGTAATCGGCGGTGGGGGCGTGGCCGGGCTTGAGGGTGACCTGGATATCGCCATCCTGGGGGCCGATGGTGCCGCTGTTGCTGTAGGCCATGTCGATGCCGCTCAGGGGGATGCCGATGTTGTCGATCACGCTGTCCAGCTCCTCGGGCGGGATTACCTCGCGAATTCGTGCTTCGATGCGGTCGAAGGCCGCCGCGCTTTCCTCGATCCGCGTGCCCAGGGGCAGGCGCACATGCAAGGCCAGGGCCCCGGCATCGGTGGCGGGGAAGAAGTCCTGGCCCAGGCTCGGCAGCAGGGCGAAGGAGGCCAGCACACAGGCCAGGAAACCCAGGAGGAATGGCCGGCGCCTGGCCAAGGCCAGTCGCAGCAGGCCGTGGTAGGTGTCGCGCACATTGGAAAAACGCCGCTCGAAGCCTTGTTGGAACCCCAGCAGGGCGCGTACCAGGGCATGCCGGGGCGGGGCGTGCTGCTCGCCTTCGTGGTGGTTGATGAAGGCATCTTCCGGGTGATGGCCAGGGCCGGCTTCCGGCACGTGGGGCTTGAGCAGGTACAGGGCCAGGGTCGGCACCAGGGTCCGCGACAGCAGGAAGGAGCTGGCCATGGCGAAGATCACCGCCAGGGCCATGGGCCGGAACAGGTAGCCGGCGATGCCCTGCAGCAGGAACATCGGCACGAAGACGATGCAGATGCACAGCAGCGAGACGAACGCCGGGCCGACGATCTGTTTGGCGCCGTCGAGGATCGCGTCCTTCACCGTCTTGCCCTGTTCCAGGTGCCAGTTGATGTTCTCGATGGTCACCGTGGCGTCGTCCACCAGGATCCCCACCGCCAGGGCCAGGCCGCCCAGGGTCATCACGTTGAGGGTCTGGCCGCTGGCGGCCAGCAAGGCGATGGCGGCGAGCACCGCCAGGGGAATCGAGGCGGCGATGATCAGCGTCGAGCGCCAACTGCCGAGGAACAGCAGGATCATCGCGCTGGTCAGCAGCGCGGCGATGATGCCTTCCCGGGCCACGCTGCCCACCGACTGCTTGACGAACACCGAGGCGTCGCCCAAGAGCGAAGTCTTCAGCGCTGGCGGCAGGGTCTCATCGATGCGCGGCAGCATCTGGCGGATGCCATCGACGATGGCCAGGGTCGAGATATTGCCGTTCTTCAGGGCCGGCATCAGCACCGCCCGGTGGCCATCGACCCGCACGATGTTGGTCTGCGGCGGCGCGCCGTCACGCACGTGGGCCACCTGGCCGATGGTGATCAAGGCGCCGTCGACGGTCTTGATCGGCAGGTCGTTGAGCTCGTCGATGGCACTTGGGCTGTTGTTCAGCAGCACCGTGTATTCATTGCCACCCAGCTTGGCGGTGCCCACCGGGATGATCTGGTTCTGCGCCGCCAGGGCGTTGCCCACGTCCTGGGCGGACAGGCCCTTGGCCGCCAGCGCCTGGGGATCGAGGTCGAGGGTGATCTGCCGCTGCTTGCCGCCCATGGGCGTGGGCATCGCCAGGCCCGGCAGGGCGCTCAGGGGCAGGCGGATATTGTTCTGCACCAGGTCGCGAATCTTCGCCTCGGACAGGGTCGGGCTGGAAAACGCCATTTGCAGAATCGGCACCGTCGAGGCGCTGTAGTTGAGGATCAGCGGCGGAGTGATGCCCGGCGGCATCTGCTTGAGCACCGTCTGCGACACCGCGGTGACCTGGGCGTTGGCGGTGCGGATGTCCACCCCCGGCTGGAAGAAGATCTTGACGATGCCCATGCCCGGCAGCGACTGCGACTCGATGTGCTCGATGTCGTTGACCGTGGTGCTCAGCGAGCGCTCGTAGGTGTAGATCACCCGGCCGGCCATGGCGTCCGGTGACAAGCCGTTGTACTGCCAGACCACCGCCACCACCGGGATGCCGATGTCCGGGAACACGTCGGTGGGCGTACGCAGGGCCGCCAGCGGCCCGATGATGCAGATGAAGATCGCCAGCACGATAAACGTGTAGGGCTTGAGCAGAGCGGTCTTGACCAGCCCGAGCATGGGGTGGACCTCCGAGGCGGAAACGAGGCTCGGCAGTCTCCAGCGACCCACCTAACACGCGGCTTTCAGCCAGGTGAAGGAAGTTTTAGGTTGGGCCTTAACTTCCTTTCATGGGGATTCATTTGTCCTCGTTGCCGGGCCTCGACAAGCTGGATGGCAATCCGGCGCGGCTGGCGTTCGCAGTCGCACCCCGTGTTCCCTCTCACTGCCGAGGTACCTGCCATGAATACCAAACCGCTGCTGCTGATTCCCGCCCTGAGCCTGGTGCTGGCGCTTTCTGCCTGCGCCGGCCCGATGCCCAAGGCCGACCCCAACGACGCCTGGATCAGCCTCGAGGAAGAAGCCCCCAGCGACCTGATGGCCGAACGCGTGGACGGCAAGAACGTCGACGACGGCCGCTACTTCCAGGTCCGCCCCGGCGCCCACCGCCTGGACGTGACCGTATTCGAAGACAGCACCGGCGACTCCAACCAGCAAGACTGCAACGGGCATGTCAGCTACAGCGGCTTCAAGGCCGGCGAGCATTACAAACTGGTGGAATCGACCCTGGGCACCGAAGTGCGGGCGCGGCTATATGACGGGCAGGGCAAGCAAGTGGCCAGTGCGAGTGGGTTCAGGTGTATGCCGGGGTGACGGCGCCTCTGGCACTGCGCAAACCAGGACATTTCGCTCAATAGAAATAGAAGCGGCTGACTGCACGTTCAGGGAGGGAGGTCCAATGATGAGGACCTGAATCCTTCAAGCGGAGCCCTGTTTATGACTCAACCCGCCGGAGCCAAGCCGACTTCCACCGATGCGGCCTTCAGCGAAGTGGCGCAAATGATCGCCGCCGCGCGCCAACGCGCGGTGCGGGCGGTGAATACCGAGCTGCTGGAGTTGTATTGGCAGGTCGGTGCCTATATCAGTCGCAAGATCGAGACGGCGGAGTGGGGCGATGGGGTGGTGCCGCAACTGGCGGATTATCTGGCGCGGCAGCAGCCGGGGCTGCGAGGGTTTACCCGGCGCAACCTGTTCCGCATGCGTCAGTTCTATGAGGCTTATCGAGACGAGGAGAAAGTGTCAGCACTGCTGACACAATTATCCTGGACCCAGAACCTGATCATTCTTGCGCAAGGAAAACGCCCAGAAGAGCGCGAGTTTTATCTGCGCATGACAATCCAGGAACGGTGGTCAACCCGGGAACTGGAGCGCCAGATCAAATCAGCCCTCTTTGAACGCTCGCTGACCCGCCCGGCAAAAGTCTCGACAGCGTTGAGACAATTTCATCCCGAGGCGCTACAGGTGTTCAAGGATGCCTATGTGGTGGAGTTTCTCGACCTGGCCCAGGGGCATAACGAAGCCGACTTGCATCAAGGGCTGGTGCGGCAACTCAAAGACTTTCTGATCGAAATGGGGCGTGACTTCTGCTTTGTCGCCTCGCGCTATCCCCTGCAAGTCGGCGGGCGCGATTTCGTGCTGGATTTGCTGCTGTTCCACCGCGGACTGAATTGCCTGGTGGCCATTGAGCTCAAGGTCGGGCGTTTCGAACCTGAATACCTTGGCAAGCTGGATTTCTACCTCGAGGCCCTGGACCGCCAGGTGCGCAAACCCCATGAAAACCCGGCCCTGGGCGTGTTGCTCTGCGCCAGCAAGGACGATGAGGTGGTCGAGTACGCCCTCAACCGCTCACTCTCACCGGCCTTGATCGCCGAGTACCAGACCCAACTGCCGGACAAGAAGCTGCTGCAGGCCAAGCTGCATGAGTTTTATGCGCTGAATCCTCAGGTGGATTGAATCGCGTTATCGGCGCCCGAATTATTTTTCCGCCACCCCGTCACAAACCCCCCGGCTGGCCCGTCATGTCGGTGTATCCCTCAAATAACGGAGCCACCCCATGTCATCCAGCCACCCCACCCAAGCCGTCAACCTGCTGCAAACCATCCCCGAGATCTTCGACAGCCTGGGCCAGATCCACGGCCTGATCGACGCCCATGGCCTGGATCGCAAGCTGCATCACCTGGTGGTGCTGCGCGCCTCGCAGATCAACCAGTGCGGCTTCTGCGTGAAGATGCACACCCGCGAAGCCCGGGAAGACGGCGAAAGCAACGAGCGCCTGGACCGCCTGGTGGTCTGGCGCCACGTCAGCGACTTCAGCGCCGCCGAACGCGCCGCCCTGGCCTGGACCGAAGCCCTCACCGTGCTGCGCGAAGACACCGACTTCGGTCCCTTGCGCGCCGCCCTGCGCGAACATTTCAGCGACGCGCAGATCGCCGCCTTGACGGCCGATATCGGCATGATCAACCTGTGGAATCGCATGCAGGTGTCGAGGCACTGAGGATGGATCGAATCGATGACGCGACGGTGTTCGCAAGCCGTCGCAGCTTCCTGCTGGGCCTGGCCTACCGCCTCCTCGGCTCCCGCGCCGAAGCTGAAGACGTGGTGCAAGACCTGTTCATCAAATGGATGGAGGCCGACCAGGCCTCCATCGCCAACCCCGCCGCCTGGCTGACCACCGCTTGCACCCGCCACTGCATCGACCTGCTGCGCTCCGCCCGCCGCGCCCGGGTCGACTACATCGGCACCTGGCTGCCGGAACCGATCCACACCCTGCACCACGACTCCCCCGAACAGAGCCATGAACTGGCCTCGTCGCTGTCCACCGCGTTCCTGCTCTTGCTGGAACGCCTGACGCCCAAGGAGCGCGCTGCCTATCTGCTGTATGACATCTTCGACCTGGACTACTCACAAGTAGCTGCTGCACTCGATGTTCAAGAAGCCACCTGCCGCAAGTTGGTATCCCGCGCCAAGGCCAGCCTGGGAAATGCCCAGGTCCGCCACCAACCGGAACCGTCCCGCCAGCAGGAACTGCTGACTGCCTTTCATGCCGCCATCGCCAGCGGTTCGACCCAGGGGTTGGCGGCGTTGTTGTCTGAAGACGTTGAGCTGTGCGCCGATGGTGGCGGCAAGGCCAGCGCCATTCGTGAGACGCTGTATGGGCTGGAAGCGGTGTTGGCGTTTGTGGGGGAGTCGTTGAGCCGGTACTGGCGGGAGTATCAGTGGCAGGAGGTGGAGATCAATGGCGGGCGTGGGGTGGTGTTGCGC
>NZ_NEIQ01000075.1:0-636 GCF_002112765.1 Pseudomonas sp. B6(2017) | reverse complement strand
ACCCTGGTTCACCAGGTGCTGGGCGGCCTGCAGGCCCAGGGCGCCGAAGCCGCCGGTGATGGCGTAGGTGGCGTCCGGAACGCATTGCGGCTTGCCCTTAGGGCCTGGCGCGACTGCCTCCTGCAAGCGCAGGACCTGGCAGGCCTGGGTACCGATGGCCAGCACATCCTCGCTCTTGTGCCCCAGGGCGCCTCGTAGCAGGCCGAAGGTGCTATCGCTGTTCAAGGCTGCCGGATCGATGTCGATCAAGCCTGCCCAGAGGCCTGGCTGTTCGCCGGCGACAATCCGCGCCACGCCCCACAGCGGCGACTGGGCCAGGGCGGTCCGGTTGGCCATGGCCTTGACTCCGAAGGTCACGCAACCCAGGCGCAGGGATGGCTGCTCCAGGGCCAGGCGCTGGACCTGCTGTGTAGCTTGCAGCAGGCGCCAGGCATTGGCCTCGACCGCATCCGACAACGCCTCATCGTCTGCCGGTACGCTGCCGAGCACTAGCACCAGCGTCGGCTGTCCGTTCAAGCGCAATTCGGCGCCGTCTCGCACCCGGGCATGCTCGATCCCGGCCCGGCGCAGCCCCAGGGACAAACGCTGCCCGGCCTCGTCGTCCGATCCGAGGAGCACCAACTTCGGCAGCGGCTC
>NZ_NEIQ01000074.1:0-666 GCF_002112765.1 Pseudomonas sp. B6(2017) | reverse complement strand
ACGGCGGCCAACGCCGTGCTGAGCGGGAACTGGATCGAGACCGGCGCCGCCGGCACCTACAGTGCGACCTATACCGCGACCACGGCCGGCACCGGCCTGCGCCGGTACCGGGTTACCCTGCGCATCCTTCAGCGTCGCCGTCACCACCAGAGGACTGCCCGCCACGTAGCTGGCCTTGTCCACCGTCAGCGTGGCCGACGTCACCGCCCCCGCCGTAATGGCGTAGGCTGCAGAGCTGGCATTGACACCGCCCAGCTTCAGCGCCGCCTTCAGGCCGGTGCGCTGAAGGAGGCGGTCACGGCGGCCAACGCCGTGCTGAGCGGGAACTGGATCGAGACCGGCGCCGCCGGCACCTACAGTGCGACCTATACCGCGACCACGGCCGGCACCGGCCTGCGCCGGTACCGGGTTACCCTGCGCATCCTTCAGCGTCGCCGTCACCACCAGAGGACTGCCCGCCACGTAGCTGGCCTTGTCCACCGTCAGCGTGGCCGACGTCACCGCCCCCGCCGTAATGGCGTAGGCTGCAGAGCTGGCATTGACACCGCCCAGCTTCAGCGCCGCCTTCAGGCCGGTGCGCTGAAGGAGGCGGTCACGGCGGCCAACGCCGTGCTGAGCGGGAACTGGATCGAGACCGGCGCCGCCGGCACCTACAGTGCGACCTAT
>NZ_NEIQ01000073.1:0-682 GCF_002112765.1 Pseudomonas sp. B6(2017) | reverse complement strand
TCTTTCAACACCGTTAACGCTTGACCGCCGTTGGTGTACGTTCGGCTGATGCCTTTTAGTTCGATGATCGCGTTCACAGGAAGATGCCATCCTCAGCCGATTTGGCGGCAGGCTGCGACAGCACCACGGTTTCACCGGCTTTCAGGCCGCTGAGGATCTGAATGTCGACATTGTTGGTGATGCCGGTGGTCACTTTGCGCGTTTCCAACCGCTGGTCCTGGGTCAGCACCTGCACCTGCTGCTCTTTGCCATCGATTTTATGCACCGCCTGGATCGGCACCAGCAGGGTGTTCTTCGCATCGCCGAGCAGCACGGACACCTGCGCGGTCATGGCGATGCGCAGGCGGTTTTCCGGGTTTGGCACGTCCAGCAGCGCGTTGTAATAGACCGAGGCGTTCGAGGTGCCGGAGCCGGAAGCGGAGCTGGTGCCGGCGAGCGAGTCGTCTTTCATCACCGATTCCGGTGCCAGCTCGATGGTGCGCAGCGTGGCGTCGTAGCGCTTATCCGGATCGGAGAAAATAGTGAAGTAAGCCTTTTGTCCCGGCGAAATGCGGGTGATGTCGGCTTCGGAGATCTGCGCCTTGATGGTCATCATATCCAGCCGCGCCAGCTTGACGATGGTCGGCGCACTTTGGCTGGAGTTGACCGTTTGTCCCTGCTGCGTGACCACGGCGATAACAAT